>JASJDQ010000009.1 GCA_030065075.1 Paracoccaceae bacterium | reverse complement strand
GGGGGGGGGGGGGGGGGGGGGGGGGGTTCCCCCCCCCCCCGGGTTGGTCGGATTTCGCGGAACGCGAAATCCGAAACCTCTACCCGTGCAGGCCCAGATCATGTGCCGTCTTCCAGATGCGCCAGTGGTCATGCGGCATATGGCTTTGCCGAAGCCCGAAGGCCCGGAAGGCATCATGAACCGCATTCGAAAACGCCGGCACACCACCCACGTTCGGGCTTTCGCCCACGCCCTTGGCCCCTATCGGATGGTGGGGTGACGGGGTCGTTGTATGGTCGGTGGTGTAGTTAGGCGTCTCCCAAGCCGTTGGCAGGAAGAAGTCCATCAGCGTGCCAGTCTTGACGTTGCCCATCTTGTCATAGGCGATTTCCTGACCCATTGCTATGGCCAGCGCCTCGGTCAGGCCGCCGTGGACCTGGCCTTCGATGATCATCGGGTTGATCCGGGTGCCACAATCGTCCAGCGCATAGAACTGCCGGATTTCATGCTCGCCCGTGTCCACGTCGATTTCCATCACGCAGATATAGGCGCCGAAGGGATAGGTCATGTTGGGCGGATCGTAATAGCTCACCGCTTCCAGACCCGGTTCGATCCCCGGAATGGCCTGATTGTAAGCGGCAAAGGCGATTTCCTTCATCGTCTTGAACTTCTCGGGTGCGCCCTTGACCACGAAACGGTCCACATCGAACTCCACGTCGTCATCGTGCACCTCCAGAAGATACGCCGCGATCATCTGCGCCTTGGCACGGATCTTCCGCCCTGCCATGGCGGTTGCCGCACCTGCCACCGGGGTGGAGCGCGACCCGTAGGTGCCGAGCCCGTAAGGCGCAGTATCGGTGTCGCCTTCTTCGATGGTGATCGAGTCGGCCGGCAAGCCGATCTCGGTTGCAAGGATCTGCGCAAACGTCGTCGCGTGCCCCTGCCCCTGGCTGATCGTGCCGAGGCGCGCAATCGCAGAGCCTGTCGGGTGGATACGGATCTCGCAACTGTCGAACATCCCAAGGCCGAGGATATCGCAGTTCTTGACCGGCCCGGCGCCCACGATTTCCGTGAAGTGGGTCAGACCGATGCCCAGAAGCTTCCGCGTCTCGCCGTTCTTGAAGGCTTCGATGCGTTCGGCCTGTTCCTTGCGCAGGTCTTCGTAGCCCACGGCCTCAAGCGCTTTGTCCCACGCGGTGTGATAGTCGCCCGAGTCGTACTCCCAACCGAGTGCCGACTGATAGGGGAACTGCTCCTTCTTGATGAAGTTGATCCGGCGCAATTCGGCGGCATCCATACCCAACTCGATCGCCAGAACCTCGATCATGCGTTCAATGAAATAGGCCGCCTCGGTCACCCGGAACGAGCAGCGGTAGGCGACACCGCCCGGCGCCTTGTTGGTATAGACCCCGTCAACGGACAGATAAGCCACCGGTATATCGTAGGATCCGGTGCAGATGTTCATGAAGCCCGCCGGAAACTTGGTGGGGTCGGCGCAAGCGTCGAAGCCGCCATGGTCCGCCGTCGTGTGGCACCAAAGCCCGGTAATCTTGCCATCCTTGGTCGCGCTGATCTTGCCTTTCATCCAGTAGTCGCGGGCGAAAGCCGTGGTCATCAGGTTTTCCATCCGGTCTTCGACCCACTTCACGGGCACGCCGGTGACTATGGATGCGACGACCGAGCAGACATAGCCCGCATAGGCGCCCACCTTGTTGCCAAAGCCACCGCCGATGTCCGGGCTGATCACACGGATATTGTGCTCTTCAATCCCCGAGATCAGGCTGACCACGGTGCGGATGGCGTGCGGCGCCTGAAATGTGCCGTAAAGCGTCAGCTTCCCGTTCACCTTGTCCATACTGGCCACGCAGCCGCAGGTCTCCAGCGGACAGGGGTGCGTGCGGTGGTAATAAATCACTTCTTCGGCCACCACGTCGGCCTCGGCCAGCACCTGTTCGGTCGCTTGCCTGTCGCCCGCTTCCCAAGTGAAGATGTGGTTGTGGTGCTTGCGCGGACCATGCGCGCCGTCCGCCCCGGGTTCCAGATCCTCACGCAAGACCACGTCCGACTGCAGCGCCTCGAACGGGTCGGTCAGAACGGGGAGTTCTTCGTATTCAACTTCAACCAGTTCAACGGCATCCGCCGCGATGTATCGGTCCTTGGCGACCACGTAGGCGACCTCCTGGCCCTGGAACAGCACCTTGCCGTCGGCCAGCACCATCTGCTTGTCGCCCGCCAGTGTCGGCATCCAATGCAGACCGAGCGGTTCGAGGTCGGCTGCGGTCAGAACAGCGATCACGCCATCCAGAGCCATGGCGGCCTCTGTGTTGATCGACTTCACGCGGGCATGGGCATAAGGCGACCGCACGAAATCGCCAAAAAGCATTCCAGGCAGTTTGATGTCGTCGACATAGTTGCCCTTGCCTTGCGTGAAACGCGCATCTTCGACCCGCTTGCGCTTGCAGCCCATGCCGCCCAGCGCTTCGACGCGGTCTTCGCGGGTGGTTACTTCGTCCTTCATTCTGCGGCCTCCTTGGCTGCATTCATCTCGGCCGCGGCGGCGAGGATGGATTTCACGATGTTCTGATAGCCTGTGCAGCGACAGAGGTTACCGGCCATGCCGAAGCGCACCTCTTCCTCGGTCGGGTTGGGGTTTTCCTCCAACAACTTCGAGGCCCGCGTGATCATGCCGGGCGTGCAGAAGCCGCACTGAAGCCCGTGATGCTCCTTGAAGGCGTTCTGCAGCACGTGAAGGCTGTCAGGCGTCCCAAGGCCTTCGATGGTTGTCACGTCTGCGCCATTGGCCTGAGCCACGAAGACCGTGCAGGATTTCACCGATTTGCCGTTCATCGTCACCGTACAGGCCCCGCAATGCGACGTCTCGCACCCGATGTGCGGTCCGGTCTTGCCCAGCCGCTCGCGCAGCGTGTGGATCAGAAGTTCGCGCGGTTCAGCCAGGAATTCCTCTTCCTCGCCGTTGACCGTCAGTTTGATGTGCATCTTGTCTGCCATGATGTTTCCTCCCTCAGGCGCGCGACCAGGCCTGCACAATGGCGCGGCGCAGGATCACGGCGGCTGCATGGCGTTTGAACTCTACGGGGCCACGGTTGTCCTCGGTCGGGTCGATATCGCCGAGCATCGCCTCTACCGATGCTTCGATGAGGGCCTCGTCAACCGACGTGATCTGCAAAGCCGACGCCGCAGCTTCCGACCAGATGGGCGTGTCGCTGAGGTTTGTCATGGCGACCGAAGCCGAGGAACAGGTGCCGCCTTCTTTCACCAGCAAGACGGCGGCAGCAGCGGTGGCATAGTCTCCGATCTTGCGTTTTTGCTTTTCGTAGGCATATCCGCCGGCGGGGGCGGCAAAGCTGACAGCGGTCAGGACCTCGTCATCATCGCGATCCGTCATATAAGCCGCTTCATAGAAGTCGCGCGCTTTGACGCTACGCTCACCATTCGGACCGACCAGTGTGTAGGAGGCGTCGAGGCACTGCATCAGCCCCGGCATGTCATTGCCGGGATCGCCGTTGGCGACATTGCCGCCGACCGTGCCCATGTAGCGCACCTGCGGGTCTGCAATCTGCAACGACGCTTCGCGCATGATGGGTGCGGCTTCAGCCAAGCCGGCATGGTCGATGATGTCATGCTGGGTGACCATCGCGCCGATCCAGATCGTGTCCCCACTGATGGAAATATCGTTCAGACCGGCCACGTCCTGCAAGTCGATCAGGTGCGGCACCTCGGCCATCCGGAGCTTCATCATCGGGATGAGACTGTGCCCGCCCGCAAGGACGCGCGCGTCATCACCGTGTTCCTGAAGTACAGCTAGCACCCCGTCCATGTTTGTCGGTCGGTGGTACTCGAAGGCTGCTGGAATCATTGCTCTTCCTCCCTCAAGCAAATATTCTGGCTAAGGGTAGGCTGCACGCCACTGTATACAAGGGCACGCGCAAACTGCCGAATCGCAAGGGTTTTGCACGAGTTGCGCCGCCGGCTGCACGAGTTGCGCCGGTGTCTCAGCCGAAAGCGGCCTGCGCGTCCTTCAGATGAGAGCGACTGACCGGCACCGGCGGCAAAGAGGCCGCACCGAAGGTGCAGCGGCCTTTGTCCTTCGACTTCTCGAAGCGATCCACCTTTGAAGGGTTCACCAGGTAACTGCGATGCACCTTGACGAAACCGTCCGGCAGAAGCCGCTTTGTCGCCTCGGTGATCGGCCAGACGCAGAAATGCCGGTCCTGCAACGTGTAGACTTGGGTGTAATGTCCGTCGGCGCGCACGAAGGCCACGTCGTTGGCGGGCACGAACACCTTGCCGCCGTCTCTTTCACAGGGCACGCGCAGAACCTTTGGGTGCGGTTCCATTTCGGAGGGAGGAGCTGGGGCGGGAGCGCTTGCTTCGGTGGACATCAGAAGAGTTGACGCAACCCACAGAAAGGCGCCGAAAATGACGAAACTCGACAGGATGACACCGAGAGCCATGGTCTCGTTGCTGATCAAGGGTCCGAAATGACGTACGTCCGGCAAGGCCACGAAGTTCGTTCCCGCCATCGCTAGGAAGTGGACCGAAAAAACCGCGGTGCCGAAGGAGAGCATGCCAATGATAATGTTCCGGTTCGACCGCTCGCCATAAGCAACGCCGAAGGCCACGATGCAAAGCCCGATGGCAAGGACCGAGGACCCGATCACGCCGGTGACCGTGTAGACCGGGCGGCAGAGCTGCATTCCTGCCATGCCGACGTAGTGCATGACAAGAATGCCTGCTCCGACGATGGTCCCTGCGGCAATGATGATGCCCTTGGAACGAGCGGCGAAATGGAGAAGCACCAGCGCCAGCCCAACCATCAGGATGGCGATCAGCGCCGAGACCAATGTGATCGCCGCATCGTAATAAAAGAGGATCGGCAGGCGCAGCCCCAACATCGCCACGAAGTGCATCGACCAGATGCCTCCACCCAGCGCAATCGCCGCCAATGCGATGGCAAGCTTGCGTTGCGTGACGGTCTTTTGCGACAGATCCTTCGTCAGTGTCAGCCCGACTGCGCCGGCGACCAAAGCCACAACGAAGGAGGTCGCGACCAGCCAAGGGTTATGCCCGTAGTCGAGGAATTCCATGCCGAAGAACAATAGCCAAGGAGCGACGGCGCTGAAACGACAAAATTCGGCGGGGCGCAGCAGAGGTGTAGCAATTCGAAACAGCGCGGGGCTCAAGCCCGATGAAACGTTCCAGTCACGACGGATCCGTATGTATCAATCATGAAACAATTCACTGAATTGCCCCGGAACACCAAGCAATCTTCTGGTCGCACGCACTTTACAGGAAGGGCTTAAAGCCCGAAGGTAAAAGGGAATCCCGGGGAAACACATCGGGACACAGGGAGGAGAGGCGCCTTTGGCGATACTGCATGCGGCACTCTGGCCGTTCCAAACGTGGAACGACATTGTCCTGAAGATCGGGCGCTGGGTGTCCATCGTGGCCATCGGATTGATGGTATTGGCGATCCTCACACAGGTCTTCTTCCGCTACGTGCTGAACAACGCCTTGCCATGGCCGGACGAAGCCGCCCGCTTCATGATGCTTTGGATGACTGGGCTGATGGCCCCTATGGCCTATCGGCGTGGCGGCTTCGTGGCCATCGACATGCTTGTCGAAGCCTTGCCAAAAGGCATCGGTGCCATCCTGTCGCTTTTCCTGCTGGTCATCTCTGGCGCGGTTCTGGCCGTCGCCCTGCCCATCGGCTGGGGCGAGATCACGGGCTTCTCCGCCAAGTTCGCGACCGCGTCGTTGTACATTCCCACAACACTCGATTTCTCGGAATGGCTGCGCGTGCCGCGCTGGTGGATGATGCTTTCGCTTCTGGTGGGTGTCATCCTTTTGTTGATCGTCAACATCGAACTGATCCTGCGCACGCTGATCACGCTTCTGGGCGGCAGAGTCAAAGACCTGGCCCCGCCCGAAGAAGAAATCATGGCGGAGTGAGTCCATGCTGATCTGGTTCCTCCCCGTCTTCCTCATCTTCCTGATGATCGGCCTGCCGGTCTTCTTCGGTCTCTTGGCGGCCCCCGGCATCCTCCTTTGGATGAGCGGGCAGGAAAAGGACATCACGCTTCTTTACCGCAACGTCTACAACGGGATGGACAGCTTTCCGCTGATGGCGATCCCGTTCTTCATGCTTGCGGGCGAGTTGATGAACAAGGGCGGCATCACCGAACGCCTGGTCGAGTTCAGCCAGGCCCTGATGGGCCACCTGCGAGGCGGCCTCGCTCATGTGAACATCCTGTCGTCCATGCTCTTCGCCGGTCTCTCCGGCTCGGCGGTCGCCGACACCTCTGCCCTAGGCTCGATGCTGATCCCGGCGATGGAACGTCAAGGCTATACCCGCCGGTTCGCGGCGGCAGTCACGGCGGCCAGTTCGGTCATCGGTCCGATCATTCCACCTTCGGGCATCATGATCATCTATGCCTACGTCATGGGCGAAAGCGTCGCCGCACTGTTTCTGGCGGGCATCGTTCCCGGCGTTCTGGTTGGCCTTGGCCTGATGCTGGTCGTCCGTCTGCTGGCCAATCGCTATGACCTGCCGAAGGCGGAACGCATCGTAAAGAAGGGCCAGACGCTGACGCCGAGGGAACACTGGGTTTCTTTTGTTCTTCTGCGGTTGAATGTCGGCTGGCTGATCTTCGCGATCTTCCGCGGCACGACCGGCCTTGCCAGTGGCGAAGGCGCCAGCGCTGCCATGGTCTGGGGCACCTTCGCTGTCAGTGTGATCGCTGCGCACGCACTGCTTGTCAGCCTCCGCAAGACCGTCGATCCCGACTTCCGCACGGTCACCAAGCGCGCCGTCGTGCCGCTGCAAACCCCTATCCTGATACTCGGTGGCATCCTTCTGGGCGTTTTCACCCCGACCGAAGCGGCCGCCGTCGCCGTCTTCTACGCAATCATCGTCGCCTTCTTCGTCCTCAACACGATGACGCTGAAAGACCTGCCCGAAGTTCTGAGCCGTTCCGCTATGACCTCCGCCGTGGTCCTCCTGTTGGTAGGCGCCGCGATGGCCTTCAAAACCGTTGTCTCGCTTTCCTACGCGCCACAAATCCTCGCGGACTATATCCTCAGCCTCAGCGAGAACCCCTATATCCTGCTGTTCCTTATCAACATCCTGCTGTTCATCGTCGGCATGTTCCTGGATGCAGGCCCCGCCATCATCATCCTGGGGCCGATCCTAGGCCCGATCTTCACCGACATCGGCGTCCACCCAGTCCACTTCGCCATCATCATGAGCGTGAACCTGACCGTTGGCCTTGCGACGCCACCCATGGGATTGGTGTTATTCGTCGCGTCCTCGGTCTCGAAGGAAAAGGTCGAGACCATTGCGAAGGCCATTCTGCCGTTTCTTGCCGTCGAAATACTCGTGATCTTCCTGATCACCTATTTCCCGGCGATTTCCATGACGATCCCGCGTTTGACGGGGTTTGTCGAATAACCTGAAGCAACGTTCAATAGGGAGAATAACATGCTGAAAGGACTAACCAAGTCGCTGATGGTGGCGACCCTGCTTGCCGGGTCCAGCCTTGCGGCGCAGGCGCAGGACTTCACGCTGCGCGCGACGGCCAACTCGAATGAAAACGACGAAGACTATGACGGTCTGATCGTCTTCAAGAACTACGTCGAACAGGCTTCCAACGGCGCAATCGCGGTCGAGCTGTTCATCGGCACGCAGCTTTGCTCGAACGGGTCGGAATGCCTCGCCGGTGTGGCCGATGGCAACATCGACGTAGTCATCCAGACATCCGGCGGCACAGCCAACGTCTTTCCCTTCGTTCAGGTCCTCGACCTGCCCTATCTGATGGCGGACGACCGCGTGGCCGAACATGCATTGTCTAACGGCTCGCCCTTTATCACCAAGATGCAGGAAATGGTGAAAGAAACCTCCGGCGGTGCCGTGCGCCTGATGACGGTGGGCAACACCGGCGGCTGGCGCAACTTCGCCAACACGCAAAAGCGGATCACGTCGCCCGCCGACATGGCAGGCCTGAAGATCCGGACCGTGGTCGCCGACCTGCCGCAGGAATTGGTGAAAGCGCTTGGCGCATCGCCCACGCCGATCCCGTGGCCCGAGCTTTTCACCTCGTTCCAGACGGGCGTTGTCGAAGGCTCGAAAAACGGCATCACTGACATCATGGGCATGAAATTCCCAGACGCGGGCCTGCAGTACATCACGCTGGACGGCCACGCCTACATGGGCGCGCTCTGGTTCATGAACAACGAGAAGTTCATGTCCATGCCCGAAGACCTGCGCCGCGTCGTGGTCGATGGCTTCTATCAGCTACAGCAGGCGACCTTCGCTTCGCCCAAGCGGAAGTCGATCCAGGCCTATCAGGACTTCGCAGCCGGTGGCGGTGACATCTACGTGCCGACGCCCGCCGAAAAGCAGGCGCTGAAGGAAGCGGCGGCCCCTGTCTTCGACTGGTTCAAGGCAAACGTCGATGGCGGCGAAGAAATCTTCAACGCCCTGACTGAGGCCGTGGCCGAAGCAGAAGCCGAATTGGACGCTATCCGCGCCAACGAATTGAACTGATCGGCTTTGCATCACCGGGAAAGGGCGCTTTCGAGCGCCCTTTTTCTTTCCCACATGACGCATTTCCGACGCGGGGGTCGAAAATCGGAAAGTCTGCGCGGCCCGGCCCCCTAGAATCGAACCGAAAAGGGAGAGGCACATGTCCGAATACCGCCGCGACGGCTACACCGTCTTGCCCAACGGCTTGTCCGACGCCGAACTCTCCATGCTGCGCCAGACCTGCGATACGCTGCTTGCAGAACCGCCAAAGGACGGCGGCGCGGGGCTCCACAATATCGGCCTCGGCGAGGCCCGCCGGTTCCTTCGCCACCGCCACGGTGACTTCCCAGAGCTGAAGACCTTCGTCCTCGGAAAAACCATGGCCGACATCGCGCGCCAATGCCTTGGCGCCGAGCCCTATCTTTTCAACGAACAATTCGTCGTCAAAGGCGCAGGCAAGGGCGCCAGCTTCGCCTGGCACCAGGACAGCGCCTATGTGGGATTCGATCACACGCCATATGTCACCATTTGGATGGCCCTTGACGATACGAGCGAGGCGAACGGCTGCGTCTACCTTCTGCCGCGTGATATCGACGCCAACCCGCAGATCGACCCGCACGAATGGCAGGATGACACGAACGAACTGAACGGCTACTTCGGCGACGATCCCGGCCTGCCAATGGAATGCACCGCCGGCACTGTGGTCGCCTTTTCCTCGATCACGCTCCACCGCTCCGGCCCCAACACCACCGACCGCCCGCGCCGCGCCTATATCGCGCAGTATTCGGCGGAACCCATCCGCGACCCTAAGACCGGGGAACTTAAGCGATTTGCAACGGCGATGGCGGCCTGAGGGCGCCGTTCGGAACGACTTGATGCAAATCAACGTGTTGAAATCAGTGTGATTGATACTCCGCATGGGGCCTCGAAAACACGCCCCTTCAAGAAGGAGTGCGATGTCATGCGAACCAACTCAGTTTTCAGCCTGCTGGTGCTTTCACTGTTTTTTGTCGGCGCGTCCGTTTCGGCGCGGGCAGAAACCCTTGTCGGCTCCAATGTCGACGCGCGTGTCCTGGTGGGTCTGAACGCCAATGCTGACGGCATAGAAGCTTTGATGCCCGAAGGCTGGGCCTCCGTTCCTTTCCCAAGCGGACCGCTCAAAGGCTCAAACCTGCTGATGGTGCTGATCGATGGCATCCTTGAAATGGACCCGGACGGCAAGCCGCTGGATCCGCCGAACCGCCGTGCTGCCGTTCTGGTGGGGCTAGGCAAGAAGGACGATGCAGTGCGATTATACGTACTTCGGCTTCTGACGACCGTCCCGGAACGCAATCCTTACAGCGTCAACGTCGCTGCCGAGGTCTCGCGCACGCGGTCACTCGTCGGATCGGCTGATGGCACCCGCAAAAGCTCGGACGAGTGGCGGATATCCTCCGCCGCCGGTGAAGAGCTGGTCTTCAGACTGGACTACGTGGAGGGGAAAAGGGGTTGGAGCATGGGCGAGTCGTTTCCGCACTCCGCCGCCGACCCCGACTTTTCGCGCATCTATCGCTACGAGCAGATGGTGGACCTTGTCATGAGCAAGGCGGTCGGCAAGCCGTCAAGCGGCGACTACAGCCTGACCAACGGCATTTCAGACCTTGAGACCGTCTTGGACGGGTCAGAAGAAATCATCGCGATACTGGATGTCCCGGTTTACGTCAGGGACGTGTTTCTGCCTTGAGCAGCGGCATGGAGCGGCACTCGCTTGGCGAGGTGCCGCTCTCTGCATGCGTTTTCCCACGCTGACCGATATTTTCCTTCGGTCGCGGACTCGGCCGCAAGACACGGCGGCACCGGATTAACCCATTCTTCAGCATTCCGTTTTTAGAACCGCGGGGTCTCGGGGCTATCGCCCCGCTGTTGCTTCCCGGGGACACAGGGCACGAAGACGGAATGCTTGATCCACCGACAAACTCCGAACGTGCCGCCGCCGTTCACGACCTGTTGGAACCCGAGCGCTTGACCCGCATTGTCGACGTTGGCGCGAACCCGTTGGACGTCCCGCCCTACGCCACTCTTCGCGAGATGGGCCTGTGCGAGATTTGGGGGTTTGAACCGCAAGAGGACGCATACTGGAAACTGACGGCGGAAGCCCGGGATGATGAAACATATCTGCCCTTTGCAATCGGCAGCGGAGACACTGAATCCCTCCATATCTGCAAAGGTGACGGCTTCACCTCGCTACTCCGTCCGAATGCCGATTTCATCAAGCTCATGGGCCGCTGGCCCAACCAGATGCGCGTGACAGAAGTGCAAACCATCCAGACACAGCGGCTGGATGACATCACAGAACTCCCCGAATTTGACCTTCTGAAGATCGACGTCCAAGGCAGCGAAACTGTGGTCTTTCAGAATGCACGGGAAAAGCTGCGCGCGGCCTTGGCGATCATCTCGGAAGTGGCCATGATCCCGCTTTACGAAGGCCAGCCGCTTCTCGATGCCCAGATGCGGGAGCTTTCAGCCCAAGGCTTCGCATTCCATAAATTCCTCTTCCTGAAGTCTTATATGGTCGGCGGCGAAGCGTCGTCCGCCCTTCGGCCCAGGCGAAACAAGTCCCAGGCCGTCGATGGCGATGCTGTCTTTCTGAGAAACCTGGTCGCCTTGGACGACATGAAAAGCGAACGCCTGAAGCACCTGGCGATCCTGGCCGACGCTGTCTTCCACAGCCCAGACGTCGCGCTTTTGGCGATGGATCAGCTTGCAGACCGCGACGTGATCACGAGGCCAGACATTGATCGTTACGTCGATCTGCTGCCGTCCGACTACGTGCACCCCCGCGCCTGCACAGCCTAGCGAAACGGATACATCCAGGGCTTGTAGTCGTCTATGAGAACCTGCGCGCGCGCGATCTCCTCTGCGCTCATCCGCCGGGTCAGTTCCTCAAGCGAATCCACCGCGTCCGGGTCCCCCCCGATCGAGGATAACCCGTACCACAAATACGCTCGCACCAAATCCGGCGCAGGGAGACCGATGCCAAGCTCATAGTACCACCCAAGCCCGGACTGCGCACCCGGGTGCCCCTTCATCGAAGATCGCAAGTACCACTCAAAGGCGCGCTCCGGATCCTTCTCGACGCCCAGTCCCATGGCGTACATGACGCCGATCAATTCTTCAGCATCCGCATTGCCGGACCGCGCGGCTGGAAGCAAAGCCTCTCGCGCCTCGGCAAAACGGCCCGCCTCCATCAGGTCCCGCGCCTCTTCGATTTCCGCCAAGACGGGGGTTGCGAGCGCCGTCAGAACGGCCAAGATGAACGCGTGAAATGGTGTTTGCATATCATGGCCCTTTGCCTTGCCTTGCCCGCGGCGGCAGAGGACCTGCCCCGCCCGCTTGTCGATGCGGATTTCATTCAATTCGATCCCGACCAAGCCAAGCTCGGCCAGCTTCTGTTTTATGACAAGATCCTGTCCGGCAACAGAAATATCTCGTGTGGCACTTGCCACCACCACGACCATGGCGGGACGGACGGCTTGTCGCTTGGCATCGGCGAAGGCGGCGAAGGCCTTGGCCCAAAGCGCGTCAGCCAAAGCCCGGCAGATCGCATCCGCAAGCGCATCCCGCGCAATGCTCCCGCGCTTTGGAACCTCGGCGCAAAAGAAGTCAGTGTCCTCTTTCACGATGGCCGTTTGGAGACATCGGACCTCTACGGCAACGGTTTCAACTCGCCTGCCGAAGAGTGGCTGCCCCAAGGGCTGGAAACGATCCTTGCCGCTCAGGCGCTTTTCCCCATCACGGCGCGGTTCGAAATGGCGGGTGACCCAGAGGAAAACGAGGTCTCGGGCGCGGTCAACGACCGGATCGACAACGCCTGGCCCATCATCGCAAAGCGCGTGCGCATCATCCCGGAATACGGCGCGCTGTTCGTTCAGGCCTTCGATCACATTGAAACACCAGAGGATGTCACGATCGTCGATATCGCCAATGCGCTAGCCGCCTTCATGGGTACCGAATGGCAGAACCACGACAGCCCGTTTGATCGCTATCTGTCAGGCAACACATCGGCGCTGTCACCCGACGCGCTCGAAGGCATGACGCTGTTTTATGGCAAGGCGAAGTGTGCCGCCTGCCACTCTGGTCCGCTCTTGTCTGATCAGTCCTTCCATGCGCTCGCCCTTCCGGCTTTCGGCCCCGGCAAAACGCGGCGCTTCGATCCACAGCCTCGCGATGTTGGGCGTATGGGTGAAAGTGACCGGCTCGAAGACGCCTATCGGTTCCGCACGCCCATGCTTAGAAATGTTGCGCTCACGGCGCCCTACGGCCACAACGGTGCATACCCGACACTGGACGGCATCGTCCGTCATCACCTCGACCCCGAGGGGGAACGCCGGATGTGGACGAAAGAGCACGCACGCCTGCCATCCGCCCCGTGGCTCGAGCATGTCGATTTCATCGTTCAGGCGGACCGCCGCGAAATGAAGCGCCAGAAACGGGCCGTCGATATCCAACCAGTTTCCCTGTCCGACCCCGAAATCGCGGCCATCGTCGCTTTCCTCGAAAGCCTCACCGGTGAAACCGCGCTGACGCGCCCCTTGGGCCGACCGGACAGCGTCCCGTCAGGACTGAGTGTCGACTGAAAAGACCGCACACCGTCCGACAGTTGTCGAGACAGACGGTCCCAGTTCCCAGGTTCTATCGCCTAACCGGATGCATATTATCCGAATCTTCACCAACTCCTCGAAAAAATTTGGGAGGGTGGAGGCGGCGTTTTTTCGTTACCGGTCGTTAACTCGCTGGCAACGCAAGTGAATGGCTCAAGGCAGTACAACGATGTTCCCGGCGTGCATCTTTGCCGCGAAGGCCCGTTGCGCCTCGGCGAGGTCTTTCAGCGGATAGGTCGCTGCCAGAAGCGGGCGCACCTGACCTGCCTCGATGTAACGGACTAGGTTGGTCATGACCTCTGGAGCAATCACCGTCGATCCGGTGAAGGTCAGGTCTCGCAAGTAAAACGTCCTCAGGTCCAACTCGACCATCGGCCCGGCAATCGCACCCGAGCACGTATATCGCCCACCCCGCACCAGGCAGTCGATCAATTCCGGCCATATCGGGCCGCCCACCACGTCAGCCACCACGCTGACGCGTTCGGCCCCAAGCGCGGCGCGCAGGTTCTCAGGGTGTCGCGGCAGGATCAGGTCGGGACCCAGTTCTGCGACGGCAGCCTGCTTGGCCTCGGACGCCATGGCGATCACGCGTGCGCCCCGAAGTTTGGCAAGCTGGACCAGCGCACCGCCAACGCCACCAGACGCGCCGGGCACCAGCACCGTATCGTTTGCACCAACACTGGCTCGTGTCAGCATGCCCTCGGCTGTGGAGTAAGAGCACGAAAACGTCGCCAATTCGGCGTCGCTCAGAACCGACCGAATGCGCACCGCGTTCTCGGACGACAACGCGGCGTATTCTGCGAAACCCCCATCACGCTCCGAGCCGAAATAGCCGGTCTTCTCCTTGTCCTCCGGCGCCTCCGGGTCACGCAGCCAATTGTCCGTGATCACCCGTTGCCCGATCCGGTCCAGCGACACCCCAGCGCCCACAGCCACGATCTCGCCCACTGCATCGGCGCCCTGAATGCGCGGGAATTGGATCGGCGCCCCGCCCCATGACGGGTCTTCCTTCGCCGGCGCACCGCTCGCTGCGCCCGTGGCGCCCGTCACTGCCTTGGAATACCAACCCTCACGCGTGTTGATGTCGGTGTTGTTCAAACCGCAGGCGCGGACCCGGATCAGAACCTCGCCCGGGCGCGGATCGGGGCGCGGCCAATCGGTGTGCCAAACCAATTGATCGTAACCGCCGTGACCCATGGTCACCATGGCCTGCATTGTGGAAGGTAAAGTCATGGCACAACCCTTTTTGTCCGGCTCCACTAAGGCCAGAACCAAGACGCGGGCGCAACCGCCTAGCCAACGCGCGTGCCACCCCGCCAGACGGCACGCACTACGGGTGTCTCGCCTATCTGCGAAACCCGCACCAGATCAGCCAACGCGCCCGGCGCGATCCGGCCGCGGTCGGTAAGCCCGGTGGCATCCGCCGGTGACATTGACACCGTACGGATGGCGCGCGGCAGGTCCCCCCAGATCTCCGCCAGCCGGAAGGCCGAGGCCATCAGAAGTGCCGGCGCATAGTCCGAAGAGACAATGTCCAGAAGCCCGGCTTCCGCCAGTTCAGCGGCCGAGACATTGCCAGAATGCGATCCGCCCCGGATCAGGTTGGGCGCGCCCATGATGACCGCAATACCCGCTTGTTTGCACGCTTCTGCCGCCTCGAAGGTCGTCGGGAATTCCGCCAGGCGGATGCCTTTGCCGTAGGAGTCCGTCACATGGTTGATAGTGGTATCGTCATGGCTGGCCAGCGCCGCGCCAAAGCGCGCCGCCTCGGCGACGGCGGCGGTTTCGTGAGCTGCGCGCATGCGGTTCCCCACCTCTGTGCGCAGCGCCACGACCTCCAGGAATTCGGCGTCGGAAAATCCGTGCCTGCCTTTATAGTAGACCTTCAGCTGTTCCAGATCGCGGAACTGCCGCTGCCCCGGCGTGTGGTTCATCACGCTCACGAGCCGCACCCGATCTTCCGGCCCGAATTCGGCCAATTCCTCGATCAGCGTCTCCGAACAGATTTCGGCCCGCAGGTGGATCATGTGCCGGACGCGCAACGCGCCCGCATCGCGCAACGCAAGGATCTCGCTGGCAACGGCGCGGGCATAGCGCCGCCCCTCGAAGCGCCCTCTGTTCATCGAACCGGTCCGAAGCGCATCGAACACCGTTGTGATGCCCGTCGACGCAAGCTCGCCGTCATGCGCGAGGATCGCGGTGTTGTGCGGCATCTTCGCATTTGGCCTCGGCTCCAGGTGACGCTCCAGATTATCCGTATGCAATTCGACCAGCCCGGGCAGCAACAGATCGCCCGCGCAATCGACGGCGCCCAAGGGGACCGCGTCGCCCTCGTCGATCCCCGCGATTGTGCCACCCGCAATGTGAAGCGCACCGCGAAGGACACGGTCCGGCAACACAAGGCGGGCGTTGGCAAGGCAAATCTCTTCTGTCATGGGGCTGTCATGCTGTTCTGTCACAGGCGGCATTGTGAGGGTGTTCATGTCAAGCTTCCAACGCTACGCGATCTACTATCTTCCGGACGACAAGGGCCTCGCGGACTTCGGGGCCGCCTGGCTTGGATGGGACGTTCGAACCGGCAAGGCGGTGCCGCAACTCGCCGTGAACGACATCGAGGTCTTCACCAGCACGCCCCGAAGATACGGCTTTCACGGGACATTGAAACCGCCTTTCGTCCTGAGCGACGGCAAGGACGAAACCTCGCTTCGCAACGCGGTTGCGGGGTTTGCCGCGCTTAGACCTCCGATTGCCCTCGAAGGTCTTTCTCCGGCCGTCATCGGCCATTTTCTGGCACTTGTGCCCGACGGACCGGTCGAGCGGCTGGCACAGTTCGCCTTCGATTGCGTCCGGGCCTTCGACGATTTTCGTCGGCCCGCGGACACTGCAGAACTGGAGCGGCGCCGCGCCGCCGGCCTGACCCAAAGGCAGCACGCATTGCTGCGGCAATGGGGTTACCCTTACGTCGCGGACGAGTTTCGTTTTCACCTGACGCTCACCGGTCAGTTGGACGAAGAACAATTGGCAATTGCCAAATCTGCGGCGCTTCAGCACCTGCCAGCACTGCCCAGACCGTTCCACATTGCCTCGGTCGCGCTGGTGGGCGAACGCTCGGATGGTCGGTTCCAGGAAATCCACCGCTACGCCCTCACCGGTTGAAGCAGACTTAATGCCGCTTCGACCGTCTCTTCGATGGGGCCGTCGTTCTCGATGGTCACGATGAGCAGCCCCTCGGGTAAATCGCTTGAACGCACCAGCCGCGCCTCGATCTCTTCCGGCGTCTCACGGCCCCGTTCTGCCAGTCGCGCGGCCAGCACCTCGGCGCTTGCGGTCACGTTCAATACGGCGAACTGAGGAAACTTGGCCGCGACCTCTTCCAGCACACCGCGTGAGAGGTTGACGAGCAATTGCTCGCCCTTGCCGACCCGCAGACGCACTTCGTCAGGGATGCCGTAGGACAACCCATGTGCGCGCCAGTGGATGCAAAAGGCCCCGGCAGAACGCCGCCTTTCGAACTCTTCTTCGCTCACCGCTTCGAAGTCCTCGCCGCCCATTTCCGGCGCACGCGTGATGACGCGGCGAACGATAGAGAAATCAGGAATCGTTTCGGCAAGCGCCGCGATTAGCGTGTCCTTGCCAACACCAGATGGCCCAACGATGCCGATCAAGCGTCCGGTCATGGGCCGGGCCTCTCCGGCAGGAAGGTCGAGACATCGATCTGCCTGTCCGCCACACGGTCACGCGCGGCCTCGTCATGGAAGATACCGACCATTGCCGCGCCCCGTGCCTTGGCCTCTTCGATAAGCGACAGGACCACCTCGCGGTTGGCCCCATCAAGGCTGGCCGTCGGCTCGTCCAGAAGCATGGCCGGGAAAGCGCATACGAAGCCTCGCGCCACGTTCACACGCTGCTGCTCGCCCCCAGAAAATGTCGTGGGCGAGAGCCCCCACAGCCGTTCTGGCAGGTTCAGCCGCGCCAGAATGGCGCGCGCGCGATCGTGCGCTTCCGCCAAGTCAACACCCGTCAGCAACAAGGGTTCCGCCACCACGTGTAGCGTCGGCACGCGAGGGACGACCCGTAGAAACTGACTGACGTAGCCCAGCGTTTCGCGGCGAAGCGCGAGGATTTCGCGCGGTTCGGCGCGGGCCACATCCACGCCATCGATGACAATGCTGCCCGACCCGGCCAGGTAGTTGCCATAGATCATCCGCATCAGCGTTGACTTGCCCGCCCCCGAGACACCCGTCAGCGCAACGCATTCGCCAGGGGCCACCGAAACCTCGGCTCCCGCCAGCACGTCGATCACAACACCGCCCTGATTGTGAAGCGTAAAAGACTTCGCAACATCGCTGATCTGGATCATGGGGGCCTCCTGCACCTGAAATACCTCAAACCTGTAACACCGAGCTGACCAGAAGCTGGGTGTAGGCGTGTTGCGGATCATCCAGCACTTGGTCCGTCAGGCCGGCCTCCACCACATGCCCGTCCTTCATCACCATCAAGCGGTCGGCCAATAAACGCACCACCGCCAGATCGTGCGTGACGATGATCGCCGACAGCCCCATATCGCGCACCAGACCGCGCAAGAGGTCCAGCAGCCGCGCCTGCACGCTGACATCCAGCCCGCCCGTCGGTTCATCCATGAAAACAAGGCGCGGGCCTGTCACAAGGTTACGCGCGATCTGCAATCGTTGTTGCATGCCACCAGAAAAGGTCGTCGGCCGGTCGTCGATGCGCGTCTCGCTGATCTCGACCCGTCCAAGCCATTGGGTGGCCTGCCTCCGAATATCACCATAGTTGCGCGCGCCCACGGCCATCAGACGCTCGCCCACATTTCCGCCCGCGCTGACATTCATGCGCAGACCGTCGCGCGCGTTTTGATGGACAAAGGCCCAGTCAGTGCGACCCAGCATCCGGCGCTCGGGCTCGCTCATCTTCAGCGTGTCCTTCGGCCCATCGACGCGGCTGTCGAACAAGACCTCACCCCGGTCAGGCGGCAAATGGCCCGCGAGGCAATTTAGAAGGGTCGACTTTCCCGATCCGCTTTCGCCGACGACGCCCATGACTTCGCCAGGATAGAGATCGAACGAGACCTCGGCACATCCGATGTAGCGGCCATAGTATTTCGTGATGTCGCGAACAGACATAAGCAGGGTCATGCGAAGCGCTCCAAAAAGCCGTGAATTTCACGCGCAACATCGTCCGGCCTGTCGACCGGCAGGATGTGGCCCGCATCGAAGACCCGCGATGTGCCCACCGCGTCACTTGGGCCGGTCAGCAGGCTGTGCCGACCAAGGAGCGACAGAATAGGCAACGTCAGTCCCCTCGCCAGGACACGGCCATCAAACCTCAACGTAGCCCGCATCGCATCTATCAGCCCTTTGCGCGGTGTCGCAGCAATCGTTCGCCGCAAGGTGGGACGCATGGCCCGGTTTGAGGTGCGGTATTGAATGAGAAACCCAACCACGCTTGGCCAGGCTATAAGTGGCGCCACCTTGGCGCGTCGCCTAATCCAGCGGGGCATTCGTAGCGGCGTGTCCACCAACACCAGCCCCCGGCAACGATCTAGATGGCGGGACGCCAAGGTCAGTGCCACCATACCGCCAAGCGAATGGCCTCCGATGACAAACCTCTCCGGCAGTCGGCTCTCCAACGCGGAGGCATAGGCCTCCACGTTCGGCTCGACGCGTGGTGCCTGCCCATGGCCCGGCAACTCCAGCCAATCGCCCGGCAGGCTGTCATGCCAGCGCAATCCGGCCATCGCTGTGCCGTGGAGCCACACGCAGTCTGTCATGCCTGCGCCCCTTCATGCCCGGCGGCGCGACGGCGCTCGCAAAAATCCGTATCCGAACAGACAAACATGCGCCCGCCCTCGTCATCAGTAATCACTTCGTCCAGATAGGCGCCTTCCGCGCCGCAGAGCCTGCAAGGATGCGGCGCCTTCGACGGATCGAAAGGGTGATCCTCGAAATCGAGGCTCACCACCTTCGTGTAAGGCGGCAGCGCATAGATCCGTTGTTCCCGGCCAGCGCCGAACAACTGGATCGCGGGCATTTCCATCTTCGGATTGTCGAACTTGGGTATCGGCGACGGGTCCATCATGTACCGTCCCTCGACCTGCACCGGATAGGCGTAGGCGGTCGCGATATGTCCGTGACGGCTGATGTCTTCGTAAAGCTTCACATGCATCGGCCCATATTCCTCCAGACTGTGCATCTTGCGCGTCTCTGTCTCGCGCGGCTCCAGAAACCGCAAGGGCTCCGGGATCGGCACCTGATAGACAAGGATCTGATCTTCGACGAGCGGCTCCTCGGGTATGCGGTGCCGCGTCTGGATGACACTCGCTTCCGCCGTCGCGGTCGTCGTCGCGACCCCCGCCGTGCGTTCGAAGAACTTCCGGATCGAAACGGCGTTCGTCGTGTCATCGGCCCCCTGGTCGATCACCTTGAGCGTATCTTCGGGCGTCAGCACGGCGGCACTCACCTGCACGCCACCCGTGCCCCAGCCATAAGGCATCGGCATCTCACGACTGGCAAAGGGCACCTGATAGCCGGGGATCGCCAGCCCCTTCAGGATCGCGCGGCGGATCATCCGCTTGGTCTGTTCATCCAGATAGGCGAAGTTGTACTCGGTCATCGAATTGCCCCATTCCACCGCGAAAGTTCCGCCATGAAGGAAGGAACGTCATGATGTTCGAAGCCGGCCTTTGCAGAACGACCGTCAGCATCCTTGAAGCGATCGTCTTCGGGGCAGGCAACGCCTGCGTTGATATCGGCACGACATCGATGCTGAGCGCCGTAGCCGTCTTCATCGGCGCGGTCGTCCTGATCCGCTTCATCGCGATGCGGCTGCTTCGGGTTATCTTCCCCGGACTTTTCGGCAAGAAACGGACGGCAAATGTGCCGCCCGTACAGCCGGACAACGGCTTGCAACGCAAACCCTACGAAAGCCCCATCAAGTCGACCGGCGCTTGGGGCGGAACGCGTCGATAAGACTGAAACAGCGTGCTGCGTCAAAGAAGGCCCCGCCGCGTTAGTTCATCTTCCAGCGCCTCGGCCCCGGTGAAATGGATACCATCCATGCCAGCGGCCTTTGCGCCGTCGACATTGTGAAGTCCATCGTCGATAAACACGCACTCGCCCGGGGCGACTTTCGCGCGTTCACAAAGCAATCGGAAAATCTCTGCGCCCGGCTTGGTGACGCGCTCGCGCCCCGAAACCACAAGCGTTCCGAAAATCTCGGCCAGCCGCGGCTGAACCTTCAAACCCTCGGGCCAGGTTTCCGCCGACCAGTTGGTGATGCCGTGGATGGGCACACCACCATCTATCAACCGATCGACCAGCCGCCATGTCCCTGGGATCGCATCCAGAACCGTACGGCTATACAAACTGACATAAGACGCCAGCCTACGCCGATCGTCTATGTCATCGATCTCGTTCGCAAGGTCCTCGAACCGCTCGCCTGCATCGCCGCGCGCATTGCGCGCCTTGAAATCAATCCGATCCATGAAAGCTTCGACCGCCTCGCGCGACCCAAACTCGTCCATCCAGGCCAGGTGGGGCTTCCAATCCACCAGCACACCGCCCACGTCAAAAACAACAACTGAAGGACTCACTCCGCAGCCTCCTGCCCCTTGTCTGACCCCGCCTCGCGCCTCAGCTTGCGCACCAGTTCAAGCTCGGACTGGAAATCGACGTAATGCGGCAGCTTGATATGTTCGAGGAAGCCTGTCGCCTGAACATTGTCGCCGTGGTAAAGGACGAACTCGGCGTCCTGCGCAGGCGCGCCCACATCGTCTTCGCCCAGTTCGTCCCAGCGCAGCGCCCTATCCACCAACGCCACCGATATCGCCTTCCGCTCGCTCTGCCCGAAGATCAACCCGTAACCGCGCGTGAACTGCGGCGGTTCGGTCTTCGATCCCTTGAACTGGTTCACTGTCTCGCATTCGGTCACCGTAATCTCACTGATCTCGATTTCGAACCCCAGTTCCGGGATATCCATCTCGACCGCCACGGTGCCGATCCGCAATTCCGCAACAAAGGCGTGGGTCCGCGCATAGCCCCGCTGCGTCGAATACGCCATGCCCAGCGTAAAGCCCTCGTCCGCGCGCGCCAGTGACTGCAGACGCAGGGACCGGTCCGCGGGCAGTTCAAGCGGCTCGCGGGTCAGATCGCCGGGGTCGCTGTCATCCGCTGGAGCTTCTTCGATCAGCCCTTCGCGGTTCAGAAAACCGGTGACATGGGGAACCGGCTCGGCCGAAGTCTGACCCATAGGCGCCGGCGGGACCTCACCATCCGCGGCGAGTTTGAAGTCCAGAAGCCGGTGCGTGTAATCGAAAGTCGGCCCAAGCACCTGTCCGCCAGGCAAATCCTTGAACGTCGCCGAAATGCGGCGATCGCAAGCCATTTCGGCCGTCTCGATCGGACGCGAAAACCCGAAGCGCGGTAGCGTCGTGCGATAGGCCCGGATCAGGAAAATCGCCTCGATCAGATCGCCGCGGGCCTGCTTGATCGCCAGCGCGGCCAGGTCGGGATCGAAGAGCGAACCTTCCGCCATCACGCGATTGACCGCCAGGCTCAACTGCTCGCGGATCTGCGCCACCGACAGCTCTGCCACATCCGTGTCGCCTCGGCGCTCCTCGGCCAGCCAGGCATGAGCGTTCTCGATCGCCCTTTCTCCACCTTTCACTGCAACATACATCAGCCGATCCTCGTCGAGCGCGGCAGCGCCGCAATGCGGTCACCGCTTGTGAAGAAGAAATCCAAACCCAACGGGAAGCGCGCGCCGTTCCGCTGCAAGGCAGCCTTGTCCGGCAATGACAGACTCGCTTCCGACTCGATGCCCGGCCCGGTCAGGCGACTGCCGCTTTGGGTCAAATCGGGCACCTCAACGATCAGCGTGGCCGATCTGTCGGGATACTCAGGCGTACCGATCGGATAGCGGTCGAGCGGCAGCAGAGCCTCCCAGGTTCCGACTGCAAATGTCGCGCTGTCCGGCCCGACCAGGGTCGCGCCTGTTTGAAAGGCCAACCACCCGCGCACTTCTTTCGTGTCGGTCGCCCCCGCCAGATGCACCGGCGTGTCAGCGTCTGCGAGCGACAAGAGCGCGGTGCCCGCCGCGATGGAAAGCGGCATAGGCGGCTTGCCGCCCGCGATTGTCTCAATCGTGCCCGGGCGCGCCATCGCGTTCATGAGCCCCCGAAAGACAAAGGACGCCTCGCGCGGTGCGTCATTGAAGCCGCCTTCCAGCACAACGTGGGTCACGCGTCTTCCCCCCGGACCATGGTAAAGAATTCCACCCTCGTGGACGCGGCCTTGGCCGCGCGCGCAGCCTTACGCTCCACCTCCTCTGCCTGGAGGGGCACCAGCACAGCATCGGCCACTTGATCGGCGCGATCGGTCTGCATCAACGCATCGACCAGCGCCGCTGCTCCCGCATCGTCCTTGCGGCGACCCTGCACATAGCCATGTCCAACCGTCCCGCAGGCCAGCTTGAGCGAACAGCGCGTCACCGTCATTTCACCCAAATTGAAGGCCGCCCCCGTGCCGCCTGTCCGCCCGCGCACCATGACGCTTCCAACCTCGGGCGGCCGCAGCCATGTCGTGTCTCCGGCCAACCCAGCGTCTGCCATAAGACCGGCAATCCGACCTTCCGGCGCCCGTGCCAGAAGCCCCATCCAGTCCTTCCGTTCCGCCGTTCCACTGTCCATCTAGACAAATCTCGTAGCAACTATACAACTAGACATATCATACACCATGCCTCCCGAAAGGCCCATGAATTTTTGATGACACGCACGCCCATCTGGCAATCAATCGCGACGTCGCTGCGCTCCGCCATCGCCGAGGGGCACTATTCAGCTGGAGAAAAACTTCCCACCGAAGCAGCCCTGTCCGAACGCTTTGGCGTCAATCGGCACACGGTACGCCATGCGATCAGGCACCTTGCAGACGAAGGTCTTGTCCACGCCCGTCGCGGAGCCGGGGTCTTTGTGCTGGCGCGCCCGCTCGACTATCCCCTGTCTGAACGCGTCCGCTTTCACCAAAACCTTCTGGCGGCGGGGCGCCTGCCAGAGAAGAGCGTTCTCTCAGTCGAAGTCCACGCTGCGGCGGAGGACGATGCGCGCCGGTTGAAAATCGCCCCGGGCGATCCTTTGGCCGTGTCCTATTCGCTCTCTTTCGCCGACGGCACCCCGGTTGCGCTCGCCGAAAGCCGGTTTCCCGAGGTCAGGCATCCCGGCCTGGCGGACGCGCTGCGGCGCGAAAGCGGGGTGTCAAAAGCGCTGGCTGCCGTCGGAGTCGAGGATTATGTCCGCGCGTCAACGCGGCTGAGTGCAACATCGGCGACAGCAACACAGGCGCTGCATTTGCAACTCCGCGAGGGTGCCCCGCTTCTACTTGCGGAATCGATTAGTGTCGCGGGCGACGGACTGCCAATCGAGCACGGCCAGACTTGGTTCGCGAGCGAGCGGATCACGCTGACGTTGGACTACTGAACCATCACCTTTGGAATTCATCGGGCCCCAAATACCTTGGAGTACGGGAGGAAAGGTCTCGCCTTGCCTGACGCCACCAGGTGGCGCCGGACGTGCTACGGATCTACGAAAAACTCATCACAGACCTGGGCGGTCCGGCGCCTCTCCACCGATGGCGCGTGTTAGATCCGCAGCGGCGTCGCGCACCGCGGCGCTGATGGCTTCGACCCCGTGAACGTCCATCCGGCTGGCCGGGCCGCTCACCGAAAGCCCGGCCACGGCTTCGCGGTGCATGTCAAAGACCGGGGCCGCGATGCAACGCATGCCCAGGTTCTTCTCTTCGGCGTCGATGGCAAAGCCACGCTGCCGGGTGACAGCCAATTCCTGAGAAAGGCGATCCAGATCGGTGATTGTATTCGGAGTAAAGACGACAGGCACCTCGCTCTCGAAGATGCGGCGCACGCGGTCATCATCCATTTCGGCCAAGAGAGCCTTGCCGATGCCGGACGCATACATGGGCGACAGGGTGCCCGGCGGGAAGAACGCGCGGATGCTTTCATGTGTCTCTACCTGACTGACAAACAGAACCGATCCCGTCTGCTCGATCCCAAGGTTGGCCGTCTCGCCGGTGGTCTCCATCAGCCGCCGCAAGATCGGCCTTGCCCGTTCGACAAGGCTGGTGCGGCGCAGATACCGTGCGCCGATCACGAAGGCCCGCGCGCCGATATACCAAAGCTGCTCGTCGGCGTCGAATTCCACCAGACCGCGCCCCTCAAGCGTCACGAGAATACGATAGACCGTGGCCGCCGCCTGACTGGTGCCGTCCGAAATTTCCGACAAGGTTTGCCCCTGATCCGTGCTCAGGAACTCGAACACCTCCATTGCGCGATCAAGTGACTTGATCGTGTTCTGAGCCGTCTTGTCGTCCCAGCCCCGCGGTCGTCCGCGCGCGCGGCGAAGGGGGGCAGAGGCTTCGGATTCGCTGGCCATGGGTCGGCTTTCCCTGAAAAATGAAAATATTATTCATAATATGAAAAATTCAAACCACTGACAATAATGAATTTTTCGCGTTTCAAAAAAAATGAAAAATGATTTCAAAAAAATTTCTATCCCATGCGGATCGTACTATGTAATCAGCAACTCAGGAGGAGGAGTGCCATGAGCTTTCAAAATCCCGTCTTTATCCCCGGCCCCACGAACATCCCCGAAAGCCTGCGGAAAGCCTGTGACATGCCGACGATCGACCATCGGTCTCCACTCTTCGGCACCATCCTGCATCCCGCACGCGAAGGCGTCCGCAAGGTGATGAAAAGCACGTCTGCCGAGGTCTTCATCTTCCCCTGCTCCGGCACCGGCGGCTGGGAAGCCACTCTGACGAATACACTCTCGCCCGGCGACACCGTTCTGGCGGCGCGGAATGGCATGTTCAGCCACAAGTGGATCGACATGTGCCAGCGTTTCGGGCTGAACGTGATGGTCGAGGACGTGACATGGGGCGAAGGCCTGCCGGTCGACCGCTTTGCTGAAATCCTGACGGCGGACACCGAGCACAAGATCAGCGCCGTGCTTGCCACCCATAACGAAACCGCCACCGGCGTGACTTCGGATGTGGAGGGGTTGCGAAAGGCGCTCGACGCCGCCGGCCACCCCGCTCTCCTCTTCGTCGATGGCGTTTCCTCGATCGGCTCGATTGACTTCCGCTTCGACGAATGGGGTGTTGATGCCGCTGTCACCGGCTCTCAAAAAGGCTTTATGCTGCCCTCTGGCCTCGCCATCCTCGGGATGAGCACGAAGGCGATGGAGGCCCGGAAAACCGCGAAACTGCCACGCACCTTCTTTTCGCTGGATGACATGCTGACCGGTTATGCCGCCAGCGCCTATCCGTACACACCGTCCGTGGGCCTGATGAATGGCCTGAACGAGGCGTGCAAGATGCTGCTGGAAGAGGGGCTGGAAAATGTCTTCGCCCGCCACCACCGCATTGCCGAAGGTGTGCGCGAAGCGGTTCGCGCCTGGGGTCTGGACATTTGCGCGGCCTCGCCCGACCTCTATTCCAACACGGTGACTGCGATCCGCACACCCGAGGGTTTCGACGCTTCGACCATCGTCGCCCACGCGGCTCAGGCCTATGGCGTTGCCTATGGCACCGGCCTTGGCGATGTCGCGGGCAAGGTGTTCCGTATCGGGCACCTGGGCAGCCTGACCGATGTCATGGCGCTTTCCGGCATCGCGACCGCCGAGATGTGCATGGTCGATCTGGGCCTCGACATCAAACTCGGGTCGGGCGTCGCCGCCGCGCAGGAATACTACCGCGCCAAGCCCGCGAGAACCCAGAAGGCAGCGGCGTGATGAAGGATTTGCCAGACCTCACTATTCCGACCTACGACGACATGCTTGCGGCGCACGAGCGGATCAAACCGCACATCCGCCGCACGCCGGTCCTGACGTCGGATTACCTGAACGAGCTGACCGGCGCCGACCTGTTCTTCAAGTGCGAAAACCTGCAGGAGCCGGGCGCTTTCAAGGTGCGCGGCGCCTCAAACGCCGTCTTCGGCCTTGATGACGCGCAAGCCGAAAAGGGCGTTGCGACGCACTCCAGCGGCAACCACGCGCTCTGCCTGTCCTACGCCGCCGGAAGGCGCGGCATCCCCTGCAACGTCGTCATGCCGCGCACGGCGCCGCAGGCCAAGAAGGACGCGGTCCGCCGCTACGGCGGCACGATCACCGAATGCGAACCCTCGACTTCGTCGCGGGAAGAGACCTTCGCCAAGGTGCAGGCCGAAACCGGCGGCGAGTTCGTCCACCCTTACAACGACCCGCGCGTGATCGCGGGGCAAGGTACCTGTTCGAAGGAGTTCATGGAGCAGACGGACGGCCTTGATATCGTCACCGCCCCCATCGGCGGCGGCGGCATGATCTCGGGCACCTGCCTGACGCTCTCGACGCTCGCGCCCGAAACCCAGATCATCGCGGCCGAGCCGGAACAAGCCGACGATGCTTATCGCAGCTTCAAGGCCGGACACATCATCGCCGATGATGCGCCCGAAACGATTGCCGATGGCCTCAAGGTCCCGCTCAAGGACCTGACATGGCACTTTGTGTCCAACCACGTGACCGACATCCTGACCGCGTCCGAACAGGAAATCATCGACGCGATGAAGATCACGTGGAAATACCTGCGCGTGGTGATGGAGCCCTCCTGCGCCGTGCCACTCGCCATCATTTTGAAGAACAAGGACCGGTTCGCTGGCAAGCGGGTCGGTGTCATCATCACCGGCGGGAATGTCGACCTCGACGCCCTGCCCTGGATTAAGGGAGCCTGAAGGCAATGAATGCACCTGTGAACCTGAACAGCCTCGAAGTCGGTTTCGATGTCCCCGCCGTGCCCGGCATGGACGAAGCGGACATCCAGACACCCTGCCTCGTGCTCGACCTCGACGCGCTCGAGCGCAACATCAAGAAGATGGGCGACTACGCCAAGGCCCACGGCATGCGCCACCGCGTCCACGGCAAGATGCACAAATCCGTCGACGTGGCGAAACTGCAAGTCGAACTCGGTGGCGCCTGCGGCGTTTGCTGCCAGAAGGTGAGCGAGGCCGAGGTCTTCGCCCGCGGCGGCATCAAGGACGTGCTGGTGTCTAACCAGGTGCGTGACCCGCGGAAGATCGACCGCCTGGCGCAAATGCCGAAGCTTGGCGCGCGCACGATCTGCTGCGTAGACGATCTGGAGAACGTGCCCGAGCTTTCCGCGGCGGCCACAAAGCACGGCACCACCATCGAATGTCTGGTGGAAATTGACTGCGGTGCGGGCCGCTGTGGCGTGACGACCACACCTGAGGTCGTGGAGATCGCAAAAGCCATCGACGCCGCCGAAGATCTGAAGTTCGCTGGTATCCAAGCCTATCAGGGCGCGATGCAGCACATGGATAGCTTCGACGACCGCAAGGCCAAGATCGACGTCGCCGTGGCTCAGGTGAAGGACGCCGTGGATGCGCTGAAGGCCGAGGGGCTGGAGTGTGACATCGTCGGCGGCGGCGGGACGGGTTCCTACTATTTCGAGTCCAACTCTGGCGTATACAACGAGCTTCAGTGCGGGTCCTACGCTTTCATGGATGCCGACTATGGTCGCATTCTCGACAAGGACGGGAACCGCATCGACCAGGGCGAATGGGAAAACGCAATGTTCCTGCTGACCCAGGTGATGAGTCACGCGAAGGCCGACAAGGCGATCGTCGACGCGGGCCTGAAAGCGCAATCCGTCGACAGCGGCCTGCCGGTGATCTACGGGCGGACAGATGTGGAATACGTCAAATGCTCGGACGAGCACGGCGTTGTGGCCGATCCCGATGGCCTGCTGAAAGTTGGCGACAAACTGAAGCTTGTCCCCGGACACTGCGACCCCACCGCAAATGTGCACGACTGGTACGTCGGCGTGCGCGACGGCAAGGTCGAAGCGCTCTGGCCCGTCTCAGCCCGCGGCAAGGCCTACTGATTTCGCTGCCTTAGGCAGCGATCCACCGGGGAGGTCGTTCATTGATTGCGCCATTGGTTCGAGCAACAATGGACGACGCCTCCCCGGACCCCTCCGGGATATTTTCACCAAGAAGAAAGACTGATGTGGATTGTACCTGAAAGTGAAATCGCGGGTCTTATGACACGCGAGGCGGCCTTTGATGCCGTCGAAAAGGTGTTCGCTGCGATGGCAACAGGTGATGCCTATAACTTCCCGGTGGTCCGCGAAGCCATCGGCCATGCCGACGCGCTTTACGGCTTCAAGGGCGGGTTCGACCGTGCAGGTCAAACCCTTGGACTGAAAGCTGGCGGCTATTGGCCGAACAACTTGGAAACGCACGGGATCATCAATCACCAGTCCACTGTGTTCCTCTTCGATCCTGACACCGGCCGCGTGAAGGCCATGGTCGGCGGCAACCTGCTGACGGCGCTGAGAACCGCCGCGGCCTCGTCCGTCTCGATCAAGCACCTGTCGCGCGAGGACGCGAAGGTGATCGGTATGATTGGCGCAGGCCATCAGGCGAAGTTTCAACTGCGTACCGCGTTGGAACACCGCGATTTCGAAAAGGTGATCGGCTGGAACATGCACCCCGAAATGCTGCCGAATATCGAAAAGGTGGCGACAGAGGCAGGCCTGCCGTTCGAAGCAGTCGAACTCGACGGCATGAGAGAAGCCGATGTGATCATCACGATCACGTCCTCATTTGCTGCCACGCTGATGGCCGACAACATCAGCCCCGGCACGCATCTCGCCTGCATGGGCACTGATACCGTCGGAAAACAGGAAGTCGATCCGGTGTTGTTGAGCAAGGCCACCGTCTTTACCGATGAAGTGGCCCAGTCCATCAGCATCGGCGAAGCACAGCACGCGATCTCGCAAGGCCTGATCGCCGAAGCGGATGTTTACCAGATCGGTTCCGTCATCAACGGCACGCACCCGGGCCGCGAAAGCGCGGATCAGATCACATTTTTCGATGGCACCGGCGTCGGGCTTCAGGACCTGGCCGTGGCCGCCAGTGTCGTCGAGCTTGCGATCGAAAAAGGTATCGCGATCGAAGTCGAGATCTAGCGAAAAGCGGGCGTGATTCTCCGTCGCCTGCTCGAAGAGATGAAGGCGCACACCGAAATTCCAACGCCATTTCGGACAGCTAGGAGAAACTTCAAGAAGTTGTGGTTTCCTGGCGAAGCCCTGTTATCCTGTACAAAGTATTGTGTTTGGTTTCACAAGGCGACGAGCAGTGGCGTTAGACAAATCAGACCGGGTCGAAACCCAGGTCGATCACAGTGTAGGCAATCTCTACAGGCGCCTCGATCAGGCGCGCGCGAGGCGAGAGCAAATCCTCGACACCCCGGAACCTGCAAACGCGGGTATGGCGCCTTCGCCGATGGCGCGGCCATTTCCGCGCCTCAAACCACCCCGTCCGAATATGCCGGACAACGCAGCGACACCCGGACGTTTCGACTGGCTAGGCCCAGTGGTTCTGGCCGGGATCATCTTCGCGGTTCTATTCGCCTACGCAATTGGTCTGATCGGCTAGAGCACACTCGGCTCAAATCCACTTCGCCAAAGGCGGCAGGCTCATCAGCACAGCATTCGCATCATGGCCGGTTTCGAGCCCGAATTTGGTGCCGCGGTCATAGACCAGGTTGTACTCGGCATAGAGCCCGCGGTGGATCAACTGCGTGTCCTTGTCGTCGTCGTTCCAGGGCGTCTCGCGCCGACGATGAACGATCGGCAGATAGGCCTTCAGAAACGCGCGACCCACATCCTGGGTAAAGGCGAAGTCCTCCTCCCAATCACCAGTGTTCCGGTCATCGTAGAAGATGCCCCCGACCCCGCGCGCACGTCCCCTGTGGGGGACGAAAAAGTACTCATCCGCCCAGGCCTTCAGCTTGGGATAAATATCGGCCCCGTGCGGGTCGCAGTGAGCTTTCTGCACGTTGTGAAAGTCTTCCGTGTCCTCGTCGTATTCGATGCAAGGGTTCAGGTCCGAGCCACCGCCGAACCACCAGGCATGCGGCGTCCAGAACATGCGCGTGTTCATATGAACGGCTGGCACATGCGGGTTCTGCATATGGGCGACCAGAGAAATGCCGCTGGCCCAGAAGCGCGGATCGTCGGCCATGCCGGGAATACCGCGGGCGGCCATCGCCTTTTGCGCGCGCTCGCCGAGCGTGCCGAATACAGTCGAGACATTGACGCCCACCTTCTCGAATACACGGCCACCCCGCATGACGCTCATCAGACCGCCGCCCGCATCGCCACCATCTGGGGCAGAGCGCTTGGTTTCCTTAACCTCGAACCGACCGGGCACGTTTACGGACAGAGGGCCTTCGGTATGCGCATCCTCGACCCCTTCGAACGCCGCCACGATCTCGTCGCGCAAGCTGCGAAACCAGCCGCTCGCGCGGGCCTTTTCCTCTTCGAACATCCGTTTCTCCACTGAACTGTAAAGCAGACATGACACATCCCGAGATCCGGCGGAAGAGCCGTTAACCCGACCTTCAAATAAAACTGGCAGGTAATCGTTCAGAGGTACCGCCATTTGTTGAAGCAGATCGATAACGCCAGCGTCCAGATACGTCTGGTGCTTAGCATCGCAGCCCGCGATGCGCCGAAGAGGTGCCTCAGCACCTTCGTTTTCTGCGCCATCCTCGGGGTCTATGCCGGCTTTCCGGCGGCACTGATCTGCGGCTCGCTCATCTTTTCTTACGAAGCGACTAATTTCGTCCTCCGTCGCACCCTGCCGCCAAAGGACAAACCAATCAGCTCTTTTCGCACCGCCGTTGTGCTGATGACATTCGGCCTTGCGACCTTTGCCTATGGGCTGCCCGGCATTCTGTTGATGCAAATGCCCTATCACGCCGCACAGATCACGGGTCTGCTCTGGCTCTCCGGAATGGCCGTTCATGTGGTCGGCGCCCACGCCACCATCGTCCTTCTCGGCTGGTTCACTGCGATCACCGTCCTTGTGCTCATGGCCATCGGCATCGTCACCGCACACCCGGGCCCGCACATCCAAATTGGCCCGCTCGATTGGGTGATGCTGGGCGTTGCGGGCGCCTTCTGGGCAGGAAACCTGGTTGAAGTACTGGTTGCTCAGGAAAAGAACCGCAACGCCTTCGGGCGCGCTCGCTACGTCGCTGAGCAACGGCTGAAACAGCTGGACTATCTGGCCAGCCACGACGCGCTGACCGGCCTTCTGAACCGCCGCGCTTTCGACGAAGCGCTGCTCGACGCGCTGAACTTCGAGCAGGATACCGCCGTCCTGCTGATCGATCTCGACCACTTCAAACAGATCAACGACACGATGGGTCACAGCGCTGGCGACGCGGTGCTTTGTGAGCAGGCCGCGCGGATCGAAGCTCTGTTCGGCAAGGGAAATGCGGCTCGCCTGGGCGGCGACGAATTCGCCGTCCTCGTTCGCAATGTATCGGACCGAGCGGCGGTCGAGGCGGCGGCCGATGCGCTGCGCGAACGGCTCTACGAGCCCGTCGAAAACAATGACCAAACCATCACGGTCGGCGCGTCGGTCGGTTTCGCCTTCGGCAAGCATCCCGAAGCGACGGTTGAAGGCCTGTGTGCTGCTGCTGATGCCGACATGTACCGTGATAAAAACGCCCACCACGACCAAGCCACGCAGCAGGCAAGCTAGAAACCGCGATTGTACCGTGAAATCCGGAATTCGCCGGTCGCATCGCCACGCCCGATGCGCCAGTCTGAGCTTACCTCGTTTCTTCCCGGGGGGTGTGTAACAAGGCTGACCCGTCGCTCCCAATTTTGGCGGGCAGCCACTTTTCAAAAGAGGCCGACGTGGTGTTGGGTGAGTTTGATATCGTCATTGTTTTTCGGGCGATCGGTGTTTTCGGTTTCGCGGTATACGTCGGTGTCTATGCTCTACTGAGCTGGCGTTTGATTGGCGGTGACAGCCTGGTGTATTTCGCCGGGAACACTGTCGCCGCCGCGCTGGTCCTGACGTCGAACATCGGCGAATTCAACATGGCCTCGGTTCTGATCCAGATCTTCTTCATCGCGATTGGCATGACGGCGATGATCTTGCGCCTGATGGCCGAAAGCGAGCCTATCGAAAGCGCCTGAAACGGCGCTTGTCCCAAGCCAGCCCCTTGCCTATAAGCGTCCGCGATGCAACGCGTGATGATCATCATTCGAATTATAGGCCCGGCGCTCTGAACGATGAGACGCCGGGCAATTGGCGTTGAGCCTGCTCCGCCACCCTTCCCGAAATTCTGACATCAAGGACACGCCCCATGTGTGCCGATACGCCCGACTATAAAGACACGCTGAACCTGCCTCAGACCGACTTCCCGATGCGCGCAGGCCTGCCAAACCGCGAGCCTGACTGGCTAGCGCGGTGGGAAAAGCTAGACGTCTACAACCGCCTCCGCACCAAGGAGGGACGCGATAGCTTTACGCTCCACGATGGCCCTCCGTACGCTAACGGTCACCTCCACATCGGCCATGCGCTGAACAAGATCCTGAAAGACATGGTCGTCCGCTCCCAGCAGATGATGGGCAAGGATGCCCGCTATATCCCCGGCTGGGACTGCCACGGTCTGCCGATCGAATGGAAGATCGAGGAACAGTACCGCAAGAAGGGCAAGAACAAGGACGACGTCGATGTCGTCGAGTTCCGCCAAGAATGCCGCGCTTTCGCCGACGGCTGGATCGACATCCAGCGCGATGAGTTCAAACGCCTCGGCGTGACCGGCAATTGGGAAGATCCGTACTTGACAATGGACTTCCACGCCGAACGCGTGATCGCCGAGGAGTTCCAGAAATTCCTAATGAACGGCACGCTGTACCAAGGCTCGAAACCCGTCATGTGGTCGCCCATCGAGCAAACCGCGCTCGCCGAGGCGGAGGTCGAGTACCACGACAAGGAAAGCTTCACGGTTTGGGTAAAGTTTCGTGTGCTCGCGTCACCAGAGATGACCCAAGAAATCGAGTCTATGCTGAGTTCAGCCGGCAACGGCCAGCTTTATGTTGTTATCTGGACGACAACGCCTTGGACTTTGCCTTCAAACAAAGCTGTAGTCTTTCACAAGGACATTTCATACGGCGTCTACGAAGTTGTGGAGAGGGCGGCCGAGAGTTGGGTTTTTACCGGTGATCGGTTCATCCTCGCAGACAATTTAGCGGCTGACGTGCTTTCTCGTGCTCGACTTGACGAAACTATGTATCGCCGCATCGGCGACATGCCAGTTCGCTTTTTGGAACAGATCTCCCTCGCACATCCACTTGCAAACCGTCAGGGTGCAGAACGAGTTTGGGACGAGCCCCGCGACTTCCGCCACGCCGATTTCGTCACCGACGAGGAAGGCACCGGCTTCGTCCACTGCGCCCCGTCCCACGGGATGGAGGAATACGAGCTCTACCGCGATCTCGGCATGCTCGATCAGGTCATCACCTACAACGTGATGGACGACGGCAAGTTCCGCGATGACCTCCCCTTCTTCGGCGGCCACTACATCCTCAGCCGAAAGGGCGGTGAAGGCACCGCGAACAAGGCGGTGATCGACAAGCTCGTCGAGGTCGGCGGCCTCCTCGCCCGCGGCAAGATCAAGCACAGCTACCCGCACAGTTGGCGCTCCAAGGCCCCCATCATTTACCGCAACACGCCCCAATGGTTCGCCGCTATCGACAAACCTGTGGGCGATGGTCAGGATGAGCACGGCACAACCATCCGCGAACGCGCGCTGGCCGAAATCGACAACGTCAAATGGACCCCGCAAACGGGGCGCAACCGGCTCTACTCGATGATGGAGGCACGGCCCGACTGGGTGCTAAGCCGCCAGCGCGCCTGGGGCGTGCCGCTCACCTGCTTCGTCAAGAAGGGCGCCATGCCCACCGATTCCAACTTTTTGCTGCGGAACGAAGCCGTAAACGCGCGTATCCTTGACGCATTCGAACAAGAGGGCGCGGATGCCTGGTACCAGCCGGGCGCCAAGGAGCGCTTCCTCGGCAACGAAGTGCCCCATGAGGAATACGACCAGATCTTCGACATCCTCGACGTCTGGTTCGACAGCGGCTCCACCCATGCCTTCGTCCTCCGCGACCGAGAAGACGGCAGCGAAGACGGCATCGCCGATCTTTACCTTGAAGGCACCGATCAGCACCGCGGCTGGTTCCATTCCTCGCTTCTGCAATCCTGCGGGACCCAGGGCCGCGCGCCTTACCGAGGCGTGCTTACCCACGGCTTCACGCTGGACGAGAAGGGCAACAAGATGTCCAAGTCGCTCGGCAACACCATCGTGCCGGAAGAGGTCGTCAAACAATATGGCGCCGACATCCTGCGGCTCTGGGTGGCGCAGACCGACTATACCGCCGACCAGCGGATTGGGCCCGAGATCCTGAAGGGCGTCGCCGACAGCTACCGGCGGCTCCGCAACACGATGCGCTTCATCCTCGGCAATCTCGCCGGTTTCTCGGAAGACGAGCGCATCGCCCCTGCCGATATGCCGGAGCTTGAACGCTGGGTCCTCCATCGCCTGGCCGAGCTCGACCACAAGGTCCGGACCGGCTATGCGGCCTACGATTTCCAAGGCGTCTTCCGCGCCGTCTTCGAATTCGCCACCGTCGATCTCTCGTCCTTCTACTTTGACATCCGCAAGGACGCGCTTTACTGCGATGGGCCGTCAGACCGCCGGAATGCGGCGCGAACCGTGCTCGACATCCTCTTCCACCGCCTGACAACATGGCTCGCGCCGGTGCTGGTCTTCACGACGGAAGACGTCTGGCTCTCGCGTTTCCCCAGCGATGATCAGTCGGTGCATTTGCAGGACATCCCCGAAACACCGAAAGACTGGCTTGACGAACCGCTCGCCCAGAAATGGGAGGGCATCCGCCGCACCCGCCGCGTCGTCACGGCCGCCTTGGAGGTGCAGCGTCAGGACAAGGTGATCGGTGCCTCGCTCGAAGCCGCGCCGGTCGTGCACGTAGAAGATGCGGAGGTGCTGGCCAGTCTCAAAACGGTGCCCTTCGATGATATCTGCATCACCAGCGCCGTCATGCTTTCCGGCGACCCGGCCCCGGCCGAGGCTTTCCGCATGCCCGAAACTCCGGGCGTCGGCGTCGTCTTCGAAAGGGCGGGCGGCGAAAAGTGCCAGCGCTGTTGGAAGTTCCTGCCCGATGTCGGCACGCACACCCACCCAGGGACCTGCGCGCGATGCGATAAGGCACTTTCTGCAAGCCAGTAAGCTGCCGTTGCGCCCGCAAAGGGGCGCAACACGCAAAACCCTCAAACGGGCGACCGTCTGAAAAGGCGGTCGCCGAACAAGGCGAAGCCGCTGATTCCGTGCGGACTTCGCGTGCGCCGAAATCGCCTATACCAAATTCCATCCCTGGGATTGCCCGCAATATGGTATGGTTCACTTGCGCGGAGGTGGATCACGCCGATTACACCAAAGGCGTTTCCGCATGACGCGGCCACCCGATCCCGCGCATTTCCGAAGGGGGGGAACCAATGTCTTTCTATTTGTTCCAGGGGAAGTACTCGACTGCATCGATCAAGGCCATGGTGGCCAATCCGCAGGACCGCGAGAAGGAGGCGGGCAAGCTGATCGACGCGCTCGGCGGCAAGCTTCACCACCTGTTCTTCTGTTTCGGCGAAGACGACGTCATCGCGCTGATCGAAGCGCCGGATGACGAAGCCATGGCGGCGTGCGCCTTGGTCGTTGGGGCATCCGGCTCGATGTCGGCTGGAGCGACGACGAAGCTCATGACCTCGGCCGAGGCGATGGCCGCAATGAAGAAGGCGGGCGCGGCGACCGGGGCTTACAATCCCGCGTCGTAATAAGCTACATCCGGCGGACTATGAGTTTGCCGGATGACACAGACATCGCGCGCGTGCTGCTGGAACTTGCCAGAGAGCGCGGTGCGGGCAAGACCTTTTGCCCATCAGAAGCCGCGCGCCGCTTGTCAGATAACTGGCGCCCGCTCATGCCAGAGGTGCGCCGCGTCGCTGCGACCCTGGCCCTTGTCGCCACCCAAAAGGGCCAGCCCGTCGACCCGCTGATCGCCAAAGGCCCGATCCGCCTCGCCAAAGCCTAGAGTTTAGCTGAAATTGTTTTTCTTTTTGGCAAAAGTATCACGGGGAGCGCGAGGGGCAGCGCCCCTCGCTTCAGCCACTGCAACAGGCCAATTGTCCGGATATTAGTTCTCCTGCAATCTTCGTTAACGCGCGGCGCCGGGTATCCATCCACATCGCGGGATACCGAACCGGCCACCGACGCAATACCGACGCGGTACCGAAACGCCATAGTCACCCGTTTCCCCTTGTTTCCCAATATTAACCCGTATCTTGTGCAACCGACTGTTCCGTCCCGACCGCGCGTTGCATTTACCTCTTTCACCGGGCACGATCCCCGCATGCACCGGCTCACCGTCGAAACCCCTGTCGGCCATCTGACCCTGACCGAAACAGACGATGCGATCACCCGCGTTTCCTGGGAAGCACGCCATGCGGATAACACGCCACTTCTCCGCGAGGCGTCAGATCAGATTGCTGCCTATTTCGCTGGCGAGCGCCACGATTTCGATCTTCCGCTGCGCGTCGAAGGAAGCAAGCTCCAGCGCGCCACCTGTGACGCGATGCGCGCCATTCCCTTTGGTGAAACAAGAACTTACGGCGATCTTGCACGCGATCTGAATGCACCTGCCCAAGCCATCGGACAGACCTGCGGCGGCAATCCGATCCCAGTCATCATCCCGTGTCATCGCGTCCTCGGCGCCACCTCGCTTGGCGGCTTTTCGGGCGGTACCGGCATCGAGACCAAGGTCGCGCTTCTCCGGCACGAAGGTGCGGCGTCCCTCTTGCTGTAAGCGTCGTTTTTGGCGTCGACCTCGCTTTCACCGCGCGGTATACGGCAGCAAACAAGAGGGAGCGCCATGTCCGCACAAATCATTGATGGAAAAGCCTTTTCTGCCAGCGTGCGCGACAAGGTCGCGACCCATGTGGCCCGCCTGAAGGACGAACATGGCCTCACCCCCGGCCTTGCCGTCGTTCTGGTCGGCGAAGACCCGGCCAGCCAGGTTTACGTTCGCAACAAGGGCAAGCAGACGATCGCGGTCGGCATGCATTCGATCGAACACAAGCTTGCCGCCGACACTTCCGAAGCCGACTTGCTAGCGCTGATTGATCAATTGAATCAAGACCCTGCCATCCACGGCATCCTAGTCCAACTTCCCCTGCCCGATCACTTGAACGAGGACCTTGTCATCAACGCCATCGACCCGGCCAAGGATGTGGACGGCTTCCATATCTCAAACGTCGGGCTTCTGGGCACAGGCCAGAAGCCCATGGTGCCCTGTACGCCCCTTGGGTGCCTGATGATGCTGCGCGACCACCACGGATCGCTTTCGGGCCTCGATGCCGTGGTGATCGGGCGGTCCAACATCGTGGGGAAGCCGATGGCCCAGCTTTTACTGGGCGACAGCTGCACGGTGACGATCGCGCACAGCCGGACAAAGGATTTGGCAGACGTCGTGCGTCGCGCCGATATCGTCGTGGCCGCTGTCGGTCGGGCGCAAATGGTGCCGGGCGACTGGATCAAGCCGGGGGCCACGGTGATCGACGTGGGTATTAACCGGATCAGTGCACCCGATAAGGGCGAAGGCAAGACGCGGTTGGTGGGCGACGTGGATTTCGCCAGCGCCTCCGCCGTGGCCGGCGCGATCACACCCGTGCCCGGCGGAGTCGGCCCAATGACAATCGCCTGCCTTCTGGCCAATACCGTCACGGCCTGCTGTCGCGCGCATGGATTGGCCGAACCGGAGGGTCTGACGGCCTAGGCGGCGAATTCTTGAAAAGAATTCGAACCAGAGGCTTTTGAAGTTTCCGGCGCCTGCATTACCCTGATGGCAAGGAGGTGGCCCATGCCCAAAACCTACACCGGAAAAGACATTGCAATCAGCTTCGACATGAAGCGCTGCATCCATGCACGGAACTGTTTTCTGAAACTGCCACAAGTCTTTGATCCGGAGCGCCGCCCTTGGGTGGACCCGGACGCCGCACCGGCGGAAGAAATCGCGGCGATGATCCGGACCTGTCCGTCCGGGGCCTTAACCTTCAAGAAGGCCGGGGTTGAGGAAACCCCGCCCGGCATAAACCGGGTTCAGGTTCTCGAGAACGGCCCCAACGCCTTCCATGGCAACCTGACCGTTTCCGGCCAGGCCACGACACGCGCCACGATCTGCCGGTGCGGCAAGTCCAAGAACATGCCCTACTGCGACTACTCCCATGTCGAAGCCAAGTTCGAAGCGACAGGCGAACCACCGGAAACCGGCAAAGATGCGCCCGGCGATGATCTGGGCGAAGCCGTGGCCATCATTCAATGCGAGAACGGACCAATCGAAGCGCGGGGCGCGCTCGAGATCACGTCCGGCACCGGGCACCGGCTGCATCGCGGCACGCGTGCCTTCCTTTGCCGTTGCGGCGCGTCCAAGAACAAGCCCTTCTGCGACGGCAGCCACAAGGAAATCGACTTCGAGGCCCCCGGCGACGCATGACCACCGGGTTCTTCTTGGACGAGCGTTGCCTTTGGCACAGCGGAGGCAACTATGCCTTCACTGCGCCCGTTGGTGGTCTGGTCCAGCCACTTGCCGCGGGCGGACTGCCGGAAGACCCGGAAACCAAGCGGCGCCTTGTGAACCTTGTGCGCGTCACCGGGCTGGTAGAAGAGCTGGCCCACCAATCCGCGCCAGCGGCAAGTGACGAAGAGTTGCTTCGGGTCCACCAGACAGACTTCCTGAAGACATTCAAGGAGGCCTCGGACAGCGGTGGCGGCGATATCGGTCTGCGCGCGCCTTTTGGCCAAGGCGGCTACGAACTTGCAGCGCTTTCGGCGGGCCTGACGCGAGAGGCGCTCTTCGCCGTCCTCGATGGCCAGTGCACAAATGCCTATGCCTTATCGCGTCCACCCGGCCACCATTGCCTGCCTGACTGGCAAAATGGGTTCTGCCTGTTGGCGAATATCGCGATTGCCGTCGAGGCGGCGTTGGCCACCAAACGTGCCGAACGGGTCGCGGTACTCGATTGGGATGTGCACCACGGGAATGGCACCGAGGCTGTTTTCTACGACCGGGCCGAGGTCCTGACAGTCTCACTCCATCAAGAGCGAAACTACCCGCTGGACACGGGCGCCTTCGCAGATCGCGGCGTGGGTGCGGGCGAAGGCGCCAACCTAAACATCCCGCTGCCGCCCGGCACCGGCCACAACGGGTATCTGGCGGCGATGGAACGGCTTGTCCTGCCGACCATCCGCGCATTCAATCCGGAAGTGCTGATCATTGCCTGCGGCTTCGACGCGGCTGCTTTCGACCCGCTCTCGCGCATGATGGCGAGTGCCGAAACCTTTCAGGCCATGACCCGCCAGGTGATGGACCTTGCGAACGAAGTTTGCGACGGCAAGTTAATGATGGCGCATGAGGGCGGGTACTCCGAAGTCTATGTGCCGTTCTGCGGACACGCCGTTCTGCAAGAAATGTCGGGAAGCGCCATCGAGGCACCCGATCCTTTTGCCGAGACTTTGCGAATTCGCCAACCCTCATCCCGGTTCGATGACTATGTCGGCGAACTTCTGAGCGAGATGAAAGCAGCACTTTAGGCGAAACGATCGCAAGATTGTTCGACGAGTATTGCGCCCGCGGCCAAAGACATGCGCATCTTCACAAATCCGCGACAACTGCCTAGGTCTTGGCACAAAGGAGACGACCCATGCCCGACCCAAACCCGGCCGCCGTGGCTTTTCTGGAAACCCGCCGCTCACGTCCCGCCAAGACGCTCAGCGGCCCGGTTCCGGATCAAGCGGAACTGACGCGGCTTCTGACCATTGCGTCCCGGGCTCCGGACCATGGCAAGCTTGAACCCTGGCGTTTTCTGGTGCTGAGCAAAGTCGCCCTGCAACGACTGGCCGAAACACTGCCCGAAAAGGGCGCGGCATTGGGGATCGAGGCCGAAAAGATCGACAAGGCCGTCATGGAGTACAATGGCAGCGAACTCGCGGTCGTCGTTGTGGCAAGTCCGAAGCCGTCCGAGAAAATTCCCGAGATCGAGCAGACGCTCTCGGCAGGCGCTGTCTGCATGCAGCTTTTGAATGCAGCGCTGGCGTCCGGGTGGGGCGCAAACTGGCTCTCTGGCTGGGCGAGCCACGACAAGGATTGGGGCGAGCGGAACCTTGGGCTCATGCCGCACGAATGGATCGCCGGGATCATACATCTGGGCACGGAAACGAACACGCCTCCCGAGCGGCCCCGCCCCGATCTGGATGCCATCACCGAGTGGATTGACGCGTGATTTTCCAGGCCTTCGGCGCAGCACTTGCGCAAATGTCCGATCCTCGCTTCCGCTGGGTGTTCCTGCAAGGCGTCGGACTGACGATCCTGTTGCTGATGGCGCTTTACGCCTTCGCTTTCTGGGGCATCGCCTGGCTGGTGCCGGATGCGATCACCCTGCCTTGGATCGGCGAGATCGGCGTCTCGAACGCCCTTCTGTCCTGGGGATCTCTGGCGTTCATGCTGGTGCTGTCGGTTTTTCTGATGGTGCCGGTCGCTTCGGCCTTCACCGGCATCTTTCTGGACGACGTGGCCGATGCCGTCGAAGCAAAGCATTACCCGCACCTTGGCCCGGCACCGCGTGTCCCGCTGGGCGAGAACATCCGGGAATCGCTGCAATTTCTGGGCGTCATCGTGGTCGCGAACCTTGCCGCGCTGGTCCTTTACATCACGCCGCTTGCGCCCTTCGTCTTCTACGGCCTGAACGGCTTCCTGCTGGCCCGTGAAT
>JASJDQ010000150.1 GCA_030065075.1 Paracoccaceae bacterium | reverse complement strand
TGAACTCGCCGAACTGCTTCGTGATCGCCGCCGTCAACGTCGTCTTGCCGTGGTCAACGTGACCAATCGTGCCGATGTTCACATGCGGCTTCGTACGTTCAAACTTTTCCTTCGCCATGATGTGGCTCCTTTTTTGTCTTGGGGGCGGTGCGCTTAAGCGTACTTCGCCTGAATTTCTTCACTGATGTTCTGCGGCACAGGCTCGTAGTGATCGAACTGCATCGTGAACTGCGCGCGGCCAGACGACATCGAGCGCAGCGGGTTGATGTAGCCGAACATGTTGGCCAGCGGCACGAAGGCGTCGATCGCGATGGCGTTGCCGCGCGGTTCCTGACCGCGGACCTGGCCCCGGCGGGACGTCAGGTCGCCGATGATCGAACCGGCGTATTCGTCCGGTGTCACGACCTCGACGCGCATGATCGGTTCCAGAAGCTTGGCGCCTGCCAGCTTCATGCCTTCGCGCATGCCCATGCGAGCAGCGATTTCAAAGGCCAGAACGGACGAGTCCACGTCGTGGAACTTGCCGTCGATCAGTGCCACCTTGAAGTCGATGACCGGGAAGCCGGCAAGCGGACCCGAGTCCATGACCGACTGGATGCCCTTTTCGACGCCGGGTATGTATTCCTTCGGCACCGAACCACCGACGATCCGGCTTTCGAACGAATAACCTTCGCCCGGCTCGGTCGGCGTGATGATCATCTTCACTTCCGCGAACTGACCCGAACCACCCGACTGCTTCTTGTGGGTATACGTGTGCTCGACCTCTTTCGAGATCGTTTCACGATAGGCCACCTGCGGCGCGCCGATGTTGGCTTCGACCTTGAATTCGCGCTTCAGACGATCGACCAGAATGTCCAGGTGCAATTCGCCCATGCCCTTCATGATGGTCTGGCCCGACTCAATGTCGGTCTCAACCCGGAAGGACGGGTCCTCGGCAGCGAGACGCTGCAGACCCTGGCTCATCTTTTCCTGATCGGCCTTGGTCTTCGGCTCGACGGCGATCTCGATCACCGGATCGGGGAACGTCATCGTTTCCAGAACCACCGGATCGTTCTTGTCGCAAAGCGTGTCACCCGTGGTCGTGTCCTTCAGACCGGCCAGCGCGATGATATCGCCCGCAAAGGCTTCGTCGATTTCCTCGCGGTTGTTCGAGTGCATCATCATCATCCGACCGACACGCTCTTGCTTGCCCTTGGTCGAGTTCAGCATGTTGCCGCCCTTGTTCAGGACGCCGGAATACACCCGGGTAAAGGTCAGCGAGCCCACAAATGGGTCATTCATGATTTTGAACGCAAGACCGGCGAACGGCATGTTGTCGTCAGCACGACGTGCAATGTTCCGCTCTTCGTTCTCGTCGCCCGGCTTGAAGCCCATGTAATCGACCACGTCCAGCGGACTGGGCAGATAGTCGATCACCGCGTTGAGCAGTGGCTGGACGCCCTTGTTCTTGAAGGCCGAGCCGCCAAGAACCGGCACGAAGTGCAGCGCCAGCGTGCCCTTGCGCAGAAGCTTGCGCAGAGTGTCCACGTCAGGCTCGTTGCCTTCGAGGTACTCCATCATCGCGTCGTCGTCTTCTTCGACTGCGGCTTCGATCATCTTGCCGCGCCACTCTTCGCAGAGGTCCTTCATGGAATCGCGAATGTCGCGCTTCGCCCAGGTCGCACCAAGGTCGTCGCCTTCGTAGACCCACTCCTGCATGGTCACGAGGTCGACGAGGCCTTCGAGTTCGTTTTCAGCGCCGATCGGAATCGCAACGGGAACCGCGCGGGCGCCCGTGCGGTCTTCGATCATCTCGACGCAGTTGAAGTAGTCGGCACCGATCTTGTCCATCTTGTTGACGAAGACGATGCGCGGCACCTTGTAGCGGTCGGCCTGACGCCAGACGGTTTCGGTCTGAGGCTCGACACCGGCGTTGGCGTCGAGCACGCAGACGGCGCCGTCAAGCACGGCAAGCGAACGCTCGACTTCGATGGTGAAGTCCACGTGGCCCGGCGTATCGATGATGTTCAGGCGGTGCTTCGGCGTGTCAGCAGTCTGACCGTCTTCGGTCCGTTCCCAGAACGTGGTGGTCGCGGCGGACGTGATCGTGATGCCACGTTCCTGCTCCTGCTCCATCCAGTCCATGGTGGCGGCGCCATCGTGCACTTCGCCGATGTTGTGCGACTTACCCGTGTAATACAGGATCCGCTCCGAGCAGGTCGTCTTGCCTGCATCGATATGAGCCATGATCCCGAAGTTACGGTAACGCTCGAGGGGATATTCGCGGGCCATCTGCCTGCTCCGTTTCTAAAGGTTTACCAGCGGTAGTGGCTGAACGCTTTGTTGGCGTCGGCCATCTTGTGCGTGTCTTCGCGCTTCTTCACTGCGGCGCCGCGGCCGTTGACGGCGTCGGCAAGCTCGCCGGCGAGGCGTTCTTCCATCGTGTTTTCGTTCCGCGCGCGGGCCGCCGAGATCAGCCAGCGGATCGCCAGCGCTTCGCGACGCTCGGGGCGAACTTCGACCGGCACCTGATAGGTCGCGCCACCAACCCGGCGGGAGCGAACCTCGACCGACGGTTTGATGTTGTCGAGCGCTTCGTGGAACACTTCGACAGGGGCCTTCTTCAGGCGGTCTTCAACCCGGTCGAACGCGCTATAGACAATGCGTTCAGCGACCGACTTCTTGCCGTCGATCATCAGGTTGTTCATGAACTTGGTCAGAACCCGATCGCCAAACTTGGCATCGGGCAGAACTTCGCGCTTTTCGGCGGCGTGGCGGCGGGACATCTCGTCTTCCTCTTACTTCGGACGCTTGGCGCCGTATTTCGAACGGCGCTGCTTGCGGTCTTTGACGCCCTGGGTGTCAAGCACACCGCGCAGGATGTGATAGCGCACACCGGGCAAGTCTTTCACACGGCCACCCCGGATCAGGACCACCGAGTGTTCCTGAAGGTTGTGGCTTTCGCCGGGGATGTAGCTGATGACCTCGAAGCCATTGGTCAGGCGCACCTTGGCGACCTTCCGCATGGCCGAGTTCGGCTTCTTCGGCGTCGTGGTGTAAACACGTGTGCAAACGCCCCGCTTTTGCGGGCAGCCTTGCATGTGCAGCGACTTCGAGCGTTTGACTTTCGGCTGCCGGGGCTTCCGGATCAGCTGTTGGATCGTGGGCATATATTCAAGTCCCGTTTCTTCGTCTGCATCTGGGGGGCGCCCCCCGGTTTATCTTCTGTCTCTGTCGCGCTTCGTGCGTCCACGAAAACGCGTTAAACCGCGAAGCTCCCGCCTTCGGGGGCTTGCGGTGGGTTTCCAGAGGATCGGGGCAATACGCGCCCGGATCGTGACCACTTCCGTTCTGTTAAAGACGACCAAACCAGCCTGGGTCGTCCAAGTGCCGCGCGTATAGACAGAGTCGGTTAACCTGTCAACAGCGCCCAAACCTCTGCAGGAGGGATTGATTTGCATCAGTGCATGGGAATTCGCGACCCAGCAGATTTGGGGTGCCAAAGAGAGGGAAACAAGTGCCTGAACACCAGAAATCGCATATGGCAGACCGCCGCGCGGTTTTTCTGGCAGGGCTGCTTTTCCTGAACGCCATCCTGTTCCTTTTTGTCGGCGAAGCGCTTTACCGGCCATGGCTGGACCCGCTGGACCTGGACGGGGTCGCGGCACATCGATCCGGTTATCTGACCGGGGTCCTTTTGGAGTGGACCGCGAGTGTGCCGTTGATCCTCATGATCCCGGTTTTGCTGTTTCCGATCTTCGCGGAACACTCGATGCGCGCGGCTGTCGCTTACCTTGCGCTTCGCTTGATGGAGGTGACGCTTTTGACCGTCGCCGATACCGTGAAGCTGGGACTACTCAGCCTGGCCACGTGGGAAGACCGGGCGATGGCTGAAGCGCTTGCACGCGCCGGTCTGGAATTGGCAGCATGGATCGATTCCGCCGGAACAGTCTATAACCTCGTCTTCGGGGCCTCCGCGCTTGTCCTCTTCGGCCTCCTTTTTCAGACGCACATGGTGCCCCGGCTCCTGGCCGGTTTTGGCTTCATCGCGACGCTGATCCTGATGCTGGGCAGCGTGATTTTCTCTTTCGACCTCGTTGCCCCGGCGTTTGGCCCCGCGTTCTGGGGGCCTATCGCGCTGGCGGAAATCTCGCTTGGCCTATGGCTGATGGCAAAAGGGATCGACACGGAACACTGAGACCTGCTGTTTCGTCTATTCCTTCGATCCCGGATCGTCCGGGCTCGCCATGCGTTCGCGCCAAAGCGTAAACAGACCCGTTGCCACGACAATTGCCGCGCCGACCAAAGTGAGGGTGTCGGGCCATTCCCGGAAGACGAGCGCACCGATCACAAGGGCCGCGAGCAGACCGGTATAGCGGAAGGGCGAGACGAAGCCGATGTCGCCCACACGCATGGCGGACACGGAAAACAGATAGGCGCCGATGATCATCACGATGGAACCCGCCAGCCAAAGCCAGTCCATCGGACGCAAGGACACCCAATCGGTGCCCACTGCGCCTGCAGCGGCGAACAAGAGGATCAGAAACGCGCCCGCGAAGGCAACTGTCAGGCTGGGAATATCGGGCGACAAGCGCCGCACGGCGAGGTCGCGGATGGTAACCGCGACCACAGCCAGAAGCGCATAGATGGAATAAACCGAAAAGACGTCGGACCCCGGGCGCACAATCAGGAAAACACCAACGAAACCTATGCCGATGGCCAAAAACCGCCGCCAGCCGATGTCTTCGCCAAGAAACAGCACCGCGCCCAGCGCCACGGTCAGCGGCAAGGCTTGAAGGATCGCGGTCACGTTGGCGATGGGCATGTGGATAAGCGCCGTCAGAAAGAAGTAGGCGGCGGCCATTTCCGCCAGTCCCCGGATCAGGACAAGCCAGCGGTCTTTGGCATTTCCCGGCCAGATCAGCGTGCCCGTGCGATGCACAAGCAGGAACATCAGGGCCGTCGCCCCGATCGAGCGCAACAAGAGCAGTTGAAAGAACGGCAGATGCTCGCCCAACAGTTTGACGAACATGTCGTTCACCGTGAACGACGTCATCGACGCCGTCATCAAGAGCGCGCCCTTCATGTTCGCCGAAAGTGCCAATCCGTTTTCCTTCGTGCCTTTGGTTAGAGGTGTCATTATTCGTGCGCCGTGACCAGAGCCCGGAAGACATGGTATGGTCCCGGGATATGGCACAGTCCTTCGATCGCCTCGTTGAACGGCAAATCCAGAAAGCCATCGCCGAGGGCCAGCTTCAGGGTCTGACGGGCGAGGGCCAGCCGCTGCCGGACCGGACGGGCGAGGCCTTCACCGATATGGCGACAGCGGTTGCAACGCGGATCATGGCCGAGGCGGGCGCCTTGCCTGAGGAGTTCAAGATCAAGAAGCTGCTGAAGGCAGCCCGGACGGCTTATGCGCAAGCGGAAGGGGAAGACGCCAAACGTCTGGCAATGTCGCTCATCGCCGATCTGGAATTGCGCTACAACATTGCGGTCGAAGCGCGCCGGAAACTGATGGGGCCGTGAAACAGCACCATTCGGGTGCCTCGGACTTCCTGCAACAGTCTCGTTTTTCGTTTTTTGATGGAACTAGCCGTTCCGTCGCGCGCGCGTTAACCTTTTCAAAACGCCACCGGAAGAGTGGCATCGAGGCAGAGAGAGCACATGGCGAAAGACACCACTTTGCTGGTGGCGACCGTCAAGAATGAAGGTCCGAACATTCTTGAATGGGTGGCGCACCACCGGTTGTGCGGGTTTGACCGGATTCAAATCTATCAGAACGATTCCGTCGATACGACGCTGCAAACCTTGCGGACACTCGACCGCCTCGGCGTCATCGAGTTCCACAACAACCGCCACGACAAGGGTGCGCATCAGATGCGCGCCTATCGTCGGGCCGCGCGCAGCCAGGCCTATCGCGACAGTGACTGGTGCATGGTGCTGGACGGAGACGAGTTCTTGAATGTGAAAGCGGGCGCGGGCGGTGTGCAGGATTTGATTGCCGCCTGTTCGGGGGCGGACGGGATAATGGTGAACTGGCGGGTCTTTGGTTCGAACGGACATCAGGAATTGACGGGCGATTTGGTGACCGAGCGTTTTACGCGTGCCGAAGCCTCGGACGAGATCTGCAAGGAGATGTCGCCGTTCAAGACGCTCTTTCGGACGGATGCGTTTCACCGTCCGGGTATTCACGTGCCCCGGGATCCCAAGCGACCGGACCGCGTGATGGTGAATGGCTCGGGCCTGCCGATAGAGGACATTGCGCGCAAGCATTGGCGCGGGCTCGATCCTGAAATGCGCCGCCATGCCCAGGTGAACCATTACATGCTGCGCGACCTGCAAAGCTTCTTGATGAAGAATGCGCGCGGCAGCGCGAACGCTCCGCATCGGGATGTCGGGCTGAAATACTGGCTGCAGCACGACCGAAACGAAGAAGAGGACCTGTCGCTGGCCGACCGGTCGCGCGAGGTTCGTGCCGAGATGCGACAGCTTGACGAATTGTCGGGTGGCAAGTTGCTGCGGCTGCGCCAAAGGTCCATACGGCAATGGCGGAAAACGGTCGCGGAGTTGACCAAGGTTCCTGAATTCGACGCCTTGCAGTCCGCCATTCTGGACAGCAGCAGTCCACTGGACGCAGTGCCGGTTTTCCGGAGCGTTCGGGCCCTGTCAGACGACAATCTGACAGCCCAGGCCATCGCCGCAGAATAGGTTGCCCGGGGCTAAGGCCCTCAACGAAAAATTCATGCCTCGCGCCTATTGGTTCCCATGTTTTGTAAACTGCAGGGACCTAGCGGATGTTCTTAAAGACCTGGGTGAATTCGCGCCTTCGGAACGGCATGATCGCGTCGATTTCCTTGCCGCTCCTGATCGCGACCGCGCTTGCGGTCAGCTTCCTTGGCAAGGAATTGCGGACAATTTCTCAATCCCAGTCACTTGCAAGCAAGGCGGAATTGATTGCCCAGTTCAGCACGCTCATTCACGAACAGCAGAAGGAACGCGGGGCCACCAGCGTCTTCTTAAGCAGCAATGGTCAGGAGTTCGGAACACAGCTTCGGGCGCAGCGCAATAGGACCGATGTGGCTGCGGCTTCAATGCTGGCCGTGTTGAAGGAGACTCGCATTACCGATGGCGCAGCCCTCGCGCGCGAATTGGACACTGTGGAAAGCATTCTGACAGGTCGGCAGGCGCTTCGCGACGCCGTGGACGCGCTTCAAATCCCTGTCGGCGACGCGCTGGGCCATTACACAGCGCATAATGCCAGCATGTTGCGGGCCATCAGCCTGATCGGATCGATCAGCCAGGATACGGAAACATCCGTGCAGGTGATCGCGCTGGAAGCGTTCCTGTCGGCCAAGGAATTCGCGGGCATCGAACGTGCCGTTGGATCGGGCGGTTTCGCCAGCGGATCGATCAGCTTTACGCGTGCCATGCGGCTTAGGGATCTGATCTCGCGCCAAGACGTCGGATTGGCGCGGTTCCGCAGTCTTGCGAATGCCGAGGACGTAGCCCGCCTTGATGCGGTCGGAGAATTGCCGGGGTCCAAGGCCCTTCCCGGGCTGCGGCAAACCGCTTTCGACGCCGTCACCAGCGGTGATCTTCAGGGCGTCACTGCCAGCGACTATTTCGCCGCAACAACCGAGCGGATCGATGGCTTCAAGGAATTGGACGACCATCTGGTCGCCCAGATCAAGGGGCTGGCGCAAACGCAAGTCAACAATGCAATGATGGCCATCGCAACTGTCGGGGGCGCCCTTGTCCTGGCCTTTGGCTCTGCGCTGGCTGTGACGCTTTACTGCGTCCGCAACATGCTCAGGTCCGTGCGAGACATATCCAATGCAGGCGATCGACTGGCTCGCGGCGAAAACGATGTTGTCCTGCCCGACGATAGCCCGGCGGAACTGGGGCGCATCGTCTGGTCGATCAACTTCTTCCGGGAAAGCGTCAACGAAGCGAAGGAACGCGAGGCCCAAAGCCTTGCCGAACGCCAACGGGCTGAGGCAGAGGCACGCGCCGAGCAGGAGCGCCAACAACTGGCCGAAAAGGAGCGCGCCGAACGCGAGGCCGAACAGGCCCGCGAGGAGCAACGCCAGACCGAGGCATGTGCTGAAGAAATCTCGAAGGTGGTTGCGGCCTGTGCAACCGGGGATTTCAGCCAAAGAATTCAACTTTCCAGCAAGAACGGCACGCTTGGCGAGATGGCTGATGGCATAAACCGTATCAGCGAAGTCGTCGAAAGCAGTCTGGAAGAAGTGCGCCGCGCACTCAGCAGCATTGCCGCCGGTGATCTGACGTATCGAACCCAGCACGAGCGGTTCGAGGGCGTCTTCGCCGAGATCATGGATGCGGTTTCCGAGGCGACCCGAAACATGGCTGATACGATTGCTTCTGTCGTGACCTCGGCAGACACCGTGTCGACCTCGGCCATCGAGATCTCGCAAACGACCAGTGATCTTGCGACGCGCTCCGAGCGAAACGCAGCAATGCTTCAGCAGGCAGCCGGCTCGATCAACGACATCTCCAATACGATCGGGTCGGCGGCAGAGGCCGCGCAATCCGCAAAACAGGAGGTCGGTGATGTCTCGCAAAAGGCGCGCGAGGGCACGTCGATTGCCGAGAACACCATGCACGCCATGCAAGAGATTCAGACCTCGTCCGACGGGATCTCGAAGATCATGGGCGTTATTGACGAGATTGCCTTTCAGACGAACTTGCTGGCTTTGAACGCAGGCGTGGAAGCAGCGCGCGCGGGCGAAGCGGGGCGGGGCTTCGCGGTTGTGGCATCGGAAGTGCGGGCCTTGGCGCAACGGTCGTCGGACTCGAGCCGTGAGATCAACACATTGATCGAAGCCGCCACCCAAAGCATCAGCCGCGGTGTCGAGATGGTGGACAACACGGTGGGCTCCTTGACGGGCATCGCCAGCGACCTGCAAGACGTCGAAAGCCAGATCGAACACGTCGCGGCATCCTTTCAAGAGACCCGTCGCATTGTCGGCGAGGTTTCGTCATCCACATCCGAACTGGACAAGACCACGCAGGAAACCGCCGCCATGCTGGAAGAGGCAAATGCGGCCGTTCAACTTCTGGACAACGAGGCACGGTCTCTCACTTCTGATGTAAGTGCGTTCCGGCTGACCAGTGATGACTCCAAGGAGGCGGCCTAGGGCCGCTCATTTCTTTCACCCGTGCTGTGAATGGGACTTGCTCCAAGGCAGGTCGATCAACCATGCCTTTACCGCGGCAACCGATGATCGTGCCATTTGATCGACATTAGACAGGAGCCATACGTCTCGAACCGTTGGCCAACGCTTCGAACGCAGTATCCGCGTCCATCACCCGGACGGAGCAGCGGCTGCCTGCCTTTCCTCCGACCCTCCGCTCCAGCCATTTCGAATGTGGCAGACCCGCTGATGCGTCGTCGTATGTGACCCACCCGAGTGTCTGGGACCGGGAACAGGCGGGCCTATAAGCGGCAAACGGCAACGCGCCCAGTTTCTGCGCCTTGACTCTCAAACCTCCGTCCGCTGGCCGCCGAAACCGGACCGCCAAATCGGCTTCGCGCTTGGACAGGTCCAGAATGCCAGGAGTCGGTACAATCTCGACGGTCAGACCGGGATGTGCACCGACGCGTGACGACAGGTGGGGCACCAGAATGTGGTTCACGATGATCAGCGCCGAGCTGATCCGCACCGTCCCCGCCACGCCGTCCGCGATCTGCCCCAGCTTTCACGCATCGTGAGGTTCTCGCGTTCGATAACCTCGGCATGAGCCTGCAACTTCAATGCGGCGTCTGTTGGCTCATACCGACCCGACGCGTCTCGTAGAAAAAGCGAGACCCCAATCATTTGTTCAAGCGCAGAGATCGGCAAGACCCACATGGCCCGGCATCTCGATTTCCTCGGCGCCCACGCGGAAAGCATTCAGGCGGCCGGGCCCCTTACTGATCCGGAGGCAAATGGGCGTGACGGATTGTGGATCGTCGAGGCCGACACGGCGGAAGAGGCGGACCGATTGGTTCACGTCGTCCCGTTTTGACCGACCGGTCTTTCAAAATCTTATGCCATCATCGAATGGAAACGGGTTTTTGCAAACGGGGAGCGGCTGTGAAGAAGAAGTTTGATCGCCAAAAGCTCTTACTGCATCTTCAATGCGACGGCCGCGCAACAACTTAGATGGAAGAAGAGTTGGCGCGCTGGGGAGGATTCGAACCCCCGACCCCTTGATTCGTAGTCAAGTACTCTATCCA
>JASJDQ010000149.1 GCA_030065075.1 Paracoccaceae bacterium | reverse complement strand
TTTTCTTCGGAAGAGCCACCAGTGAAGAAGGCTTGCGCAAATGCAATGCGGGATCAGATTGGCGAGCCAAAGGCGGAAAACCCATTCGGGTTGCCAAGTGGCCATGCTTTCTAAGGGCGGCAACAGCGTGGCATAGGCGACGATCGCGAGGGTCATGCAAAGCGTGGTGGTCGAAAGGACGAGCCAGGCGCTCGCGATCCATCTGAGCACAGCGCGTGGTTGAGGCGGCCAGGAAAACAAGGGGTTCATCTGGACTTTGCCGGGATGGTGGTGCCAGCGGTCTGCTTCCAGGTCGTCAAATGTGTCTGTCATCGCGCCGTTCCAGGTTTTGCGCCGCCAGTTGCGCGTCGCGCTATACGAGGGGGTGTCACCCCCTCGCGCTCCCCCGGGTTTGCGTAATTGGGACAAGGCGAAGTGGCTTTGATGCCAGAAGAGGCAGATGTCCGCGTCATGGCAAGCCTGTTTGCGACATTTCCTTGAAGGGGCTTGCGGAAGAGGAGCGTTGGGTGTCATTTCTGGGCATGGCGTATTCCTTGAAAAGCTGGGCTGAAAGCGGGTCGTTGCTGGTCGATGTGGCTGCCGGCCGTGCTGCAGCCGACACGGTGATCCGGGGCGGCAAGTTGGTGAATGTGCAATCCCGAGAGGTCCTGGACGGCTGGCAAGTGGCGATTTCTGCCGGGCGGTTCGCTTATGTCGGGCCCGATGCCTCGCATTGCGTCGGTGAAGGCACAGAGGTGATCGAGGCTGAAGGGCGTTTCCTAATTCCGGGCCTTTGCGACGGGCATATGCACATCGAAAGCGGTATGTTGACGCCAGCTGAATTCGCGGCTGCGGTCATTCCGCATGGCACGACGACGATGTTCACCGATCCGCATGAGATCGCAAATGTGCTGGGGCTGCGCGGCGTGCGGCTGATGCATGACGAGGCGATGCTGCAGCCGGTGAACATCTTCACGCAGATGCCGTCCTGTGCACCCTCGGCGCCGGGGTTGGAGACGACCGGGTTTGAGATCACTGCGGACGATGTGGCCGAGGCGATGGACTGGTCAGGTATCATCGGTCTGGGTGAGATGATGAATTTCCCGGGTGTGATCAATGCGGACCCGAAGATGCTGGCAGAGATTGCGGCCACACAGGACGCGGGCAAGACCGTGGGAGGTCATTACGCAAGCCCCGACCGGGGCGTGCCGTTTCACGCCTATGCTGCGGGTGGTCCAGCGGATGACCATGAGGGCACGGCAGAGGCGGACGCGGTTGCCCGGGTACGGCAGGGCATGCGGTCGATGCTGCGCTTGGGCAGTGCGTGGTACGACGTCGAGAGCCAGATCACTGCGGTTACGGAAAAGGGTCTGGATCCGCGGAACTTCGTTCTTTGCACCGACGATTGCCATTCCGGGACGCTGGTGAACGATGGGCATATGGACCGGGTTGTGCGGCACGCCATCGATTGTGGATGTGATCCGCTGGTGGCGCTGCAGATGGCGACCGTGAACACGGCGACGCATTTCGGATTGGAACGCGAACTTGGCAGTATTGCACCGGGTCGACGGGCCGATGTGATCCTGACGTCGGACCTGCGGGCCTTGCCGATCGAGCAGGTGATTGCGCGCGGGGTGACGGTGGCGAAGGAGGGTGTCGTGCTGGTCACTTGCCCGCATCTGGATTGGCCCGATGACACACGGCGCACGGTGCATCTCGGCAAGACACTGACGGCAGAGGATTTCGTCATCGAGGCGCCCGAGGGGGCGAATAGGGTGCGGGCCAAGGTCATCGGTGTTGTTGAAAACCAGGCACCGACGCAAGCTCTGGAGGCGGACCTGCCTGTTGTCGTTGGCGTCGTCGAAGGCGAGGGCGGCGTGGCACAGATTGCGTTGGTAGAACGGCATCGAGGCACGGGCGGCGTGGTGAACGGATTTGTCTCGGGCTTCGGTTACGAGGGACGCATGGCAATTGCATCGACCGTGGCGCATGACAGCCACCATATGATCGTCGTGGGCACAGACCGAACCTGCATGGCGGCGGCGGCGAACCGTTTGGGCGAGGTGGGCGGTGGCGTGACCGTCTGGAAGGATGAAAAGGAACTGGCGTTGGTGGAATTACCGATCGCCGGGTTGATGTCGGACAGCCCGGCGCGTGAGGTGGCAGCAAAGGCCGACGCTATGGTGGCGGCGATGAAGGCTTGCGGCTGCCACCTGAATAACGCCTATATGCAGCACTCGCTTCTGGCTCTGGTCGTCATTCCGTCCTTGCGGATATCAGACTTGGGCCTCGTGGACGTAGATCGCTTCGAACTGACCGAACTTCTGGGAGAGGCCACGTGAATCACGCACGCCAGATCGAGACACCCGAGCGTCGGGAGCATGAGGCGTTCGACAGTGCCGAAGCGGCAGTGACGCGGCTGCAAACGCTTTACAAGCAAGCTTCGGAGTTCCTTTGCGACCGGTTCAAGGACGTCATGGGATCCGGTCGTCCTGCCGGGCGCATTCGTGCATTTTACCCCGAGATCAGGCTGACCACGACGTCCTTCGGGGTCACCGACAGCCGCCTGAGCTTTGGCCATGTGGTCGAGCCTGGACGCTATTCAACGACGGTGACGCGGCCCGATCTTTTCGCCAATTACCTGACCCAGCAGATCAACCTGCTGATCAAGAACCATGCGATGCCGGTGCAGATCGGTCTATCCGAAACGCCGATGCCAGTGCATTTCGCCGTGGCAAATGATCCCGATCTGAATGTTCCTCAGGAAGGGGCGACCGAGTATTCTCTGCGAGACGTTTTCGATGTGCCGGAACTGGCCTCGATGAACGACGATATCGTGAATGGATATGGCTTCACCTATGAGGACGGCTCGCATCCTTTGGCCCCGTTTACGGCGCAACGGATCGACTATTCTCTGGCGCGCCTTGCGCACTATACCGCCACTGCGGCGGAGCATTTTCAGAACCACGTTCTGTTTACAAACTACCAGTTCTATGTCGACGAGTTCGAAGCCTACGCGCGCCAGATGTTGGCCGACTCGGATAGCGGATATACAAGCTTCGTCGCACCCGGGAATATCGAGATAACCAGCAGCGATGCGTCTGCACCTGCCCCGCAGAAGATGCCGCAGATGCCCGCATATCACCTGAAGCGTTCGGGCGGAGCGGGCATCACGCTGGTCAACATCGGTGTCGGTCCGTCGAACGCGAAGACCGCGACCGATCATATCGCTGTCTTGCGCCCGCATGCCTGGCTGATGGTCGGACATTGCGCCGGGCTCCGAAACACGCAGCGCCTGGGAGATTTCGTACTGGCGCATGGGTATCTGCGCGAAGATCACGTTCTGGACGATGATTTGCCGGTCTGGATGCCTATTCCGGCGCTGGCGGAAATCCAGGTGGCGCTGGAGCAGGCGGTGGCGGATGTGACTGCCTATCAAGGTTATGAACTGAAGCGGATCATGCGGACCGGGACGGTCGCAACCATCGACAATCGCAACTGGGAACTGCGCGATCAATCCGGTCCGGTTCAGCGACTCAGCCAGTCCCGTGCGATAGCTCTAGACATGGAATCAGCCACCATTGCCGCGAACGGATTCCGGTTTCGGGTGCCCTATGGCACGCTCTTGTGCGTCTCGGATAAGCCACTTCATGGGGAGTTGAAGCTTCCGGGCATGGCAAGCGAATTTTACCGTACACAGGTGGCACAACACTTGAAAATTGGTATTAGAGCAATGGAATCACTCAGAGAAATGCCTTTGGAGCGCATACACTCGCGTAAGTTGCGCAGCTTCGAAGAAACCGCTTTTTTGTAGTTTCAGCTAAAAAACGCCTACAAAATGCACGGTTTCGGCGGGTTTCGCTCCACAAATCGTTGTGTAGACACCCGATATCCAGTAAAAAAAGCGACAATGAACCCCATAGAGGGTCAGAACGAGGAGAATTCAGATGGCAAAACCTTTGACCAAGACGCAGCTTGTCGCCGCACTTGCGGACGAGATGGACAGCGACAAAAAGTCGGCCACTTCGGCACTGGACGCGATCATTTCGGTGATCACCAAGGAAGTATCCGGCGGCGGTGCCGTCACGCTTCCGGGTGTCGGCAAGATTTACTGCCGTGAGCGTCCGGCACGCATGGTGCGCAACCCGGCCACTGGCGAGCAAATCCACAAGGAAGCCGACAAGGTGGTTAAGATGACCATCGCCAAGGCTCTGAAGGACAGCGTCAACGACTGAGCCTTCTGGGAACGGTTTGACACAAAGGGTCGCGTTTTGCGGCCCTTTTTTGTGTGCGTCATCCAAAGGCGCGCCTCCGACGCACACTTCTGTTTTGCGAGGCGATCTACTCCTCGCCCTTAACGAGTTCCCTTGTGACAGATGAAGGTTGCCGCTTAAGCAACAGCAGCGGCCAACGCGGTATCCAACAGGGCCTTGATTTCATTCTCGCGGGTGCCCGCGACAATGCGGCCAAGCTCCTGATCGCCCTTCAGAACAACAAGGGTCGAGCGGCGCGGGATGTTCAGGCGGTTTGCGAGCTTCGAGTTCCCGTACTTGTCCCAATCCACCCGAATGAAAGTGACATTGGCATCATAGGCCGGGTTCTCTTTCCGTAGCTTTCGGATCTTGGCTTCCTGGGCACGACAGGTCGAGCACCAGTCGGCAGCGAAATCAACGAAAACCGTCTTGCCTGCTTTGAGTTCTTTTTCGACAATGCCGGGGCCATAGTTCCTGAAGGCCAGAGCCGGTCCGGCGGCGATTACAGCGGCGGTTGACGCAAGAAAAGTACGACGATCCATGAAAGGTCCTTTCAGATCAGATGGAAACGGAAAGCTCGGTGAACCAGGCCGGCAGGTTTTCGAGCGCCCAAAGCTCGGCCAGGTGGTGAAGTTTGAAGAGAATGGCAAGCCCGACGGCGATGAACATCGCGCCCATGACCGGTCTTGCTGAGGTCGCAAGGTTGCGCATCCAGGCCTGTCGCTTGCGGATCACGGACTGTGCGCCGTAGCCAAGCCCCAGAATGATCGTCGAGACGCCAAGCGCAAAGGCCACCATGATCGCGGTCGCGTGGATGAGGCTTTGGCCCTGACTGGCCAGCGAGATGGCGCCGCCGAGTGTGGGCCCGATGCAGGGGCTCCAGACTGCACCCAATAGGATGCCGCCGATGAACTGACCGGCCAAACCCGAGCGATCGGTGGTTTCGATCTGGGCATCAGCGCGGGCCGAGAAGCCAGCCGTCGCTGTTGCAAAGCTCTCGGAAAAGCGGGGCACCAGAAGGATCAGCCCAAATCCGACCATCAGGACAGCGCCTGCATTGGCCACCGTTTCTTCGGTGATCCCAAGAGCGCGGCCTGCGACCGAGACCAAAAGACCTAGGGCGACGAATGACACGCTCAGACCTGCGGCAACGGCCAAGGGTCCCATTCGTCCCGCTTGCAACGCTGTTGCCAGTACGATCGGCAGGATCGGCAAGACACAGGGATTGATCAGTGTCAGAAGGCCTGCTGCGTATCCCAGAACATATTCCATGGCGCGCATATTGCGGCAAATGCGTTCAAAGTCATCTCACAAGCCCGTCAGACGAGTGCAATGAAATCAGGCTGTTGTCCGGCGCGCCCTTCTGGTTTTCGAGACCTGCACGGCCAAGATGCCAAGCGTGATAATCAGGACACCAACGGCATCAAGCGGTCCGACGCTTTCGCCCAATAGCGCGGCAGCGATGGCCACGCCGAACACGGGGTTCAAGAAGTGGAAGGTGGCCGCGCGTGTGGCCCCGATGCGGGCCACCAGCCAGAACCAGATGAGCGTTGCGATCAGTCCAGGCACCAAAACGGTATAGGCGAAGGCAAGGCCGACCACCGGGGACCAGTTGACGCTCCAGGTCTCAAACAAAAGAGCGGGACCCGCCAGCGCTGCGCTGCCGATCAGCATCTGGATTCCGACAACCATGATCATGTTGCCGCCGGACGATGCGCCGCGCACGGCAAGGGTCGCAAAGGTCAATGCCAGCGCGCCAAGGCCGCAAAGCGCCATACCAACCGGATCGACGCCCGCCGTGACACGTGTACCCATGATCAGAATAACGCCAGCTATGCCTGCGAACAGGCCCGCAATGCCAAGCGGCCTGATGCTCTCGCCCGAGATGAGCCAACCGAAGAGCGCGACCAGAAGCGGCAGGGAAGAAGCGATGATGGCCGCCAGTGAAGCTTCGACGGTCTGCATCGCGACGAAGTTCAGGCCTAGGTAAAGCGCGTTTTGGCATATGCCGAAAAGTATCGTCAGTCGCCACTGCTGCCGCGTCAGCCGCCAGCTTTGCCCAATGGCGCGGGCAATGGCGATTGCGATCAGGCCCGCGATCAGGAACCGAATGGCCGAGACCGATAAGGGCGGCGCATTGGTCACCAGAATGCGCGCTGACGTGAAGGCCGATGACCAGATCAACGCAAAGGCCAGACCTGCAAAGAGCGCGCGGATGTCCATGCTCGACAGAAGAAGGGCAAATTTCCAGAAATTGGAAGGGGCAACTGGTGAGGCGCGGAACTTGGCTGTAGCGTGGCGCGCATGAGTGTTCGCATGATCACCGTCAGCGCGCCGGACAACACAATTCCGGCTTTGGTTCGCAAAGCCGAGGAACTGGGTGCATCCGGCATTCGCACCTACGCGGAAACTCAGGCCGAGAACCGAACGACGCTTATGATGCTGGCAGGCCCAGAAACGCGACAAGGGCTGGTGGATGCCGTACAGTCTGCGTTGTCGGCGCAAGCGGATTGGCGGCTGACGATCCTGCCGGTTGAGACGACCGTGCCCTTGCCGCGCGATGAAGAAGAAGCGCGTGCGAAGACGTTGGAGCTGCAGGAAAACAAGATCGGCGATATGACACGCGAGGAGATCTGGAACAAGGTCTGGGACCAGGCCAATCTGGATCAGACCTTTGTGGTCTTTGTCATGCTGTCAACGATTGTCGCGGCTTTGGGGATGTTGACCGACAGCGTTGCGGTCGTTGTGGGTGCGATGGTGATCGCACCGCTGCTGGGTCCGAATCTTGCGTTCTCGGTTGGTGTCGCGCTGGGTGACAGCAAGCTGATCGGAAGCGCCTTGCTAACAAATCTGGTGGGCATAGGCATTGCGCTTGGGTTGTCCATTGCGATCGGGCTTCTTTGGAATGGTGAAACGCAGATGGGTGAGCTTCAAGCTCGATCCTTCGTCGATTTCACCGGCATTGCGGTTGCTCTTGCCTCGGGTGCGGCGGCGGCTCTTTCGCTGGTCACGGGCATATCTTCGGCCCTGGTCGGCGTGATGGTGGCGGTGGCGCTCTTGCCGCCGACCAGCGCCATCGGCATTTTTCTGGGCGTCGGGCAGTTCGACAAAGCGGCGGGCGCGGCACTACTGCTCGCTGTTAATATCGTGTCCATCAACCTGGCCGCGCACGCGGTGCTGTTCTGGCGAGGCGTCCGTCCGCGCACGTTCTTCGAGAAGAAGAAGGCTGCGCGGGGCAGGGTGATCAGCGGCGTGGTCTGGGTGGCGCTTCTAAGTCTGTTGGCCGGGCTGGTTTGGTTCTGGCGTATCTGAAACTCAGGGATACGCCTGATAGATGATCCTGAGCGGCAGATCGGCAACAGCCTCCAGCCGTGCGATTTCATCTGCCGTCAAAGCTTCGCGACCGGGGTCGCGGGCCGACACGAACCAATGCGCAAAGCCTTGGGCCGGGCGGTAATCCAATTTGTCCAGGCGCGTTGTCGCACCGCAGCAAGGCATGGTGAAATCGCAAATGTGAAACCCGTGATCCCGGTCCCAGGCGTGGTCCATGCGTTGGTGCCACCACGTTTGTTCGGCGACCGTGTCACACGCAGGACAATGGATCGATTGGTGATTCTCGCCACAGTCTATGAACTGAAGCCGTTCGCCAAAATCCTTTGCCCGGCTTTCGCACACGCCACAGAGGCCCGCATGAATGGTTTCCAACTCGGCCAGTGTGTCGGACGATATGCGCGCTTCGTGATCTCGAGGGATCAGGGCAATGAAACGGTCAGCCATCTATCCAATCGGGCCGCGTTGGCCTCCGGTTTGGCCACGGTCCAAAAGGTAGTGGTCGAGGATCACCGCCGCGATCATGGCCTCGGCCACGGGCACGGCGCGAATGCCCACGCAAGGGTCGTGGCGGCCCTTGGTCACGATTTCGGTCGGTTCGCCCGATTTGGTGATCGTCTTGCGCGGCGTCAGGATGGACGAGGTCGGTTTGACGGCAAAACGCACGACAATGTCCTGCCCGGTCGAGATGCCACCAAGAATGCCACCGGCGTGGTTGCTGCTGTATTCGGGGCCATTCGAGCCAAGGGTGATCTCGTCGGCATTGGCCTCGCCCGTCAGGTGGGCGGAGGCCATGCCTTCGCCAATCTCGACGCCTTTGACGGCGTTGATGCTCATGCAGGCGGCGGCCAGATCGGTGTCCAGCTTGCCATAGACCGGTGCGCCAAGCCCCGGGGGGCAGCCCCGGACCGTGACCTCGATCACCGCGCCGACCGAGGAGCCGGATTTGCGCAAACCGTCCAAATAGCTCGCCCATTCGATCGCCGCCGACGCGTCTGGCGTCCAAAAGGGGTTCTGGTCGATCTGGTCCCAATCAAACCGACCGCGGTCGATCAGGTGCTCTCCCATGCCGACCATGTAGCCGGTGACGGACAGGTCGGGGGCGAGCTTGGATAACGCAGCACGCGCCACACCACCTGCCGCGACGCGCGCTGCCGTTTCACGCGCCGAGGACCGACCGCCGCCCCGATAGTCGCGGATGCCGTACTTTTGCCAATAGGTGATGTCTGCATGGCCGGGGCGAAACTTCTCGGCGATGTCGCCATAGTCCTTGGAACGCTGATCGGTGTTCCTGATCATCAACTGGATTGGTGTGCCGGTGGTCACGCCTTCGAACACGCCCGAGAGGATCTCGACCTCATCCGCCTCGCGGCGTTGCGTGGTATATCGGTTCTGACCAGGCTTCCGCTTGTCCAGCCAGACCTGCAGGTCTTCGGGTGACAACGCCACACCTGGCGGGCAACCATCGACCGTCGCGCCCAAGGCGGGTCCGTGGCTTTCGCCCCAGGTGGTCACGCGAAAGAGATGTCCGTATGAATTCAAGCTCATGGACGTGCTTTAGCGGGTCCGCTTGCCAAGGGGAAGCGTCAGCGCCAGACCAAACCTGTTTCAGTCTGCGATTCGGTGAATTTCAGCAACCTCGACCGATCCGCCCGCCTGCACGTCCGGGTTCGCGGCAGCGATGCTGAATGCGGCGTTCCGGTTCTCTGCCTTGATGATCATATAGGCTGTAGATGCCGGCTGTCGCCCGCGGAAATGTGTGCCGTGTTTGTCGATCGTCCATGGCGTTCCGATTGGGGCACCGACATCCGAGATTTGGCTCGCGTTCTTTTTATACCATGCCTGCCAAGCGGTTTGATGCGCCACAATCGCGGCATCATCTTCGAACGCATGCGTTGCAAAAAAAATGAACAGAAAGTCGGTCATCGGCGGCGTCCAGTGTACGGATGCTTGCATATGCCGACTATACAATAGCGACGTCACCCGCGATGACCAGCCGGCTGTCAAAAAAATATCGGAAAATTATATACTTACGTTGAGAACAGCCAAAAACTTGGCCAAAAGACTGCCTCAGACGTCCATCTCTATGATCTCGGCCACCTCGACCGATCCGCCATCTGATACCGCAGGGTTAGCTGCCGCCATCTTGCAGGCCGACTCAATGTCGGGCGCTCTGACGATCGTGTACCCCATTGTGGGATTGGCACCCCCGTTGTCAGCAACTCCGTTGGCCGAAACGGTCTTCGACATTCCAACCGGATTTCCGGGATCGACCAGCGACGGGCCGTTATCTTCCATCCACTTGCCCCAAGCGGCCATGGCCGCGTCGATTTCCTCCTGGGATTCGGGCATCTGCCCGCCATGATAAACGAAAAGGAAATTCGGCATCCCAACCTCCGCAGTTATTGCGACAAGCCTAGCAGAATTCGTCGCGGCTGTATCCCTGTAAGTATAGAAGCGCTGTCAGATCGCCGTGGTTGATGCGGTAAGGAGCCGCCTCGGCGACGACGGGTTTTGCGTGCAAGGCGACGCCCATCCCGGCGAGGTCGATCATTCCCAGATCATTGGCACCATCGCCCACGGCAAGCGCTTCGGCAGGGTTATCAGCCAAAGCAAGCAGGGCGTCG
>JASJDQ010000148.1 GCA_030065075.1 Paracoccaceae bacterium | reverse complement strand
GGTTTCGATCGGAACCGGCTCGTAGCTGATGTTGTTCGAGCGGAAGAAGTCCGCCAGGTTCAGCTCGGTCGTGGTACCGGTCTGGATGCAGACGGTTGCGCCGTCCAGATCCTTGGCCGAAGTCACGCCCAGTTCTTTCGGAGCCATGAAGCCCTGGCCGTCGTAGTAGTTGACGCCGACGAATTCGAACTTCAGATCAACGTCGCGGCTGAATGTCCAAGTGGTGTTCCGGGCCAGCATGTCGATTTCGCCGGATGCCAGCGCGGTGAAGCGCGTCTTACCGGTTGTCGGCACGAATTCCACAGCTTGCGGATCGCCCAGAACGGCAGCGGCGACAGCGCGGCATACAGAAACGTCAAAACCTTCCCAGTTACCATTTGCATCCGGTGCAGCGAAACCAACCAGACCGGTGGTCACACCGCAGTTCAGCTTGCCGCGCGCTTTCACGTCGTCAAGCGTCGCCGCACCTGCTACGCCGCCCGCAAGGGCTGCGCCTGCCAGTGCGCCAAAGAATACGGATTTTTTCATTTTTACCTCTTCCTGAATTGCCGCCCTCCCAAGGCGGTTTTAACGATCTCGGCCGAGATCATGATATCGCTAGCGGTAAGACCGCCTAACGCACGGAATTTGGGCGGATTCCGGCACATAGGTCAAGAGCCGGTCCTAAAAAAGCGTCACATGCACAGGTTTTGAGGATCTTGCCCAAAAACGGGTATCTTGCCCGGTTTTTCGGTGTAATTTCAGGCGGCTTGATAAAAATTCACGGCATGAAGGAAGGCCGAACGCTTGATTTCGGCCAATTCTGACGCTTCGTCATCTTCGCCCCATTGCTCGATTTGCCAGTCTTCATCAAGCCGGGAAAGGTCCCAAAGCGCTTCGGGAGCCTGCGCTGCTTCCTTGGCGGCAAGACCCAAAACGAAGGATCCGGTCAACGTGACAAGGTCATGAAAGGCCGTCAGTTGAAAATCGGACATCGGCGTCATTTCTGCGGCCAGACGGTCCAAAACCGCCTGATCCTGCATGACCGGCATAACGCCTGACGTGACGGCAAGACGGACCTGGCACCGTGTTTCCAGCCAAGACAAAATCGGGTCCCAACGCGCGTTCTGCCTTTCCACCAGGCCTTGCGGTTGCGCGGCGCGATAGCTGAGCAGATCGGTGCCCGCATAGCCCGCCAGATGCTGCATGACCTCGGCCCGCTGCGTCGCAACCTTGTCCAGCGCGGCATTGGCTGAACGCGTCCACGGCATGGATGTCGGATCGACGACGTCCACCTGCGCCTCCCATTCGGCGGCAACTTCAGTTGCCATTTCGCTCGAGGGCACACGCAGATCACGCTTCGCGGGCGTCTTGACCTTGCTCCCGTCGAGCAGCACTTCGAACCCGTCGTCGATTTCTTCGACCGTCACGGCCGTCCAGAACCGTTTTAGCGCCCATTCACTCATGATGCTTCCTCGTCGAACGGATCGGCGGGCACATCCGCTTCGTTCCAGTCGAACATGGCCCAGGTGCGCGCCATGTGTTCCGGCAGTTTGGCGGTCAGTGTCAGGCGTCGTCCTGTAACGGGATGATCAAAAGACAGGCTGCGGGCGTGCAGGTGCAGCTTGCGACTGATCTCGCCCCCCAATTGCGCCCCCCAACCGTCGCCAAGGTTTTCCTGCCCGGAGCCTCCGTACTTGCCGTCTCCGATGATCGGATGTCCAAGCGCGGCCATGTGTGCCCGCAACTGGTGTGTACGACCCGTCACCGGCACAAGGGCCACCCAACTTGTTCGTCCGGCGAGTGCCGACAGAACCGCGTAATCCGTTGTGGCGTGCTTGGCACCCGGCGTTTCATCCACCAGCTTCGGGTGAACGGCATTCATCTTCTCGCCCTCGCCGCCCTTGCCATGGCCGGGCGCCTTGACCAGACCGAACCGGATCGTCCCCATGGACGGGCTTGGCGCCCCGGCCACGGCCGCCCAATATATCTTGCGCGTTTCGCGAGCGCGGAACGCCGTCGTAAGCGCGCTGGCAACGGCCCGGGTGCGCGCCATCAGCAAGACGCCGGATGTGTCCTTGTCCAACCGGTGCACCAGGCGCGGCTTCTCGTCCAAGCCGAACCGCAAAGCCTCTGCCAAGCCATCGACGTGCCGCGTTTGCTTGGACCCACCTTGACTGGGCAGACCCGGCGGCTTGTTCAGCGCCAACACGTGGTCGTCCTTGTAGATGACGGCAGACTGGATCAATTCGCGATCTGCCTCGCTGATCTTCGGTGCATCGGGCTTCGGAGCTGGTGCGTCCGGCAGGGGTGGTACGCGGACCATCTGTCCGCTTACCACACGGGCAGCAGGTTTCACACGCCCGCCGTCCAGACGGATTTCGCCCTTGCGGCACATCTTTTCGATACGCCCCTGGCTGACCTGGGGAAACCGCCGCCGAAACCAGCGATCCAGCCGCTGGTCGGCCTCGTCGGCACCAACCTCGATCAGTTGCACACCGCTCATGACGTCGCCACCAGATAGGCTCCAACGAAACAGGCACCGACGGACAGCAGAACCGAGGCCAGGACATAGGCCGCCGATAGCCCTAGCTGACCGCCTTCGACCAATTTCAGCACATCCAGAGAGAAGGTCGAGAATGTCGTAAAGCCACCCAGGACGCCCAGCATCAGGAATGGATGCAGCGCGGCCATCTTGTCGACGCCACTGGCCCAGCAAAGGCCGATCAGGAATGACCCCAGCACATTCACCATGAGCGTGCCGAAAGGGAAGGTCACTGCCATCCCCAAAAGGACCCTCAGAACCGATCCGAGTGCACCGCCCAGCGCGACATATACCAAGGTTGTCAGCATCGCCGGTCTGTCGCGTCTCTGGAATAACTTGTCAACTGTTCCGCTTGGCGCGAAGCTTGACGAAATAGTCCAAACGACGCTTCAGCTCACGCTCGAAGCCGCGTTCGACCGGTTGGTAGAACACCGGCCGCTTCATCTTCTCTGGGAAGTACTCCGCGCCGGAAAAGGCATCTTCGGCATCATGATCGTAAGCATACCCTTCGCCGTATCCCTGATCCTTCATCAGCTTGGTCGGCGCGTTCAGGATGTGTTTCGGCGGAGGCTCCGAGCCCGTTGCCTTGGCCGAGCTGCGCGCGGCCTTGTAGGCCACGTAGCCCGCGTTCGACTTCGGTGCCAGCGCCAGATACGTGACGGCCTGCGCCAGTGCCAGTTCGCCTTCGGGGCTGCCCAGCCGTTCATAGGTTTCCCACGCCTGCAAGCACACGGCCTGTGCCTGAGGGTCCGCCAGACCGATGTCTTCGACGCTCATCCGGGTGATCCGCCGGGCAAGGAAGCGCGGGTCCTCTCCTCCTTCCAGCATGCGTGCGAACCAGTAAAGCGACGCATCCGGGTCGGAGCCACGGACCGATTTGTGCAGGGCTGAAATCAGATTGTAATGCGCATCGCCCGACTTGTCGTATTGCGCGGCCCTACGTGCAAGTTTCGCCGCCAATCCGTCGCGGTCGAGCTTTTCGCCCAGTTTCCAGGCAACCACCTGCTCGACCAGGTTCAGAAGCGCGCGCCCATCGCCATCGGCCATCTCAATCAGGGCGTCGCGCGCAGGGCCATCCAGCGGCAACGCCTGACCCAACTCGCCTTCGGCGCGCTGCAGCAACAACTCCAGTTCCACCGGCCCCAGCCGTTCCAGCACCGCCACCTGCGCGCGCGACAGAAGGGCGGCGTTCAGTTCGAAAGACGGGTTTTCCGTGGTGGCCCCAACCAAAAGTATGGTGCCATCTTCCATATGGGGCAGGAAACCATCCTGCTGGGCCTTGTTGAAGCGATGGATCTCGTCGACGAACAGAAGTGTCCCCTGCCCGTTGGCGCGACGCAGCTTGGCAGCCTCGAAAACCTGGCGCAGTTCGGCGACACCGGAAAAGATCGCGCTGATCTGAACGAAGTGACGGTCGGTCTCGTCCGCCAGTAGCCGCGCGATTGTCGTCTTGCCCACGCCCGGCGGTCCCCAAAGGATCAGCGAGCCCAGACTGCCAGCGGCCAACATGGCGCCAAGTGGGCCGTCCGGTCCCAGAACACTCTCCTGGCCGATCACATCGCCCAGCTTCGCCGGTCGCAACCGGTCCGCCAAGGGACGGCCCGCATCAGACGAAGGCGCAGGGGAAGTATCGAAAAGGTCCGCCATACCCTCTAGCTAAGCTCGACGGAGAAAAACCAAAAGCCCCCTTCTTTCTGGCTCACGTATGCCAAGGGGGGCTGGGGGGACAGCGTCCCCCCAGTTGCGCGACGCCAATCAGGCGGCGCAATACCTCAGTGCAGCTTGGTCGCCAGTGCAATCCGCACGCAAACCGAGCGTTCGTCATCATCGGTTTCAATGACCGGCCCGGCGGGGACACAATCGATCCCGGTCCGGCGCGCAAGACGCGGGCTGTGTTCGGGCACGATGCCGATCAGTGAAGTTGCCCCGAGCGACCGGGCAGACCGCACCATTTCGTCGATCAACGAACACTGTACGCGCAATCGCAGCTTGGACGGGACGCTGTCAGACACGAATACCCGGCTCGACTCCCAGATGTGTGGAGCGACCGGCGCTTCTTCGTCCAACAGATTCGATGGAATGCTATCCAGCAGTCCAAGCTGCGCATCGCGGATCATGTAGGAATAGATGCCGCAGCGCGCCGTGGTGGGTGTCAACCTCACGCCGGCCAAAACCTGACCGAACTCGTGGACGGCAACCCACCGGCTGGCGGGTGTGTCGTATTGGTCGAACTCCATGCCATTGGCTTCTGGAAGTTCCCAGTTGTTGCGCTGGATGAAGGTCTTGTGTCTCGCGCGAAGCATGTTGGCAAATAACTCGCCATGGTTGTGTAAATTCTCGAACGAAAGAGTTGTTACTTGCATTGGTACAGCCTCCGGTCTGGTTGAAAAACCTTCAGGGGGAGGTCGTACTGCCTTTACAGAAGTTGGTATTCCCGGGCTTTTTTCAGCGCCTGAGCCGTCGTACGCGCGCCCAGCCGCACCCGGGCGGACTGCAGGCGTGCCTTGAACGCACTCTCTGAAATTCCAAGTTTAGCAGCCGCGGCAGCGTGCCGGTCCCCATCAGCCAGCAGACGCAGCGCTTCGACTTGCGCGCGCGTCAACTCGGTTGGGGGTTCGGCGGCAAGGTGAAGATTATGAACGATCTTCGCTGCCTCGTTAATTTCTTCGTCCGTAAACTCGCGCAGGTTATGCGCCATTCCGACAATGCTTCGCGATGTAATCGGTCCGCAGGAAATCACAGCCCCATAAACAAGCCCGTGGCTACGGGCCTGACCGAGAATATTGAAAGGATCTGGAAGCTTGATTGCGCTCCAGCGCGTATGTCCCTTCACGCCCAATCCCCAGAATACAAGGGGATCGCGCAGTGCATACGCATTCTCGTCATACACTTTGGTCCAGGCGTCTTCATACGTGCGAACGTAAATCAAAGGCGAGGCAAAGCGGATGTGAAGCCCAGCTGAAAAACCGGCAGGTGACAATTCCGACAACGCATCAAGGTTCGCCTGAAGCGATTCCTTGTCGTGGCGCGCACCATGACGGTTCTGGTCCCTAGTCAGAATTTCGTATGGTTCGTTGTCACGCCACATGGGTTGCCCTCCAAAACACGGATGTCCGCGAATTTGGCATTTTGCCGTCTTCCCGGTCGATCCGGGCTTACTTGTACTTTTAGACAAGTTGCGCGTCCAGCAGTCAACCTTAAATTGTATCTTGTTGGGGCCAACTCTACGAAAACGGTAAAATGCTTAACGCAAGTCAAACGATTCATGAGACTGCCGAAGAACTAAGCGGGTCAGAAAAGCACCTTCTTCTGGAGTTCCTGCGCGTCAGCTCGCGCGAGGATACAGGCGGGGCAGCCACGGAAGAGCACCTTCTTTCATCGCTCGCCTTTGTCTTCCAACGAACGTCAAGAGGCTGCTGAGACAAGAAAGGCCGCCTTAGCGGAGGCGGCCTTTTTCATCTCGCGAGCGCCGTTATTCCAGTTCAGCCGCTTCTTCTTCAGCAACGCGCGCCTTGTCGGCCGCGCCTTTGGCTTCCGGATCGCGGTCGACCAATTCGATGATTGCCATGGGCGCCATATCGCCGTAGCGGAACCCGGCTTTCAGAACGCGCGTATAGCCGCCGTTGCGTTCTGCATAGCGTGGCCCAAGCACTTCAAACAGCTTGGCAACGTATTGGTCCTGTTTCAGGCGCGACGCCGCAAGGCGACGCGAATGCAGATCGCCCTTCTTACCCAAGGTGATGAGCTTGTCCATGACACGCTTCAACTCTTTGGCCTTGGGAAGCGTTGTCTTGATCTGCTCATGTTCGATGAGCGACCCGGCCATATTTGCGAAGAGCGCCTTGCGGTGCTCGTGAGTTCTGTTCAGGCGGCGATAGCCGCGGGCATGACGCATATTTCCAATCCTTCTTTATGCTTTGTCCGGCGGGGGATGCGTGTCCCCCGCTCACCTTGGGGCATTTGCCCAGTATATCCCCGGCATTCCGGGCATTGGTTCCTTAGAACTGGTCCTCGAACTTCTTGGCCAGGTCCTCGATGTTCTCAGGCGGCCATTCCTCAACATCCATGCCAAGGTGCAGGCCCATGCCCGAAAGCACTTCCTTGATCTCGTTCAGAGATTTCCGACCGAAGTTCGGCGTCCGAAGCATCTCGGCTTCCGTCTTCTGGATGAGGTCACCGATATAAACGATATTGTCGTTCTTCAGGCAGTTCGCCGAGCGCACCGAAAGCTCCAGTTCGTCGACCTTCTTCAGAAGCAGCGGGTTGAACTCCAGACCATCGTCATCGTCCTGCGTGCGGGCCGCTTCCGGTTCGTCGAAGTTGACGAAGATCGACAGCTGGTCCTGAAGGATGCGCGCGGCCAGGGCCACTGCATCATCCGGCGAAACCGAGCCGTCTGTTTCCAGCTTCAGCGTAAGCTTGTCATAGTCCAGAACCTGACCTTCGCGGGTCGGCTGAACATCGTAGCTGACCTTCTTGACCGGCGAATAGATCGCGTCGACCGGCACCAGACCAATGGGCGCATCTTCGGGGCGGTTCTTGTCCGCAGCGACATAGCCCTTGCCGGTGTTGACGGTCAGTTCCATGAAGAGGTCCGCACCCTCGTCAAGGTGGCAGATGACGTGGTCTTTGTTCAGAACCTCGATACCTGCGACCTCGCCGATATCGCCAGCAGTGACGACCTGTGGGCCTTTGACGCTGATCGAGAGGCGCTTGGGCCCTTCGACGTCCATACGGATGGCGACGCCTTTGAGGTTCAGGACGATATCCGTGACATCCTCGCGCACACCAGCGACAGACGAAAACTCGTGCAAGACGTTGTCAATCTGGACGCTGGTGATCGCCGCGCCCTGCAAGGACGACATAAGCACGCGACGAAGCGCGTTGCCCAATGTCAGACCAAAGCCGCGTTCCAGCGGTTCGGCAACAACTGTTGCCTGCCGTGCCGGGTCGTTGCCTGGTTTCACTTCAAGCTGCGACGGCTTGATCAATTCCTGCCAATTCTTATGGATCATGGACTTCTCCTCAATTCTTGCGCACCGGACCCATGACCGAGGTCCGAACGCTCCCGAGGGTTTGGGCGGCGGTCATGTCCGCCCGAAAAATCAAACGCGGCGACGCTTCGGCGGGCGGCAGCCGTTGTGCGCGATCGGCGTTACATCGCGGATCGATGTGATGTTGAACCCAACAGCCGCCAGTGCGCGAAGTGCGCTTTCGCGCCCCGAGCCCGGGCCCTGCACTTCGACTTCCAGCGTGCGAACACCATGTTCCTGCGCTTTCTTGCCAGCGTCTTCAGCGGCCATCTGGGCGGCATAGGGCGTAGACTTGCGCGAGCCCTTGAAGCCCATCGTTCCTGCCGACGACCAGGCAATGGCGTTGCCTTGAACGTCCGAGATCAGGATCTTGGTGTTGTTGAAGGTCGAGTTCACATGCGCAACACCAGCGGCGATGTTCTTGGAGACCTTCTTTTTGACGCGACGATCACGTGCCATATCTTCCGGCCTCCCTTATTTCTTCTTGCCGGCAATGGGCTTTGCGGGCCCCTTGCGCGTGCGTGCATTGGTGTGCGTCCGCTGCCCACGTACCGGCAGGTTGCGGCGATGGCGCAGGCCACGGTAGCAGCCAAGGTCCATAAGACGCTTGATGTTCATCTGCATCTCGCGCCGCAGGTCGCCTTCGACCGAATAGTTCGCGTCGATGTGTTCGCGGATCGCAAGCACCTCGGCGTCGCTCAGATCGTTGACCCGGCGTGTCGCGTCGATGTTGGTTGCTTCGCAGATTGCCCTGGCCGATGCGGGGCCAATGCCATGAATGTAAGTCAGGGCGATCGGAACCCGCTTTGCAGTCGGGATGTTCACGCCGGCGATACGTGCCACGTTCAATGTCCTTTCGTTGCGAGCCCGTCGTTCCAGGCCCTTTTTTCACAACGTAAGCCCGAGCGTGGAAAGCCCGGGCTTGGTTTATGATTCTCATACGAGATGGCGGTAGTTATGCGCTTAATCCCACCGGGTCAAGGGTGCCTGAACACTGTCAAGGGATTTTTTGTTAACGTCTTTCAAACAGGCAAAACTCAGGTGCGACGAGAGCGTCTTTGAATGTCGATGGCGCGCGCTTCTTCGATCATTTCGATCCGTTCGGTAGTGGTTGGTGGATTCGTTTCATCAGCCAGATGAAGTCCTGCAACTTCCAGTAATGCAGCCAGTGAAACTCCGTTGTCTTCGCAGAATTTCCGCCAGCCGGCGGCGGAGCCCTGTGAGACTTTCGCGCTGATGACCTCCCTGTCCTCTGCAACCATGTATGTACTTTCCCTGTTACTCTTTTTCGCGACGCAAGAACGATTGCGCGAGAATTGCTGTTGATGATTCATCCCGAGGGATAGCAGGGATTACCAACCCTTTCCACCAATGTGGTAAATGTATCGATCACTTGCAGTATTCTTCTGATGGTTTATGTCAGCTGCTACATGTAGCAGCTTGCTTCAACACACTGGAACTGCTAACCGAGACTCGAATCCAGAGGGAACGAAACATGGCTGATGCGAAGAAAGAGAACCTTTCGGCCTCGTTGCGCGAATTGGCACAGAACATCGAAAAGGCGGCCTACGACATGTCCCAGGCGCTTTCGCCGACATTCACGTCCGAACTGCTCGAGATCTCGGCTCGGCTATCTAATGCTGCAAATGCCGCAGAGCGTCAGGGACTTTCTGCACGTTCGGACATTACAGCCGACAGCTTTGCGATGGATACGGACCCCACCGGGCGGGCAAACTAAGTATTATCCAAGAACAGATTGGATTTCCGACGCGACCTCGTCGATCTCGCCCAGGCCGTTGACGGATCGAAGCGTGCCTTTGGCGAAGTAATAGCCAATCAAGGGCGACGTCTTCTTGTAGTATTCCATCAAGCGAATCTTCAGGCTTTCCTCATTGTCGTCGGCACGAACCGGTTGCCCAGCCTTGCGCGCCTCTTCGGCGCGTCCGACAATGCGGTCGACAAGGATCTCGTCATTGACTTGCATCTCGATGACGCAATCAAGCGACTGGCCAAAGTCCTTCAGCAAGTCTTCCAACGCATCCGCCTGAGCCAAGGTTCTTGGGAAACCATCGAAAATGAACCCATTGCCTTCGTCTGCGCGAAGCTTCTCTTCGATCAAGCCAATTACGATCTCGTCTGTGACCAATTCGCCGGCATCCATGATCGCGGCGACCTTCTGGCCCATTTCGGTCCCGCTGGTCCGCGCTTCGCGAAGCATGTCACCGGTTGAAAGCTGAACCATGCCGCGCTTTTCAACGAGAATGGCGGCCTGAGTGCCCTTCCCGGCCCCCGGCGGGCCGAGGAGTATGATATTCATTGTCTTGCTGTCCCTTTGGTCTTCCCGCCGCGTCGTTTACCACGCAGCTGTGATTTTTCAATCAGCCCTTCGTATTGGTGGGCCAGAAGATGGGACTGCACCTGCTGGATGAAATCCATTCCCACGCTGACAATAATCAGGATCGACGTGCCCCCGAAGTAAGCCGTGATTGCCAAGTTTCCGCGGATCATTTCGGGGATCATACACACCAGCGCCAGATAGGAAGCACCAAGGACAAGGATGCGATTCACCACGTACTCCAAGTACTCTTCTGTCTTCTTGCCCGGTTTGATGCCCGGCACGAACCCATTCTGGTTCTTGAGATTGTCCGCGACATCGTCGGGTTTGAACGACACGTTCAGCGTGTAGAAGTACGTGAAGAAGATGATCATGCCCGCGAAGAACAACAGGTAAAGCGGCTGGCCGGGGCCGAAATAGGCC
>JASJDQ010000147.1 GCA_030065075.1 Paracoccaceae bacterium | reverse complement strand
GACCGTGGTCGAGGCAACCTCGGGCAACACAGGCATCGGCCTCGCCATTGTTTGCGCCCAAAAGGGTTATCCACTGGTCGTCACCATGGCCGAGAGTTTCTCTGTCGAACGCCGCAAGCTCCTTCGCCTTCCGCACCATGCCGGTGCCCTTTTCGGAGGCGGGCGTCAGCACGACCTTGGCGCCGAGGAAGCGAAGGAGCTTGCGGCGTTCGACAGAGAAACTCTCGGCCATGGTGACGACCAGTGGATAACCCTTTTGGGCGCAAACAATGGCGAGGCCGATGCCTGTGTTGCCCGAGGTTGCCTCGACCACGGTCTGGCCGGGCTTCAGGCTGCCGTCCTTTTCGGCGGTCTCGATGATGGCGCGCGCCAGGCGGTCCTTGACCGAGCCGCCGGGGTTGCTTGCCTCAAGTTTCACGTACATCTCGACGCCCTCGGGCGCGATGTTGTTGACGCGGATCACGGGGGTGTCGCCGATGGTGTCGAGGATCGAGGTCTTGATTGTCATGTGCGTATTCCTTTGGAGGAGGGGCAGGGCGCGGATCACGCGCCCTGGAAGTAGCGTTGGAAGTTGGTGCCGCGCAGGGCGTCGCGGTACCTGGTGTCGGTTTCGCGGCGGGAGCGCTGGAACGGTTTCACCATGAGACCTGCGCCTTCCTGAGAAGCTCGACGCCGGGATCAGCGGGCGGCGGTGTGATCCCGATGTCGCACAAGAGGTGCGCGTCGAGCCGTGCGATTTCGCGGCGGGTGATCCGGCGCTTGTTCCAGTCGTGGACGGTTCTTCCCAGCCAGCCGAAGCCGGCCCGAGGCGAGACGGGAGCGGGGGAGGTAATTACGAAAGCGGTCATGTCTCTCTGCCTTTCCTTGGGGACGGCGTGGCCGTCGGTTTCAATGGCAGCTTTCTCGTCTGCTCATGTTGCAGTGGGTTGTCTGAAACCGGGTTCGCGTGTTTCAATTGTCGTTGGTTCGCCCTAACGGGCCCAACGCAGGGCAAGTGCCTGCGAAGAAAGGAATTCGGAGAGATATCGCCGCGCTTTCTGGAAATGCGCTGATACAAATGAAACAAAAGCCTCCGCGGTTGAAATCGGCGTGAAACAGAGCCGCTCTAGAACAGTCATATGACAAGCCAACCGACTGATTTCACCACGATCTCACCCGAGCTTCTGGCCGAGGCCTTCGAGGCGCTTGAGGAGGGTATCGCGATCTACGACGCCGACGAGCGGCTCGTCATGTTCAACCAGCGTTACAAGGACTTGCTTGGCCCCATATCGGACATGATCCGGCCAGGCATGCACTGGCGCGACCTGATACACGGCTGCGTGCAGCGGGGTGTGGTGAGTGAGAAGCACGAAAGCGGTGCCGAGTGGGAAACGGTGTCGGAAGGCGACCGGGACGCGGGCGCGAAACGCACCGAGATCCGGCAGCTCGACGACCGGTACTTTGAACTGTCCTATCACCCGACGAAGAGCGGCGGTTTCGTGGTGACGCGGACCGACGTGACCGACAAGCACATGGCCGAGGTCCGCGCCGAGGAGCGGGACCGGCTGTTGTCGCGCATCCTCGAAGCGAACCCGATTCCGGTCGTCATGGCGCGGGCCGAGGACGGCAAGGTCGTTTACCAGTCGCCCGCCGCAGTCGAGATGATCGGTGTTGTCGAGGATGCTCGGCCCGTCTTCATCGATCCCGAGGCACGGCCGGAATACGTCAGGCGGCTGCACAAGTACGGCAAGGTTGAGGACTTCCAGACCCGGTTCAGCACACCGAATGGCCGAAAGATCTCGGTGTCGCTTACTGGCGTTTTGACCGAATTCGACGGCGAGACATGCGTCGTCTCGTCGATGACCGACCTAACCGAGGTACAGGAGCGTGAGGCACTGATCCGCCGCGTGGTCGAGGCCTTTCCGGCACCCGTCCTCATGAACCGTTCGGACACGGGCGAGATCATCTATCGCTCCCCGGAACTCGTGAAGCTTTTCGGTGAAAACCTCGATGCCACCACTTTCTACGTCGACGCCTCGAAGCGAAAAGGATTTCTCGAAGCGGTTAGGGCCACAGGGTCCGTCAGGGATTATAGGGCCGAGTTCAAGAATGCCGAAGGCGAACCTTTCGTGGGCGCCGTCTCGGGTCGCCTGACTGAATGGAACGGCGAGGAGGTTCTGGTGACCTTTACTCGCGACCTTACGCACGAGCTCCAAATCGAGGAAGAACTTGAACATCAACGAGAGCAGATGTTCCAAAACGAGAAGATGATGGCCCTTGGCGGCCTGATGGCCGGGGTCGCCCACGAACTGAACAATCCGCTTTCGGTCGTCGTGGGACACGCGATGATGCTCGAGGACGAAGTCCTGGACCCGGACGTTCTGAGAAAGACAAAGAAAATCTCGGAGGCCGCCGAACGCTGTGCCAAGATCGTGAAGGCCTTCCTGACCATGGCCCGGCACGAGCCGGTCAGGATGGAAGAGACCGAGATCAACGAGGTGATCGAGACGGCAGTCGAGGTCGCGCGCTACGGCGATTCGCTTGGAAACGCAGAAATCGAGTTGGCGCTCGACCGGGAACTGAAGCCGGTCTGTGCCGACCCGGACCAGATCACGCAGGTCGTCATCAACCTGGTTCTGAACGCAGCCCAAGCCATTGGCGAGAATTCAGGACACATTCGCGTCCTCTCGAAGCCCTTGAAAGACGGTGCGCGTATCGTCGTCGAGGATGATGGTCCGGGGATCCCGAAAGACATCCGGGCACGTGTCTTCGAACCGTTCTTCACCACCAAGGGCGTGGGCAAGGGGACGGGCATCGGGCTCGCCATGTGTCACCGCATCGTCGCTGCGCACAAGGGGAACATCTCAGTCGAGGCAGCTGACGCTGGCGGGGCGCGTTTCGTCATCACGCTGCCCTGCAACAAGGCGGACCGGCGAAAAATGGTAGCCGCACCGCCGGACGAGGCCACGGACAAAACGGCCCATATCCTCGTCATCGACGACGAGCCGGACGTTGCCGACCTAAATGCCGAGATCCTTGAGCGAGGCGGCTTCAGCACGCACGTGGTCTACAACGCCCAGGACGCGCTCGACACGCTAGGAGAGTCCAGCTACGACGCCGTCCTGTCGGATCTGAATATGCCCGATATCGACGGGCGCGGCGTCTATGAGGCGATCACGGAGCGCCAGCCCGAACTGGCCCGACACACGGGCTTCCTCACTGGTGACACAATGGGCCGCCAGAGCCAGGCTTTCCTCGGCGAGGTGAAGCGCCCTTATATCGAGAAACCTGTTTCGCCCAAGGAGTTGAGAGAGTTCGTGACACGTCTGATTTCCGGGAGTTCCACATGACGACCGCCACGATCCTCCTCTGCGACGATGAACCTGACCTGCGCGAGATGCTGCAGGAGTACCTCGAGAAGCGAGGCTTTGGCGTGACCGTCGCTGGAGACGCCGCGACAATGCGCGAGGCAGTCGAAACCGATGCTCCCGACCTCATCCTGCTGGACATCAACATGCCTGGTGAGGATGGACTTTCGGCACTCAGAAGCCTGCGGACCGAGAACGATGTGCCGGTCGTGATGCTGACCGCTGCCGGTGAGACTGTCGACAAGATCGTCGGGTTGGAGATGGGCGCGGACGATTACCTTGGCAAGCCGGTCGATCTGCGCGAGCTCGAGGCTCGGATAAAGGCGGTTTTGCGCCGCCGTGGGGCGCCGGCGGTGCCGGCGGCCAATGCTGTCGCCGGGCAGCGCGTGGCTTTTGGCGAATACATTCTCGACCTCGACGCCGCGAAGATGACGGATGCCGAGGGCGAAGACGTGCCCTTGACCGCGATGGAATTCAGGCTTCTCAAACTCTTCGCCGACAACCAGGGCCGGGTGCTGAACCGCGACCAGATCCTAGAGCAGGCTCATGACCGGTCTTGGGACCCGTTCGACCGTTCGATCGACATCCGAATTTCGCGGCTGAGACGGAAGATCGAGCGCAACCCGCAGAAGCCGAGCGTGATCCGGACGGTGCGCGGAATAGGCTACGTGTTTGATCCGGAGTGAACTATTTTCTATCCAGTTTAGCACAACGGCGGCGCATTAAACTTCGGAGCATTTCGAGCAGAAGGCTGCCGCGCCAAGGACTTTCACGGCGGCTGGTATCCCCACATTGCGCTCGCGCACCAGCTGAAATTGATGTCCGGAAAAGAAATGCAGGGTCATGAAAGCCGCATCGCGGCACTTCGGTAACTGTCGAACGGCAGCTTAGGGCCGTTCGTGACTATCGGCGTTCTTGCTGCAAATGCGAAATTGAACACCCTGAGCAGGTCTGCTTTGGGCTCGAAGCGGCCGCTCGCTGCAGGCTGGTCTGACGCCCGCTAAGCGGACGAAGCGGGCTTTCGCTGCAAGCGCTGGATAGGCAAGTAGCTTATGTTGGTATCAGTGAGCAGCGCGGATGCGGCCGTTCGCTGCACTTGCATTGTAAGATGTGGATAGATTGCCAAGCAGACCTCTGTCTAGCCCCCCATGGCTGGGCCATTTGTTCGTAGAGTCTCGGGCGCCAGCGGGCGCACTCAAATGGCGCGAAGAGGTTCAGTCGGGTGATCTCATTGGGCCACGAATTTACGCGATGGAGCCGACGCTCGTCGGCAACTACGACGACGAACTCGGCATCCGTACGATTGTCCTCGGTTATGATGCGGCCCGGATTGTTTTGCCTATGCTGCTGGCTTTGATCGTTGCGCTGGTATTCAAGCGTTACCGCACACGGCGCGCAGCTCTAGTCGCAAGCGCGGCCGGACTCGTTGTCGGTGTCGCCCTTTACATAAGCGAACTGCCACCCCTCAATATCCTGAATCCCATATTCGACGCGCCGCAGGCACATGTCTTCGAGGACCGAGCCTCTCCCACCCAAGCGATTACGTCCAAATACCGAAGGGATGGATATAACGGCGTCAAATTGTACGACGGCTTGACGGAGAGGCAGTTCCTAGCGGCAGTTTCGGCAGCTGAGAGGGAAGGTCTTTATTCTGTTGGACACCTCTTGAACCAGGTACCGCTAGAGGTCTAGCTGTCATCAGGATTGCAAGGGGTCTCTCATGTCGATGAGTTCCTCTCGCATCACTGGATCGGTTACAACACGGGCAAAGAGCCCGACCCTCAGTACGATGAACTGCGGAACTATCCGGTTGATGCATCCACTATTCCTCAGACCGTAAAACTCGTCATCGAAAACGATGTGTCTGTCGTGTCGAATCTGTCGACTGATGAGGCGCTTTACAAGTTGCTCCTCGATTTAGAAGGAACTCTGGACGAGCCGAGGTTTGCGGAGTTTCGTCAAGATTACGTACAAGATTGGAAGACCCGCGGCCGTCATTTCGGTCCTTTTGCGGGTCAAGGTGAGTATCGCCGGGACGAAATCCAGCCATTTCTTTCCGCGATGGTCAAAGCACTTCATGACGCGGGCGTGCCGATTACCATTGGAACTGACGCTGGTGGATTCACTCCCGAAGGCTCCATTCCAAGCGACATTCACCGCGAGCTAGAGTTGCTCGTTGATGCGGGTCTGACGAGCTATGAGGCTCTGGCAGCCGGTACAAGAACAGCAGGGCAGATAATCAATGAGATGACTGGAGACGTGCAAGGAACCGTCTCTGTCGGAAGCGCTGCCGACTTGATCTTGCTGTCGGGCAACCCTCTCGACAACGTAAGCGCAACGCGTGAGCGCGTCGGTGTCATGGCGAATGGGATTTGGTTCGCCCAGCCAGAGCTGGATGAATTGGCAGCTGACTATTTGGCATCTCGCGAATGGTAGATGAACTTAACCTGCTTGAATGTCCAGTATGTGTTGCACAACCCACCTCAGCAACGAGTTCATCTTGCGGCTCCAGCGAACGGTCGATTCCACGTTGCACTGCGGCGTAGCCAGTTGAAGTGAAGGTCCGGAATGGGCCGGAAACGCAACTGCACCGGGTTCGGGCACAGCTAAATGCTGAGTTGCATCCGATGTCTGCATAGAGCCCATTTCGACCGATATTGCACGCTGCCTGAATGACGCTCAAGCGCCGCAAAACAGTCTTTCGTTCAGGGCTATCGATCCATTTGATCAGTGCCAAGCTTGGTTTGCTTGGACGAGACGGGTGAAGATCGTCTCCGTTCGCTCTGGGGGTCGAGCGCACCTCCGCCCGCCGGGCCGCGCAGCGGCTGAACCAGCATTCGGTCGAGCCAGAGGTCGCGGCGTGTGCGAAACTGTTCGAGGCCGATTTCCATACCCTTGTGCCCCTTCGCGGGTTGGGCAACGTATGTGCCGAGGAGCCGGTCCCACCACGGTAGATTGAAGCCAAAGTTCGAGTTGGTCTCGCGTGGATCGACGGAATGGTGGACTCGGTGCATGTCCGGGGTGACAACGATCCATCTGAGGATTCGGTCCACCGGACGAGGAAAATCAATGTTTGCGTGGTTGAAGAGCGCGGTAGCGTTCAGGATTACCTCGAACAGGAGCACGGCGACAGCGGGCGGGCCGAGCGCCGCGACCACCGCGAGCTTGATCCCCATCGAGATCACGATTTCCACCGGGTGGAACCGCAGCCCCGTCGTCGCGTCGAAGTCGAGATCGGCGTGGTGCATCCGGTGCAGGCGCCAGAGCCCCGGTACCGTGTGGAACATCACATGCTGAAGGTAGATTGCGAGATCGAGAAGCAGCATAGAGACCACGATAGCAACCCAAATCGGCGCATCGATGTTGTTGAACAACCCCCATCCGCGCTCCTCGGCCATGGCTGCGAGACCAACCGCGAGGATCGGAAAGGTCAGCCGCAGGATGGCGGTGTCGAGCACCACGAGCGCAAGGTTATTTGTCCATCGGACAACCCGCGGAATATCCCGTCGTCGCCGGGGTGCGGCCACTTCCCAAAGTCCCATGGCCGCCAGAACGGCCAGGAAGGCAATAAGGCGGATAGTTGGTTCAGCAGCAAGTATTGTGTCGGACATGGACGTGCACTATTCGAGTTTCCGTCGCGATAGAATTGCTAGCTGTTCTTGGCGACGACCGCACTAATGTAACGCAGACATTCAAGCGGCACCATCTGAGGGCGGCTTGGTCCGCAGTTCAGTCACATGATGCCTCCGAGTCAGAGCTGATGCAGCGAATGGCGGCTATGCGGGCTGCGACTGCAGCGTCGAGGTGCGACGGCGAATGTCGGGAATGGGCCGAAAGTTACGCGGAGTGGCACAGCGAAAAAGTCGCAGCACTTGCTCGTGCCAAGACCAGTATCCGATCAACAGCAACCGGTACGCCACTGTCATTCAGCTCTGGCTAGATATCGCATCAGCCAGGGAGCGCGTATTTGCGTAGCCCTTTTCTGACAGCAGCTTGTCCTCCGGAAACCCTTAATTGCGACAAATCAATGCGAGACTGCCTTCCATCCACTATTCGATTGCGCCAATGCAACCCAATTCTGGTCCATAGTCGCATGTCTCGGTTCCTTCTTATTCTTGCAATCTGCTCCTTTGCATCGTCAGCGTCGGGGGAGACGTTCGAGGTCTCATACCAAACCGTCACGGAATGGAAGCCAGTCTACGGTCAGGTCGAGACACGGGACCGCGTGCCAGCGCGTGCGCGCATCGGCGGATCGATCGTGTCTCTCGACGTGACAGAGGGAGACGAGGTGCGGTCCGGTGGCAGGGTCGCCCTCATCGAAGACCCCAAGCTCACCTTCCAGATCGAGGCTTTGGACGCCCGGCTGGACGCGCTGGCATCGCGTCTCGAAACCGCGCGCTCCGAGTTGGCGCGGGGCGAGCAGTTGATCGAGCGGGGCGTGATCACCAGCCAGCGCTTCGAGGAGCTTCAAACCGCCGTCAGTGTCCTCGAAGGCGAGATCACCAGTCTAGAGGCGGAACGGTTGGTGATTGAGCGTCAGATCGAAGAAGGCGCCGTCCTGTCGCCCGAGGACGGGATCGTCCTGTCGGTCCCGGTCTCCGTCGGCTCGGTCGTCGCACCGGGAGAGGCGATTGCGGTCGTGGGCGGCGGTGGCGTCTATCTCAGGCTTTCCATCCCCGAGCGGCACGCCGCCGACCTGGCCGAAGGCGACGTGATCGAAATCGGCACGGTCGGGGAATTGCGCCAAGGCACGCTCGCCAAGCTTTATCCGCAGATCGAAGGCGGCCGCGTGCAGGCCGATGTCGACGTCGAAGGACTCGATCCGGATTTCATCGGGCGGCGCCTGCCTGTGCGGCTGCCGGTCGGCGAACGGCAGGCGATCCTCGCCCCCGAAGCCGCGCTGTCGCGCCATGGTGGGCTGGATTTCGTGACAGTGGAAACGGACGAAGGCCCGGTTGAACGGGTGGTCGTGCCGGGCGGGGCACTTCAGCGGGACGGCACGCAGTGGCGCGAGATCCTGACCGGGCTCGGTGCGGGCGAGACCGTGGTCACCGAAGATGAGTGACGGTTCAGAGACAGAGAACGGCGGGCTCGGCATTGCCGGGCGACTGACGCAGGCCTTCCTCGCCTCGCCCCTGACCCCGCTCATATTGCTCGCCTCGCTGGCCGTCGGGCTGATCGCGCTCGTCAGCCTCCCCCGCGAGGAGGAGCCGCAGATTTCGGTCCCGCTGGTTGACATCCACGTTCAGGCCCACGGGCTTCGGGCGGAAGATGCCGTCAAGCTGGTCACGGAGCCGTTGGAGACCATCGTCAAGGGCATCGACCAGGTCGAACACGTCTATTCCGATACGCGGGACGATGCGGTGATGGTCACCGCGCGTTTCGAGGTGGGGGTGTCGTCCGACACCGCGATCCTGCGCGTGCGCGACAAGATCCTCGCCAATATCGACCGGATCCCCGTCGGCATCCCCGAGCCGCTGGTCGTCGGGCGCGGCATCAATGACGTCGCCATCGTGGCGCTGACCTTCAGCCCCGCCCATGGTCACGAGGGGATCACGGCGGCGGACCTGACCCGCATCGCCCGCGAGGTGGAGGTGCGGCTCGCGCGGATTGAGGATGTGGGATTGACCTACCTGATAGGAGAGGAGACAGAGGCGCTGCGCGTCGCGCCCGATCCCGAACGGCTGGCGCTCTACGGCATTACGCTTCAACAGCTCGCCGGCAAGATCCGGGGCGCGAACAGCGCTGCGCCCGCAGGCGATCTGCGCCGGGAGGGACAGCAGATCGACCTCGTCATCGGCGAGACGCTGAACACCCCGGAAGAGATCGGGAACCTGGAACTCACGGCACGCGATGGCCGTACCGTCTATGTGCGCGATGTCGCCGATGTCGGCTTCATCTCGGGCATGGACGAACGCCATGTCGCAACGCTGCACCGCACCGAGGGGGGCGAGATCGTCCGGAAACCTGCCATAACGCTGGCGCTCGCCAAACGCGCGGGCGCGAACGCCGTGATCGTGGCAGAGGAAATCCTGCACCAGATGCACGAGATGGAGGGCCGGATCATCCCGGGCAGCGTCGAGATCGAGGTGACCCGAGACTACGGCGAGACGGCCGACGAGAAGGCCAACGAGCTTCTCTTCCATCTCGGGCTCGCGACGGTGTCCATCGTGGCACTGGTGTTCCTGGCGATCGGCTGGCGCGAGGCCCTCGTGGTGGCGATCGTCATCCCGGTGACGATTCTGCTGACACTCTTCGCCGCGTGGATCATGGGCTACACGCTGAACCGCGTCTCGCTTTTCGCGCTGATATTCTCCATCGGTATCCTTGTCGATGACGCCATCGTCGTGATCGAGAACATCGCCCGCCATTGGGGCATGAAGCGCGCCGATCAAAGCCGCTTCAGCGCGGCGATCGAGGCCGTGGCAGAGGTCGGCAATCCGACCATTGTGGCGACCCTGACGGTCGTGGTAGCGCTTCTGCCGATGCTATTCGTCTCAGGCCTGATGGGGCCCTATATGAGCCCGATCCCGGCCAATGCGTCTGCCGCGATGATCTTCTCGTTCTTCGTCGCGGTGATGATCACGCCGTGGCTGATGCTGAGGATCGCGGGCCGCGCGCCGTTATACCACGACGAGGAAGGCGGCGGCTTTCCCGGCGGCCGGCTGGGCCGGTTCTACGCCGCTGTCGCCCGCCCGATCCTTGCCGGCAAGGGACGCAGCGCGCTCTTTCTCATCATCGTCGCGGTCCTGTCCTTCGGCTCTCTGGGGATGCTCTATACCAAGGATGTCACCGTCAAACTGCTGCCCTTCGACAACAAGTCTGAACTCGCCATCATCATCGACCTGCCGGAAGGCTCCAGCGTCGAGGCGACCGATGCCGTGGCGCA
>JASJDQ010000146.1 GCA_030065075.1 Paracoccaceae bacterium | reverse complement strand
AGCAAAATCGCCTGGACCGTCTCCGCCATTCTCAGCAACTCGCGCTGCGCGCAGGCCAGTGCCAGAGCACACCGAAAGCGTCAGAGCCTCCGTCACGGCGCTGGATGAAACCGCGCTGGATCACACACCTCTGGCACTGGCCTGCGCGCAGCGCGAGTTGCTGAGAATGGCGGAGACGGTCCAGGCGATTTTGCTGCCGGTGATGAGCCTTTTCCGCGCATGGACGCCGGAGACCGCGCGGATGATCAAACTGCGCGAAGACAATATCGACCGGATGCATTTCGAGACGAAGATTTACATCTCGCAGTTGCGGGAACGCGACCTGAGCGACGGCGAGGAAAAGAAGACCCTCGACATCGTCGCAACGGCCAATAACCTGGAAGAGGCCGGGGACCGCATTGCCGTCGGTCTTGTGGCGCTGGCCGAAAAGATGCGCGCTGACGCACTTGCTTTCTCTGACGAGGGAGCGTTTGACCTTGAGAATTTCCATGATCAAGTCGTCACCAACGGTCAGCTTGCTCTGCAAGTGCTGACGACCGGCGACGCCGAGGCCGCCCGGCAGCTGGTTGCGGAAAAGGATCGCATCCGGGTCGAAGAGCAGCGTTTGCAGGAACGCCATCTGAAGCGCCTGCAGCAGGGTGGAACCGCCAGCATCGAGACGACGAATATCCATCAAGAGGTGCTGAGGCTGCTGAAACAGATCAATGCCGCTCTGAGTTACGTGGCCTATCCGATCGCCGAAGAGACGGGCGATTTGCTGGGAAGCCGGCTGGCGCGACCGAAGCACGTGGGCGGGATCGCATGAGCAGTAAGAGGGCAATGGCGAAACAGATCGCGGCCCTGCCCATCCATTGGGACAAGAAGGGTCGGCCCCGTATCCTGATGGTCACTTCCCGCGAACGCGGCCGTTGGATCATGCCAAAGGGCTGGACGATGGATGGCAAGAAGGATTGGCAGGCGGCCAAGATCGAAGCGCTCGAAGAAGCCGGAGCCGTCGGTTTCGTGTCTGACCAGGCGATCGGGGCTTATCACTACAAGAAACGGCTTGATGATGGCCGTTCGGTCCGCTGCCGGGTCACGGTCTATCCGATGATCGTCGAAAAGTTGAAACGGCGCTGGAAAGAACGAAAGGAGCGAAAACGCCACTGGTTCTCGCTCGCCAAAGCCGCCAAGCTGACGGATGAACCGGAACTGACCGCCTTGTTGCGCGAACTCGCGAAAAACCCCGAAAGGCTGACCGAACTAGACGATTTGCGCCCGGCGGCTTAGGCCGGGTGACAGAAAGCCGGGGCACACCGGCGTATTGAAACCCATGGGAGGGAAAAATGAAGAAACTGACTCTTACAGCCGCAGGATCCCTGATCGCGCTAACCGCGTCGCTTGGCGCGGCGCAAGCGGACAAGCTGACGTTCTACTGCTCGGCGCAGGAAGACTGGTGCCAGCTGATGGCGCGCAGCTTCGAAGACGCGACGGGGATCGATGTCGACATGACGCGCAAGTCTTCGGGTGAGACCTTCGCACAGATCCGGGCCGAAAGCTCGAACCCGAAAGGCGATGTCTGGTGGGGTGGCACGGGCGACCCGCATCTGCAGGCCGCCGAAGAAGGCCTGACGATGGAATATGTCTCGCCCATGCGCGACCAGCTTCACGACTGGGCGATTTCCCAGGCCGAAAGTGCCGGCAACAAGACAATCGGCATCTACTCCGGTGCACTCGGGTACGGCTACAACACCGACCTTTTGGCGGCGAACAACCTGCCAGAGCCGGCCTGCTGGAAAGACCTGCTGAAGCCCGAATACAAGGGCCATGTCCAGATGGCGAACCCGAACTCGTCGGGTACGGCCTATACGACGCTCGCCTCGATGGTGCAGATCTTCGGCGAGGACGAGGGCTTCGACTTCATGAAGGGCCTCCACGCCAATATCAACCAGTACACCAAGTCGGGTTCGGCCCCGATCAAGGCCGCTGGCCGGGGCGAAAACACCATCGGCATCGTCTTCATGCACGACGCGGTGAAGCAGGCCGTATCCGGGTTCCCGGTGAAGGTGGTCGCACCGTGCGAGGGCACCGGGTACGAAATCGGCTCGATGTCGATCATCGACGGAGCGCGGAACGAGGAAGAAGCGAAGAAGTTCTATGACTGGGCGCTCTCCGCCGAGGCACAGAACCTCGCCCTCGAAGTGAACGCCTTCCAGGTGCCCTCGAACAAGAGCGCGGAGACATCGCCGTCGGCCCCGGACATGTCGACCATCAAGCTGATCGACTACGACTTCAAGAAGTACGGCTCTTCGGATGAACGAAAGCGCCTGCTTCAGAAGTGGGATGAAGAGGTTTCGGTCCTCCCGCAGTAACCAGTGCGTTCCGTACAAAGTGAACGGACCACCCATCCGGTTCTGATCTTCTGGATCATTGCCGGGTGGGTCGGGTTTTGCCTTCTGCCGTGGTACATGTTGGAGGACGGCATCTGGTCGTTCGAGTGGCTGACGGGCGGCTACCCGTTCGATGAGGACTATGCACCCGGCCTTTTCCTGATCAGCCAAGGAGAGAAGCTGTGGCTTGCCCCTCTGCTGATCCCCCTCGCACTGCCGCTTTTGGCGCTGGGCCGGGCCAAGTCCGACCCGCTCTATGCAAAGCTCTTGATCCTGTCCGGAGCGCTCGGCTTCGGTTGGCTGATCGCACAGGGCTTCGGTATCGGCATTCGCGGCTTCAACTACGACTGGCTTAAGGCGCTGTTCGGCGAGCCGAAGATTCGCCAGTTCGGCATGGGCTATGGCGCGATGATCTGCGCCGCGGCCTTCCTGTTCCTGTTGACCCAAGGCATTGCCGCGCGCGGCGCGATCAACGGGGATGTCTTCGTCGTCAGCGCCATCGGCGGCGTCATCACCATCGTTACGGCCTTCGTATTCTACCCGATCGCCAACATGCTCTTCTCGGCCTTCATCACCGAAGACGGGGCCTATTCGCTGTCGGTCTTCGCCGCGAAGTTTTTCGATGACCGACTTTGGGGTCTCGGTTGCCTTTGGGGTGCACGCTGCGGGGCTGCGTGGAACTCGCTCTTCCTTGCCATCGCCGTCGGGTTCATCACCACCGCGCTTGGCCTCTGCTTCGCCCTTGTCGTCACCCGCTCGGGCTTCCGTTACAAGCGCGCCATCCGCGCCCTCACGGTCCTGCCGATCATTACACCGCCTTTCGTGATCGGCCTCGCGCTGATCCTGCTCTTCGGCCTTTCGGGTTCTGTCACGGTCTTCTTCGCCGATCTCTTCGGCACCCAACCCACCCGTTGGCTGTATGGCGCGCCCGGCGTGCTGATCGCGCAAACGCTGGCCTTTACGCCAATCGCTTTTCTGGTGCTGATCGGTGTCGTCGAAGGCGTCTCGCCCTCAATGGAGGAAGCGTCGCAGACCCTCCGCGCCAATCGCTGGCAGACGTTCAAGACGGTCTCGCTCCCGCTGATGCGCCCGGGTCTCGCCAACGCCTTCCTGCTGGGGTTCATCGAAAGCATGGCCGATTTCGGCAACCCGCTGGTTCTGGGTGGTAATTTCGACGTGCTGTCCACGGAAATCTTCTTCGCCATCGTCGGCGCGCAATACGATCAGGGCAGGGCCGCCGTGCTGGCCATGGTGCTCTTGTTCTTCACGCTCTCGGCCTTCTATGCGCAGCGCGTCTGGCTGGGGAAAAAGAGCTACACGACCGTCACTGGCAAGGGAGATGCGGGCGTCCACCCGCTGATGCCAACTGGTCTTTCCATCCCCGTCCTGATCATCGCGCTTAGCTGGGCGCTCTTCACCGCCGTGGTCTATGCCATGATCATCTACGGCAGCGTGGTCGAGCTTTGGGGCGTCAACAACACGCTCACCTTCAAGCACTACGTCACCGCCTTCAGCGTCCGGTTCGAAGAAGAGGGCATCCGCTGGACAGGCGCCGCTTGGGACAGCTTCTGGACAACGATCACCATCGCGGCCATCGCCGCCCCCTTGACCGCTGCTGTCGGCTTGGTCACGGCCTACCTGCTGACCCGGCAAAGCTTCGCAGGCAAGAACGCCTTCGAGTTCGGCACGATGCTTTCCTTCGCCATCCCCGGCACCGTGATCGGCGTCAGCTACATCCTCGCCTTCAACGTGCCACCCATCGAAATCACGGGCACCGGCGTGATCCTTGTGGTCAGCTTCATCTTCCGTAACATGCCCGTGGGCGTCCGCGCGGGCATCGCCAGCATGTCCCAACTCGACAAATCGCTGGATGAATCCTCGCTTACCCTTGGCGCCAACTCCTGGCAAACGTTCAGACGCATCATCTTGCCGCTTTTGCGCCCCGCGATCCTCGCCGCGCTGGTCTACAGCTTTGTGCGCGCCATGACGGCGATTTCTGCCGTGATCTTCCTGGTCTCGGCCCAATACGACATGGCCACCAGCTATATCATCGGCCGGGTCGAGAATAACGACTACGGTCTTGCCATCGCCTATTCGACCACGCTGATCTTCGTCATGCTATCGGCGGTCGGGCTTCTGCAATTCCTCGTCGGACGGGTCCAGATCGGACGCCGCAACATGCTTGCCGTAAAGGACACGACATGAGCGAACCCCTGATCAGTTCAAAGGCCGCGCCGGTCCGGTTCGAAGGCGTCTCGAAAGTCTTCGGCAAGGATGTCGTCGCCGTCGACAACATCGACTTGCATGTCGATGCGGGAAAGCTGGTAACACTCCTCGGTCCGTCGGGCTGCGGCAAGACCACGACGCTCCGTATGATCGCGGGGCTCGAGATGGCCACATCGGGGCGCATCCTGATCGGCGACCGCGACGTGACAAAACTGCCTGCAACCGACCGTGACGTCTCGATGGTGTTTCAGTCCTACGCGCTATTCCCCCATATGAGCGTGCTGGAAAACGTGAAATACGGCCTGACCTTTTCCGGTTTCGCCAAGGAGGAAGCCCGCGACCGCGCGTTGAAGGGCCTCGACCTCGTCGGGCTCAAAGGCTTCGACAAGCGTCTGCCGTCTGAACTGTCAGGCGGCCAGCAGCAACGCGTCGCTGTGGCACGCGCGCTGGTGCTGGAGCCACAGGTGCTCTTGTTTGACGAGCCGCTGTCGAACCTCGACGCCAAGCTCCGCCGCCAGGTCCGCGAGGACATTCGCGCCATCCAGCAGGACCTTGGACTGACCGTCGTCTATGTTACCCACGACCAGGAAGAAGCGCTCGCCGTGTCAGACGAAATCGTCGTCATGCGCAACGCCGCGATCGCCCAGATCGGTACGCCGCGGCAGCTTTACGATGCGCCGAACGACCGCTTCGTGGCCGACTTCATCGGCGAGGCCAACCTCTTGGAGTGTCAAATCGTTTCAGTCGAAGGGGAAACCGCCACGATCGAGATAGACGGGCATCGCCACAAGCTGCCATCAAGGGGCCTCACGCCCGGAAAGGCGGCGCTCGCGGTGCGTCCTTCGCGTATTGTGATCGGCAACGACAAAGGCGTCGCCGCGATGGTCGCCAAGGCAACCTATGTGGGCGTCCGCATGGAGTACACTCTGACCGGCGGTTTCGGTCAGGTCTTCGCGGTACAAGATGACGTGGACGACCCGTTGGAGCCGGGGGCAGAGGTCAAGATGTCTTTCGCCTCCAAGGGGCCCGTGCTGCTACCGCAATAACTCCCTTGGCCAAGCTGACTCATCGGAAGTCGGCATGGTGCCGCTCGTAACACAATAGGGACGTTCGCAATCCATCAACTAACACTGCTGTTAGCTCAGCCAGGCCAATGCGCGTCCGCAATCTTTTGCAGCGTCGGGAAAACCTCGGATGTGCCCGCCACCACTCGGCCACCCTGGCGGATCATCTCACCCGCATCCTGATCCTCGATAACCCCACCGGCCTCTTCGATCATCAACTGACCGGCCAGACAGTCCCAGGCGTTCATGTGTTCTTCGACATAGCCAAGCATTCGGCCCGCCGCGACATAGGCCAAAGACAGCGCTCCGCTGGCATTCCGGTGATACAATGCACCTCGCGCGACCAGGTCCGCGATCACGGGCACGACATGCGCGGCTTCCACCCGATTGGAATAGCCCACGGAAACAGTGCCGCTTTCCAGACCAATGCCAGAGGCCACCTGCATCGGTGCCCCGTTCAGCGTTGCACCACGGCCCCGCTGGGCCGCAAAGGTTTCGCCGAAGTTCGGATCGTGAATGACACCAAGCTCCGTCTTGTTCGATGCAACACCGGCCAGGACGATGGTCCAGGCCGGGATACCGTTGACAAAATTGGTGGTGCCGTCGATCGGATCGATCACCCAGTCGAACCCGCTCGTGCCGAACTTGTCGTCGTGCTCTTCGCCGAAAATTCCATCCTCCGGCCAGGCTTCAGCAATGCGATCGCGGATGAACGTCTCGACGTTCTTATCCGCTTCGCTGACCCAATCCTGAGCCCCCTTGCTCTCGACGACCAGCTTGGTTCGATCGCCGAAGTAACGTGCCGCTATCTCGCCAGCTGCACGACATGTCTGTTCGGCGAAAGAATGTCGGGCGGAAAAGTCCTTCATACGGTCTGCCTATCAATCGAAAAATTGGAGCCTCGAAGAGTACTGGCTCGAAACTGGGCAACAAGTCAAAACCACAGCTTTGGCAGATACCATACAAACAAGGTCCACCAATTCGGACTTCCGCCACGGTTGTTGCCTCCATTGCCAACCAATCGCAATTTTGGATGTCCGCGTGTTACCTTCTCCAAGCGACGTGGGCGGGGCAACAGGTGGTGTAGGCCATGCGCCATAAACGCAATCATCGCCGATTGCCTGTCTTTTCAAAGGGCAGGGTGGCCGGACGGCTCCAGTACGCACAATGCGTGGAGCGCGCTTCAAGCGCGACCGGACTTTGGGAGTAAACTGAATGCACCTGAACGTAGCCACGAATGCGGCATGTCCCTCTGTTACGCCCATGATGGAAGGCGGCGATTGATGCGTAGTTTGAGAAACTTGTGCGATACTGTGTGCAGCTTACGTTCGTGTTCGTCCAACTGATCGCGCAGGATCGGCAGGACAAAACCGGTGTGGCGCACCGAGCCGTCGAAGGCCATATAGCGCGTGGTTTCGATGATGCGGGCATTGGAAAATCGCCTTTTGATCAGATCGACATACGCCAGCGGTGTCATGTCCGGGACAGGTCGAACGGTCGGCCCGATTTCTTCGGTCTGAACCTTGAGGAACAGGGCGGTGATCAGGGGATGCGCCATGCACTTGGCGATCGTTTCGATCGCCAGCACCTCGCCAGCATTCGCGAGCACTTGGTGCCCGGCATTGAGGATTCAGATACTCATCGTCTCTTAGGCGTAATCTCGTCCGAAAAGGTTGCGCCAACCTCATCCCAGTTCGGACGCCCCGCATAGAAATCGTCTTAGATTACCCACTGGCGAAACGCTTCGTGCGTGGCCGGTGCCGCGTCATCAAAGCGCCGCTCCGCCACACAGGATCATTTCGCAAGAACTTTCAGATAGGAGTTCCGGTCAACCAGAAACCGTTCGGACAACGGCAGGCTAGCCGCTCCAAGGACACGCGCATCCGGACCGATTGTGCCTTCGGCAATTTCCGGTTTTCGGACACCTGCCAACGGCGTTTGCAAGACGTTTTGCCGAACGCGCTGGACCAGCGTCGCGCGCATCTGCGCAGGCATCCATCCGTCGATGAACACCTGACCGACGTCGATCAGGCAAATCGATGCAAGAATGGCTTGTGCGATCCCGTCTGCGGCACCGTCGCACCAAGCGTCGAACGCGTCGATCGAGATGTCCCAGCTATCAGGCGCATCCCAGGTCATGGAGGCCTGATCGCCACGAGAGTGCTGCTCGCGTTCCAACGTGGAAAGCGAAGCGACGTCGACAAGTTGGCATCGCGAACCGTCGGCCTTTTGCACTATCATGGATCCCAAGGCGGCGGCGTTGCTTGTAGGCCCGGTGTAAAGCGCACCATCCAGAACCAGCCCGCCTCCGATAAAAAAGCCGACGAAAAAATACAGAAAGCTGCGCGGTTTGCCTTGATCGCCAAACACAAGCTCTGCGCCACATGCGGCTGACGCGTCGTTGCACACAAACGCGGGAAAGCCCCAGGTCGCCCCGATTTCGGCCCCGATGTCCCGGTGTTTCCAGCCCTCCATCTCGGACGCCGCGCCACCAGGTGCATTCGCCCATTCCCAAAGTTGGAAAGGCATCGCGATGCCAAGGCCTGCGATCCGGGCACGCTCAACCTCTGTCATGCCGCTGCGGATTTCCCCGATTGCCGCGTTCGCGAACCCAATCGTTTGTTCCGGCGTGGGGTAGGGGTGGTTCGCGCGCACGCTTTGTCGCACGTCCCCCATGAAATCGGTGAGCACCAATTCCAGGTTGCGTCGTCCAATCTTCAGCCCGAGGAAATAGGCCCCGTCGCGCGCCAGGCTCACAGGGACAGAAGGTTGCCCGATCTTGCCGCGTAGGGGTTCGCCGCGCTCCAGCAGACCATCCGTTTCCAAGGAACGAATTATCGCTGACACTGTCGGAGCCGACAAACCGGTCTTGCGTGCAATCTCGGCCTTGGCCAGAGCGCCTTCCTCTCTGATCAGGGACATGACAAGACGCTCGTTATAGTCTCGCATACCGCTTTGATTTGATCCCTTACGAAGAGCAGGTCCCGCAGTGTTTTCGTCTGCATTTTTGAAAGCTTGTTTCATACGCCCTCGGGAGCTGTCGGTGTGGCAGCCAAAACATGTTCTGATTTCTTGGCGTCGTCAATAAATAAATTAGACTAATTTAATAATTGACGTTTGGAAGAAAATGGATGATGAAAGCGTAACGCGAGGAGCCGAGATATCGGCGATTCCCGCTGCGACGGCGATCCGGAACTGGGAGGAGTAAGAAATGAGTGTATCGACCCACATGCTAGCGCGCGAAACAATGGCATTTGTTTTGGCTGGTGGGCGGGGCAGTCGCCTGAAGGAACTTACCGACATTCGCGCGAAACCAGCCGTATATTTCGGCGGCAAGACACGCATCATCGACTTCGCTCTCTCAAATGCGGTCAACTCCGGCATCCGACGTATTGGTGTGGCGACCCAGTACAAGGCCCACAGCCTGATACGGCATTTGCAGCGGGGTTGGAGCTTCTTTCGGGCGGAACGGAACGAGTCGCTCGATATCCTGCCGGCATCACAGCGCGTTAACGAGCGCGACTGGTATCTTGGCACTGCAGACGCTGTAACTCAGAACATCGACATTATCGAAGGGTATGCGCCCAAGTATGTTCTGATCCTCGCAGGCGACCATATCTATAAGCAGGACTATTCGCTTCTTTTGAAACAGCACGTCGAAACGGGCGCGGAGGTTACCGTTGGATGCATCGAGGTTCCGCGCGAAGAGGCAAGCGCATTCGGCGTGATGGCCGTCGACGACAGTGACCGCATCCTCGAATTCGTGGAAAAGCCCGAGAACCCGCCGGCGATGCCCGGCGATGACACCAGAGCGCTCGCCAGCATGGGCATCTATGTTTTCGAAACTCAGCTTCTGATAAAAATCCTGCGCGAAGACGCATTTTCCGATAGGTCCGAGCATGACTTCGGCAAGGACATCATACCGGCCTTGGTTGCCGCAGGTAATGCCTACGCACATCCTTTCAGCCGATCCTGTGTCAAAAGCTCGCAAGAGCAGGTGCCGTATTGGCGCGACGTGGGCACCATCGACGCCTTCTGGCAGGCCAACATCGATCTGACGGATTTCCAGCCCGAACTGGATTTGTATGATCAAAGCTGGCCGATCTGGACCTATTCCGAATTGACCCCTCCGGCCAAGTTTATCCATGACGAGCATGATCGGCGCGGTATGGCCGTGTCTTCGATGGTCGCCGGCGGGTGTATCATCTCGGGATCTCAGTTGAACCGTTGTCTGCTGCACACAGGCGTTCGGGCGAACTCGTACTCGGAACTCACTGGCGTGGTTGCACTGCCAAATGTTCACATCGGACGTGGTGCCCGGCTAACGAACGTGGTGATTGACCGGTCGGTCCAAATCCCCGAAGGACTTGTGGTGGGCGATGACGCCAAGCTGGACACGGCGCGGTTTCGTCGCTCGGAAAACGGAATATGCTTGATTACGCGATCGATGATCGACGCATTGGACCAATGACCCTCAAACAGCTCTCAGTAGCGTCGGAATGCGCGCCGTTCATCAAGACCGGCGGCCTTGCCGATGTGGTCGGCGCGCTCGGCCCGGCCCTGGCCGAGCATGGCGTCGAATGCCGTGTCTTGCTGCCGCTCTATCGTCAGATTGCGCATCTTGCATCTGACGCCAGAGAGGTCCTGGATGCCGGTACCAAGTTTGGCGGTCCGGTGCGCGTGCTGGCGACCGAGGCCAAGGGCGTCGACCTGCTTCTGATCGATGCTCCGCATCTCTACGATCGTCCCGGTCAGATTTACCTGAACGAAGCCGGGGTGGATTGGGCCGACAACC
>JASJDQ010000145.1 GCA_030065075.1 Paracoccaceae bacterium | reverse complement strand
GTAGCCGCCTTCGACGCCGTCCAGCATCTCGTTCTTGATCCGGATATTGGCGAAGGTGCCGCGCATCATGATTTCATGGTTGCCGCGACGCGAGCCGTAGGAGTTGAACTCGCGCACCGGAACCTGACGTTCGACAAGGTACCGGCCCGCCGGTGTGCTTTCCTTGAAAGACCCCGCGGGGCTGATGTGATCGGTCGTGATCATGTCGCCCAGAAGCGCCATGATCCGCGCGCCTTCGATATTGGTAATGACACCCGGTTCCGCGCCCATGCCCTGGAAATAGGGCGGGTTCTGAACGTAGGTGCTGGTGGGCGGCCAGTCGTAGGTTTCCTGGCGTGGCACCTCGACCCCCTGCCATTTCTCGTCGCCCGTGAAGACCTCGGCGTATTTTTCCATGAAGGCCTCGCGGGTCACGGTCTTTTCGACCAGTTCGGCGATTTCCGACTGCGAGGGCCAGAGGTCTTTCAGATAAACGTCGTTGCCGTCCTTGTCCTGACCGACCGGTTCGTTGATCAGGTCGATGTCCATGGTGCCCGCGAGCGCGTAGATGACGACCAGCGGCGGCGATGCCAAATAGTTGGCGCGCACGTCCGGGGATATCCGGCCTTCGAAGTTACGGTTGCCCGAGAGGACGGCGGTGGCGACCAGATCGCCTTCGGAAATCGCTTCCGAGATCTCCCGCTGGATCGGGCCCGAGTTGCCGATGCAGGTGGTGCAGCCGTAGCCGACGAGATTGAAGCCAATGGCGTCCAGATCGTCCTGCAGTTCGGCGGCCTCCAGATAGGCGCTGACGACTTGAGACCCCGGCGCAAGCGAGGTCTTGACCCAGGGCTTCCGGTTCATGCCGAGTTCATTGGCCTTCCGGGCCACGAGGCCTGCGCCGATCATGACATAGGGGTTCGAGGTGTTGGTGCATGACGTGATCGAGGCGATCACGACCTTGCCCGATTCCATGGTGTACTCTTCCCCCGCGACGGCCACTTCCTTGCCCATCGGGCGCTTGAAGGTTTTCTCCATTTCCTTGTTAAATGCCGCCTTGGCGTCGGTAAGCGCCACGAAATCCTGCGGACGCTTCGGGCCGGAAATGGCCGGTACGATGGTGCCCATGTCCAGTTCCAGCGTGTCGGTATAGACGGGATCGTAATCCGCCCCGCGCCACAGCCCGTTTTCCTTGGCATAGGCTTCTACCAGCCCGATGCGGTCTTCGTCCCGGCCCGTATTGCGCAGATACCGCAGCGTTTCGCCGTCGATCGGGAAGAACCCACAGGTCGCGCCGTATTCGGGCGCCATGTTGGCGATGGTCGCGCGGTCGGCGAGTGGCAGATGGTCCAGGCCCGGGCCGTAGAATTCGACAAATTTGCCGACAACGCCCTTTTCGCGGAGCATTTCCACCACCTTCAGCACCAGATCGGTGCCGGTCGTGCCTTCGGTCATCTCGCCGGTCAGCCGAAAGCCCACGACTTCGGGGATCAGCATCGAAATCGGCTGGCCGAGCATCGCGGCTTCGGCCTCGATCCCGCCCACGCCCCAGCCGAGGACGGCGGCGCCATTGACCATCGTCGTGTGGCTGTCGGTGCCGACAAGAGTGTCGGGATAGGCGACGTCCTTGCCGTTCTGGTCGGTGTCGGTCCAAACGGTTTGGGAGAGGTATTCGAGGTTCACCTGGTGGCAGATGCCGGTGCCCGGCGGCACGACGCGGAAGTTGTTGAACGCGGACTGGCCCCACTTGAGGAAGGTGTAGCGTTCCATGTTGCGTTCGTATTCGCGGTCGACGTTCATCTGGAAGGCGCGCGGGTTGCCGAATTCGTCGATCATGACCGAGTGGTCGATAACGAGGTCGACGGGATTCAGCGGATTGATCTTTTGCGGGTCGCCGCCAAGCGCCTTGATCCCGTCGCGCATCGCGGCGAGGTCCACCACCGCAGGCACGCCGGTGAAATCCTGCATCAGAACGCGCGCCGGACGGTAGGCAATCTCGCGGGGGTTCTTGCCGCCTTTCGCGCCCCATGCGGCAAAGGCCTTGATGTCGTCCACGCTGACCGTCTTGCCGTCCTCGAAGCGCAGCATGTTCTCCAGCACTACCTTCAGCGCGGCGGGCAAGTTGGCGAAACTGCCAAGGCCCGCAGCTTCGGCCGCCGGGATTGAAAAATAGTCGACTGATTGGCTGCCGACGGTGAGGGTTTTGCGGGTCTTGGAGGAATCGTGGCCGACTGTGATGGGCATTGGCAAACTCCGTTCGAAACAACGTTGAATGGCTTTGCGCATCCATACTCCGTGTACGGCAGGCGGGCAATCGGGAAGCGCGGGGGTGACGACGACTTCGAGCCCAAAGCGGTCATGCGCTCTCGTATTAGCTCGAGGTAGTGGTCATGCATCTAGACAGCCTATCGCAGCTTTTGCCATAACCGCGAGTTTTCTGGCACTTCTGCGCCCAATAATCTCGAAAAACGATCCGGGCCGGAAGCCTGCCCAGCTCCCGCCGCGATCCGGCCAAAATCGTAGCGTTTTTTCTGCCTAGCTACGACCAAAACGGATTGGCTTATGACACATTTCAGCAGAGCGTTCACCGGCCTAACGTCCTTGGCCATTGGTATCTTCTTCCTTCTCCTGACAACCGCAAGCCTTCGGGCGACAGCGATCCACTCGCAGTCCGGTAACACGACACATGCGGCGATCACGCTTGGCTCGGCGTTTTTACTGTTCTTTGCCGCGCTCTTTTTCGCGCTTCCCACACCGCGGAAGAAGCTGATTTATGCAACATTCTCCGCACCGGGGCGGGCGCTGTTCGGTACGCTCTTCATCGCGTTTTTCGGTATTGTAACAGCATTGCTTGCAGCGTCCCCCAATGTCGCAGGCAATCCGCTTCTGTTGGGTGCATCACAGACTATGGTACTTGTCGCGCTCGGCTGCCTTTTCGTCGCCTTTCTGATCACTTTCCTAATGCCAGGTGTCGCCTATTCCGAGATCCGCGCCGCCTACCGAGAAGCACAATCGTTCGAGCGGAGCCGCGCCACCAGCTACGCCAATGCGTTCGAACCGATGCCGGGCGAGGACCGCCGGGGTCCCTTGACGAAGTTGATGGCGGTCGTCTTCGGGCTGGCCAGTGTGGCCGTCGTGGGTCTTGCGGGCTACGGGCTGTTGCACGCGCAGTTCATTTCCTCCGCGGCCCACGTGGCCTACGTGAAGGAAAACAGCGCCTGGATCATACTTGGTTACGGGATCATCGTTTTCGGTAGCTTGTACTTCGGAAAGAGTGGCAGAAGCGTCATCCAAAACCGGTTCCTGCGTAGGATCGGCGTTTTCGTTTTTTTCGCCCCGTTCACGTTTTTCTCTATTCCTGCGGCGCAATCCGGCTTGCCAGCCGTGTTGTCGCTTCAGGAACACGGCCGTTACGACAGCATTCAAGTTACGGTTGTGGAGCGTGGCCGAGCATCGTCTCGCCGCGGCTGCTACAGAAAGGCCACGGTTGTTTGGGAGGTCCACAATCGGCAGCTCTGCAATGTTCCCGAACAGATATGGCGCGACCTGAAACCCGGGCAGACACTGGAATTGGAAGGCTTCCTGACGAACTACGGATTCCGATACGAGCGAGTGCGGCAGGCTTCGTAACAGAATGACAAAACTCTCCAGCCCTAGTCGGATTCTTGAAGTGCTTCGCCAGCGGCCAGGCGATAGGTGTTCTATGACGCTCGCGATAACCGCTTCGTCCCGCCAAACGGTGATCTCAAGACCCTAGAACTGACGGTGCTGGTGCGCGTCCGATGGCCCTAACGCAGGTTCATCCGAAGCGCCGCCGCCGCTGCGAATGGCAGAACGGCAAGCGTGCCAAGCGTGATCAGCGCGACCAGAAGAACCGGTGTCGTCGTCGCCAGCCCCTCGCTCGCGCGGCGCACGGCGTCCGCGCCGAAGATGAGGGTCGGGACGTAGAGCGGCAGCACGAGGAGCGACAGGAGGAGGCCGCCGCGTTTAAGCCCGACGGTGAGCGCCGCGCCGAACGCGCCCAGCATCGAGAGCGCTGGCGTGCCGATGGCTAGGCTCAGCACGAGAGTCGCAAAGGCTTGCACAGGCAGGTTCAGAAGCACCGCCAGGACTGGCGCGGCCAGCGTCAGGGGCAAGCCGGTCGTCAACCAATGCGCCAGCGCTTTGGCGTATATGACCGTTTCCAGTGGCAAGGGGGCGGTTGCAAGCAAGTCGAGCGAACCGTCCTCGAAATCCACAGCGAAGATCCGGTCGAGCGACAGGAGGCAGGCCAGAAGCGCTCCGATCCAGAGGACTCCGGGCGCGATCCGGGCCAGCACCTCGCGCTCGGGGCCGACGCCGAAGGGGACCAGCACGATGACGATCAGGAAGAACGCAAGTGCCAGGCCGAACCCGCCGCCCGCGCGAATGGCGAGCCGAAGATCACGTGTCAGAAGCGGGGTCACAGGAAGGCCTCGTCGAAGTCTTTCGACGCGCTTGTCGAGGCCTTGAATTGCGTGACGTCCAGCGTGCGTGCCTTTAGCCCCAGGTCGATGTGAGTGGCAATGACGGCGGCTCCCCCGCCCGCCAGATGCGCCTCGACCGCGCGCGCAAACATCGCGACAGAGGCCGCGTCGAGCGACACTGTCGGCTCGTCCAGCGCCCAGATGGGCCGCCCGGTGACCATCAGGCGCGCCAGTCCCAGGCGGCGTTTCTGTCCTGCCGACAAGGCACCGGCGCGGCGGTCCTTCAATGCCGTCAGGTCGAAGGCTTCCAAGGCCGCATCGATACCGCGCGTGCCGAAGAGCGCGGCCCAGAAAGTCAGGTTTTCGGTCACCGTCAGCGTGGCCTTCAACCCGTCCGCATGGGCACCGTAAGCAATGCTGTCATCCGCTGCCTCGATCGTCCCCTGCGCCGCGGGCTGAAGCCTTGCAATGGTCCGCAAAAGCGTCGTCTTGCCCGAGCCGTTCGGGCCGCGCAGAATCAGCGCCTCTCCGGGCGACACTTCGAAGCTGACGTTGTCCAGAATGATCAAACCGCCGCGCGCGCAGCCAACGGAGGTAAGCGAAAGAAGGGGTGCCGTCATGGGGCCAAGACATCGCCCAAGTCGGGCGGGTTGTCCACGGGGCTCAGACCGGCAGGACGGCAAGTCCGACGCGACGGCCTTCGCCCAGAAGCACGTTGTACGTGCGGCAGGCCTGAGGCGAAGACATAACCTCGGCTCCCATGCCTGCGGCTTCCAGCGTCTCGCGGAGCGATCCGGGCAGATGCGCGATTTCGGGGCCCATGCCGATCAGCAGCACATCCACGGCTCCGGCGGCCTTCAAGAGCGTTTCGGCATCCTGAAGCCCGCCCCAGGGCTGAACGCCGCCCGGCAGGACCGCAAGCGGCGCCTCATGGGCTTCGCCGCCAATCCGGAAGAAGCCGGGGCCGTAACCGTCGATTGGCTGCCCGTCGTCGTAGTTCACTTCGTTCAACTGCATCTCATCCGTCCCAGATCGGCAGGCCGAGTATGGCCGAGGCTGCGATGATCGCATAGGCCACGCGGCGATAGAGGTCTTCCAGATCGGGCCGGAACAGCAACGCGCCGACCCAGTTGCCCAGAAGATAGGGCAAGATCATCAAAACGCCCAGTGCCACGGCCGAGGCCACAAGAAATCCGTTCCAGGCCAGCACCGCCAGCAACAGCACATCGGCCATGATCAGGTAAAGCGTCAGGTTCGCGCGCACCGCTGCAGCGGGCAGCGTGGAGGCCATGTAGAGCATGATGATCGGCGGCCCCGGTAGGCCGACCGCGCCTGCCAGAAACCCGCCCAGGGCGCCTACCCCATAGAGGATGCCGTTGGTGATCTGCCCCCTGTAACGAACGCCGAGGATCAGGAGCGTCAGCAAGGTCAAAGCAATGAGCGACACGCCCCAGCGAAAGATCTCGGGCGCGACGAGGGACAGCACCCAAACGCCGAACGGTAAGGCAATGAGCGCGCCGAGGCCGAGGCGCAGAAGATCGCCCGGCGTACCGTCGCGCAAAGCGCGCGGAACGTGGATAAGGGGGGCGGTCAGGTCCTTGATGATGAGCGTCGTCAGGGCTTCGAACGGGCCGAGCACCTGTGCCGCGAAGGGCAGATAGATCATCGCCGTGCCGAAACCGGCAAAGCCCCGCACAACGCCCGCCAACAACGCGCCCGCGATCAGCAGCCAGAGGCCTTGCGTTGCGAGGGCCTCAGACATCCCCCTCGCCCGTCTCGATCCAGTGCCGGTGGGCCGGGTCGGGCAATAGTTCGGCAAAGCGGCTCTGATAAAGGTCGATCTGCGTGTCGGTGAAGTTGTCGTGCCAAGTCCCGGCCTGTCCGGCGGCGAAGAAGGCCGCGTCACTGTGCCAGAAGTCGTTCGCGGCCTCGGGCGCGAAGTCGCTGGCGCGGGCTTTCATTGCGCCGAAGCTGGTTGCCTTTGTGATCGCAGCTTGCAGTTCGGAGCTGGCGTTGGTGTCAAGGAAGTCGTTCAGACGCGCAACGGTGCCCGCGTGATCGCGGCTGATCGCGGCGTAATGCAGCACCAGTTTTTGCGGCAGGCGGGCAGACAGAACGGCATGCTCGAAGTGGCGCACGATGGCGGTCAGGCTGTCGCGGTCGACTTCGCCTTCGTCAAAGGGGCGATCGAGGAAATAGGGCAGCGAAGTCTCAACAGGCTCCAGCAGAGGGTGCTCGTCGACAAGTTTCGAATTGGCGAGGTGCTTGCGGATCGACAGGAACACTTCCAATGGGTGACGGAAGACGGTAACGGCGTCGACACCTTCCCAGACGGGCCAGCCGTCAGCGGGTGTGTGGGTCTTGATGACCCGGCGCGTACGCATCGCGGCCAGAATGGCTTCGACCTGATCGCGCGGCGCGGTGTTGGCGTCGATCCAGGGCGAGACGACACCCAGCTTGTCCGGCAGTTCTGCCGCGCCGTGCAAGAGCATGGCGATCATGCTTTGCGTCCAGGTGGTGCCGGATTTGGCGGGGGTCACGAGGATCACGTCGCCCTTACGTGGGACGTACCCCTCCCACCGCTCCGGTTCGGTGATCGTGCCGCGATAGTGCCGGTCCGCCGCGACAAGCTGTCGGACGGCGGCCACCTCAGGCGTCCACGTTAGCGAACTGCGTTCCCGCGCCGCCCCCGCCTTCGCCCGGCTTGGACCAGTCGCGCTTCACGCCCAGCATCAGGACGACGTTCTTGGCGACATAGACGGACGAATAGGTGCCGATGATCACACCCCATGTGATGGCGAAGACGAAGCCTCGGATCACGTCGCCGCCGAAGATCAGAAGGGCGATCAGCGCGATGAGCGTGGTGCCGCTGGTCATCAAGGTCCGGCTGAGAGTTTCGTTGACCGTGCGGTTCATCACCTCTTGCAACGCGGTCTTCTTGAATTTCCGCAGGTTTTCCCGCAGCCGGTCGAAAATTACCACCGTGTCGTTGATCGAGTAGCCGACGATGGTCAGGATCGCCGCAATGGTCGCCAGATCGAAGCGGATTTGCAGCAGGCTGAAGATGCCGATGGTGATGATCACATCGTGGAAAAGCGCGGCGACCGCGCCCACCGAGAACTGCCATTCGAAGCGAAGCCAGATATAGATGAGGATCGCGGCCAAGGCGGCCAGAACCGCGAGCAGCGCCGTTTGCACCAACTCGCCCGAGACCTCGGGGCCGACGGATTCGACGGACGTGAACTCGATCGACGGGTCGACCGCCATCAGTGCCTCGTCAATCGCCTGGATCATGTCGGAAGATGCGCTTTCCTCGCCTTCTTGTGCCTGGATGCTGATGGCGGCGACATGCTGGTCGTCACGGAAGGTCGGGTCGAAGACCTCGACGATACTGACCTCGCCCAGACCGAGCGGCGCGACCGCATCGCGGTAGGCACCCACGTCGACCGGCGTTGTCGCTTCCGTCCGGATGGTGGTGCCGCCCCGGAAATCGATGCCGAAGTTCAGACCCACCGTCAGCCACAAGAGGATCGACGCGATGACCGCAACTATGGAAATGCCCATCGTGACATTGCGGAAGCGGAAGAAGTCGAAGTTGGTTTCCTCGGGGACAAGTCTTAACCGCATGTCACACCTCGATCGTTTTGGGGCGGCGACGTTCGAACCACAAGATGACGAAAAGCCGGGTCACGAAGATCGCAGTGAAGACAGAGGTGGCGATGCCGACCAAAAGCGTGACGCCGAAGCCCTTCACCGGGCCCGAGCCAAGCGCGAAGAGGATCAGCGCCGTGATGCCTGTCGTTATGTTGGCGTCGATGATGGCCGAGAGCGCCTTTTCGTAGCCAAGCTCGATTGCGCGGCTGGGGCCTTTGGCGGTCTTCAGTTCCTCGCGGATGCGTTCGAACACCAGCACATTGGCGTCCACCGCCATGCCGATGGTCAGGACGATGCCCGCGATGCCGGGCAAGGTCAGCGTTGCGCCGACAACCGACAAGACGCCCAGCAGCAGCGACACGTTCAGCAAAAGCGCGATGTTGGCGAAGATGCCAAAGAGGCCATAGCTCATCGCCATGAAGATCAGAACCGCGATGAACGCGATGATACAGGCGATCTGGCCGGCTTCGATCGAGTCCTGGCCGAGCGTTGGGCTGACCGTGCGCTCTTCCAGGAAGTCGAGGTCCGCAGGAAGTGCGCCGGCGCGCAAGAGCACCGCCAATTCGGTCGAGCCTTCGACGGTGAAGTTGCCCGTGATCTGGCCCGATCCGCCACAGATGGGCTCCTGGATCTGCGGTGCCGTGATGACCTCGTCATCCAGCACGGTCGCAAAGAGCGCGCCGGTGTTTTCCGTCGTATAGTTGCAGAAGACACGCGCGCCTGATGGATTGAACCGGAACCCGACTGCCGGTCGTCCGTTCTGGTCAAAGCTGGGCTGTGCATCTGTCAGGTCGTCGCCAGTAAGGATGGGCGTAGCTTCGAGCACGTAGAAGAAACCTTCTTCGTCGACATCCGGCAGAACGATGTTGCCCGGGCCCGGGTTGGCTTCGGCATTGCTGGTCTGACGTACAACGGGATGGAACGTCAGCCGCGCGGGCGTGCCAATCCGGCCTTTAAGTTCTTCGCCGCTGACCCCCGGGACCTGGATGAGGACACGGTCATTCCCTTGCCGGGTGATGGATGGCTCGGTCGTGCCGTCGGGGTCGATCCGACGGCGAAGGATCTCCTGCGTCTGCTGAAGCGTCCGGTTGTCGGTCTCGATCTTTTCCGCTTCGGTCAATTCCACGGAAATGACATTACCCTGCCCGGTCACGTCCAGCGTCTGCGCCGCCAAACCCGTCAAGCTGACGACGGGCTGTGCCAGTTCACGCACCTCGGCCACGGCCGTGTTCAAGGCGTCGGCATTCTGGATGCGGACCTGCAAAACACCCGCAGGCGAGCCGTCGACGCGCTCGACAAACCCCACCTGATCGCGAATGCCGACCAACTGGTCGCGCACATCGGGCCAAAGCGCGTCCATCCGGCTTTGATAGACATCGTCCGTTTGCACCTTCACCAGAAGCTGCGCCCCGCCCCTCAGGTCGAGGCCGAGGTTGACCAGCGTGGACGGCAGGTAAGAAGGCCAGGTCGCAAGGCTGGCTTCCCGGTCCGGCGTCACACCCAACTGTTCGATCTCGGCCGCCGCCTTGTTGTGCGTTTCGACCTTCTCATAAAAAAAGTTCGGGAAGGAAAACAGAATGCCACAAAGGCAAACGCCCAAGATCAGAACGCGTTTCCAAAGGGGAATCTGGAGCATTTAGGTGGCCGGTTCGGTTTTGGAGCGGACCTGCTGGATGGTGTGCTTGATCACGCGGACGTTGACGCCATCGGCGATTTCCACCTCGACCTCGCCGTCTTCGCGGACTTTGGTGACCTTGCCGACCAGACCGCCCTGGGTGACCACCTGATCGCCCCGGCGCAGCGCTTCGACCATCGCCTGATGCTCTTTCAGCTTCTTTTGCTGCGGGCGGATCAGGAGGAAATACATGATGCCGAAGATCAACAGCATCGGAATTACGAGCGAAGTGAAGACGTCTCCACCACCGGCGGCTTGCGCATAGGCGGGTGTCACGAACATGGCGTTTCCCTCAAGTCGGTTTGTCGGCCGCTCGGGGCCCGTTTCGATATCGCGTGGTATGTAGCTGTGGGCTAACGGGTTGGCAAGCAAGGTCGCTGGCGAAAATGCCGCTCTAGGGGTCCGCCTTTTTCACCAGCTCCCTGAGAACGGCCTCTTCGATCTCAAGATCGGCGTATCCGGCCTCGGAATACTGGGCGGCGGCGGTTTGATAAACGTCGGTGAGGTCGTCGAGGAGCGAGATGAAGTTCTCCCGCGCCCTCTCGTTCGGGGCGGCCGCGTAGAGCTTGGCGAAATGTCGGGCCGCCTCTTTGACGCCAAACAAAACCTGTGTCAGATGCCGCCGCGCACGACGGTATTGCGACGGTTCCGCCAGAACGGCTTCGGTCAGTT
>JASJDQ010000144.1 GCA_030065075.1 Paracoccaceae bacterium | reverse complement strand
CTCTCCCCAGGATATTTCCAAACGGGCGAAGATCAGAGATGTTTCGTAACCTCGGTCACGAAGTCGTCACCGCGTTGTTCGAAGTTGTCGTATTGATCGAAGCTTGCGGCTGCCGGAGCGAGAAGGACGGTGTCTCCCGCGTCCGCCTCAGCTACGGATCTGGCCACGGCCTCGGCCATCGTGGTGCAGACCTCCAGCGGGCAATCGCCCAGCATCAGGGCAACTTCATCGGCTTGCCTTCCGATGACATAGGCCTTGGCCACGCGCCCGAAATGGGGCGCCAGGGACTGTAAGCCGCCGTCCTTCACCTGTCCGCCGACGATCCAGCGGACGCGTTCGAAGGCCCGGAGCGCTTGCGCCGCCGCATCCACGTTCGTGGCCTTCGAGTCGTTCACAAATCGGACGCCATCCTTTTCGCCCACCAATTGCGAACGGTGCGGCAACCCTGTAAACGCTTGAAACGCCTCTTCAATGCTCTTGGGCGGCAGCCCAAGGGTGCGCAAGACTGCGAAGGCCGCGCAGGCGTTCTGGTGATTGTGCTGCCCGGGCAGGCCTGCAACCTCGCGCAGGTCGACGGAAGACACCTGCCGCCCCTTGCGGTACTCGGACAAAAACCCCTTGCGAGCAAATACGGCCCAGCCCGGTCCGTCCAGCTTCTGCCCGACCGAAACACGGATCACACGGTCGTCTGCCGCGCCTTCGGACAGTTGGTTCGCCAGAAATTGGCCCTCGGTTTCGTCAATTCCAATCACTGCGCGATCAGGCCCGCCTTCGGCAAAGAGCCGACGCTTTGCCGCAAAATACCCCCCCATGCCACCGTGGCGGTCGAGATGATCCGGCGTCAGGTTGGTAAAGACGGCGACATCGGGCGTAAGCGCGCGCGCCAATTCGGTCTGATAAGAGGACAATTCCAGAACGACCAGCCCGCCGTCGCCCGGCGGATCGATGTCCAGCACACCGCGTCCGATGTTTCCGGCCAACTGGCTTTCGCGTCCAAGAACTTCGAGGCAATGGTGGATCAACGCTGCTGTCGTCGACTTTCCGTTCGAGCCGGTCACCGCGATCACGCGCGGAGCAACATCGAAACGGTCCCAGTCGGGTGTTGCAAGCGAGCGGAAGAAGAGCCCGATGTCGTTGTCGACCGGCAAGCCAGCCGCCATCGCCGCCGCGATCAACGGATTGGGCTCCGGGTAAAGATGCGGGATGCCGGGACTGACGATCAGACGGTCGACGCCATCACAGGCCTCTCGCCGCCGGAGATCATAGAGCGTCAGCCCCTCAGCCTCGGCGCGCGCACGTGCTTCGGCGCTGTCATCCCAACAAAGCGCTTCCGCGCCGCCCGCCAGCAGCGCGCGCGCTGTGGACTTACCCGAACGTCCCAGGCCCAGCACCGCCACACGCGCGCCGTCCATGCCGCGAACGGGAATCACCGGCGCCTCTCGCGCATTTGTCGCGATACTTGCCGCATCACACCTCGCCGTCGTCGTCGACTTCCAACTGCCCAGACATGCGGCGCCAAAGGATGGCCCAGTACATGCCGGTCGCCAGAACGATGGACAGGACGACAAGCGCAAGCCAGGTGTTGGTCGAGGGGTTGTCGAGGCTGAGCCAACCGAAGTCCGCAAGAACCCAAATAAGCGCGGCGAGGACGGCAACGATCAGGACCACCCCGAAGGTGCCAATGCCGCGAAAGAGTGCGGTCAGAAAGAGGACGAAGGCGATCAGCAGGACAAGACCGAACAGAACGACCAAAGGTGTCTCCTGCTGCCAGTTGTTTACGGCCCATCGGACATAGGACAAGTCGGTCGGATTGTATGTCGCCGCTAGCAGGACGAAAGCCGCCAGCCACCGAAGCAGGAATCCCATACCACTCACCTCCCGGTTTTTCTTTCCGGCTACACCCCGTCGCGCAACCCGGCAAGTGTTTCTTGGGTCGGGGTCACTGCTCGGGACCGGCACGCGGCCGACTTACCAGTCGATTTCCTTCCGCCTGCGAAAGAATTTCCCCGATGGCCCATCGTCCGCCAGCGTCGCCAGCCAGATTCCGGTGTCCGCCCCTTCCTCGGGCGACAGATTTGCCGACGCGCCGCCCATGCGCGTGCGCACCCATCCGGGGCACATGGCGTTGATCTTGATGCCCGCTCCGGCCTCTCCTGCCGCTGCAACCGTCAGCGCATTCAGGGCGGCCTTGGCAATGCCATAGGCGCCCGGCCCTCCCAGCCCTTCCGCAAAGCTGCCCCAGCCGGATGAGACGTTGACGATCCGGCCGTAGCCCTCGCGCTGCATGAATGGCAGGGTCGCGCGGATGAGTTCGTATGGCGCGCGCAACATGACGTCGACGGATTCATCGAACCTGGCGGCGGGGGTGAAAAGCGGTTCTTCGAAGAGCACGCCCGCATTGTTGACAAGCACATGTACGTCCCGGGCATGTGGCGGAAGGGAAACAGAGCTGGCCAAATCGCAAAGGGCGGCTTTGGCCCCGATATCCTCCGCGACCTCGACCCCCATGTCCATGTCACGAACGCCGATCATCACATCAAGGCCTTCGGTCACAAGCCCACGCGCAATCTCTTTGCCAATGCCACGATTGCCGCCTGTGACCAATGCCCGCCGCTTCATCATCGCACCTTCAATGTGGCCAACCCGACCAGTGCCAGAATGAGCGAAATGATCCAGAAACGGATAACGATCTGTGGCTCGGCCCACCCTTTCTTCTCGAAATGGTGGTGGATGGGGGCCATCAGGAAGACGCGGTTGCCGGTCATCTTAAAGTAGCCCACCTGGATGATGACCGAGAGTGCCTCGACCACGAAGAGCCCACCGATGATCGCCAAAACAATCTCGTGTTTGGCCGCGACGGCGATGGCGCCCAGCGCGCCGCCGAGGGCAAGCGAGCCCGTGTCGCCCATGAAGACGGCGGCAGGCGGAGCGTTGTACCAGAGAAAACCAAGCCCACCACCGATCAGACCGGCGCAGAAGACCACGAGTTCGCCCGTGCCCGGCACGTAGTGCAGCCCCAGTTCCTGGGTGAAGTCCACGCGGCCCACAAAGTAAGCTATGATTCCAAGAGTTCCGGCGGCGATCATCACGGGCATGATGGCCAGACCGTCCAACCCGTCGGTCAGGTTTACCGAATTGGCCGAGCCCACGATGACGATCATCGCAAACGGCACGAAAAGGATGCCGAAGTTAATCAAGACGTCCTTGAAGACCGGCACTGCCAACTGGTTTTGCAGATCGGCGGGGTGCAGGTAGATCGCCCAGGCGCCTGCAATCCCCGCAATACCGAAGCCGATCAACAACCGCACCCGACCCGAGACACCGGCATGGCTGTTCCGTGTGACTTTTGCGTAGTCGTCGGAAAACCCGATCAGCCCGAAGGCAATGGTCACGAAGAGCACCATCCAGACGAAGCCATTATCGACACGCGCCCACAAGAGCGTCGAGGTCACAAGCGCGCCGAGGATCAGCACGCCCCCCATCGTGGGTGTACCGGCCTTGGTCTCGATATGGCTTTCCGGCCCGTCCTCGCGGATCGGTTGCCCGTGCTTCTGCTTGGCGCGCAGCAGGTTGATGAGCGGCCTGCCGAACAGGAACCCGAACGTCAGCGCCGTAAAGAAAGCGCCCCCGGCCCGAAAGGTGATATACCGGAAAAGGTTGAAGAAATCCCCGCCGTCCGAAAAGACGGTCAGCCAATAGAGCATAGTGTTACGTCCCTTTGTCCACGGCCCGGTCGAGCTTTCGAAGCGCGTCCACGACCAGGCTAACGCGCGACCCCTTTGATCCTTTGACCAGCACAACATCGCCCGCGTCGATCAGCCGGTGTGCCTCTTTCGCAAGGCTTTCTGCCTCTTCCGCCCAGTGTCCCCGTTTCTCCACCGGCAAAGCCTTGTACAGCGCATGCATGCGCGGACCCACGCAGTCCACACGCTGGAAATGCTCCAGCGCTGGATGTGTCGCCAATTCCTTGTGCATCGCCGTCTCGTCCGGACCCAGCTCCAACATATCGCCCAGAATGGCAATGCGGCGACCCGTGGCGATGCGACCCTGCCCTTGCTGCGGCTGAATGGCCGCCAACACTTCGAATGCTGCGGCCATAGACGCCGGGTTGGCGTTGAAAGCGTCATCGATCAACTCGATCGACATATCCTCGACCGGATCCAGCATCAGCGTTTCCCGCTGACCCCGCCCTGCTGGCGCGCGCCAATGGCCAATGTCGCAGGCCGCGACGTCCGGATCCGCACCAACGACCTTGGCGGCGCCGAAGACGGCCAAGGCATTCATCGCGAAATGACGACCGGGCGCACCAACTTTCAGAAGAAACGGCGCGCCAGCAAAGCGGCCTTCGACAACACTCGCGGCGTCCGTCAGAGTGATATTCGTGGCCCGCAAGGCTGCATCACCATGTTCGCCAAACCCGATCCGTCGCGCAGCATGCGCCTTGGCAGCCGCGTTCAGAATTGGCGCTGTTTCGACATCTGCGTTGAAGATCGCCACGCCTTCCGGCTCCAACCCTTCGAAGATCGAGGCTTTTTCCGCCGCGATCCCTTCAATGTTTTCAAAGGCTTCCAGATGCGCTGGTGCGACTGTGGTAACAATGGCCACGTCGAGGCGCGCAAGTTTCGCCAAGGGCGCGATCTCGCCCGGGTGGTTCATGCCGATCTCGATCACCGCATAGTCTGTATCCACTGGCATTCGCGCCAGTGTCAGCGGGACCCCCCAGTGATTGTTGTAGCTCGCTTCCGCGGCATGGGTCTTGCCCTGATGACCCAGAACGCGCGCCAGCATATCCTTGGTCGAGGTCTTGCCAGCAGAGCCGGTTATCCCGATCACCCGGGCGCTCGTCCGGTTGCGCGCTGCGCGCGCCAAACCCTCGAGCCCCTTCAAGACGTCATCGACGACCAGCAGCGGGGCATCGGCGGCGACGCCCTCGGGCCAGCGGCTGACCAGCGCGGCTGGCGCGCCCTTTTCCAATGCTTGCGCCACGAAGTCATGGCCGTCGCGCACGTCTTTCAGCGCAACGAACAAATCGCCCGGGTTCAGCGTGCGCGTGTCGATGGAGACACCGCTTGCCGACCAGGCCGGACCCGACAGCGTGCCGCCGGTGGCCCGAGCGGCTTCCTCACTGTTCCAAAGCGCTGTCATACGCCCTTGCCGTCCAGCGCCGCCACGGCAACGCTCGCCTGCTCGACATCGTCGAAGGGGAGGACCGCATCGCCAATGATCTGACCGGTCTCGTGCCCCTTGCCCGCGACCAAGAGCGTATCGCCCGGCTGGAGCGCATCGACCGCGCGCAGGATGGCTTCGGCCCGGTCGGCGACTTCCGTCACCTCGCCGCCTTCCGTTCCACCGAGGATTTGACGCCGGATCAGATCCGGGTCTTCGGTCCGCGGGTTGTCGTCGGTAACAAAGACCACGTCCGCGTGGTCAACCGCCGCCTTGCCCATCAACGGGCGTTTGCCGCTGTCACGATCTCCACCCGCGCCGAAGACCACGATCAGGCGACCAAGCACATGCGGTCGGATCGCCCTGAGCGCGGTCGCCAGAGCATCTGGCGTATGCGCATAATCGACAAAAACAGCCGCGCCATTCTCGCGCCGCGCCGCAAACTCCATCCGCCCGCGCACGGTCTGCAACATGGGCAGCGTGTCGAACACCTCCTGCGCCTCGGCCCCGGTGCCGATGCAAAGGCCGGCGGCCACCAGCGCGTTCTCGGCCTGGAAACCACCGATCAATCCCATACGGATTTGCTGGATGCGACCGGTCCATTCGAACCGAAGCTCCTGACCCGTGGCATCGAAACGCTGGCCCAGGATTTGCAGCATCGCTTCGCTGGAGCGTCCGATGGTCAACAGATCCTGTCCGCGATCCTCGGCGATCTCGGCCATGCGCGGCCCCCAAGGGTCGTCGATGTTGATCACCGCCGTTCCGTCCTCGGGCAGAACGCGGGAAAAAAGCCCTGCTTTTGCGGAAAAATACTCCTCAAAATCAGCGTGATAGTCTAAATGGTCCTGGCTGAGGTTGGTGAACCCCGCCGCGCGTAGTCGCACGCCGTCAATCCGTTTCTGCGCCAGTCCATGGGACGATGCCTCCATCGCCGCATGGGTCACACCTTCGTCCGCTGCAGCCGCCAAAACGCGGTGCAGCGTGATCGGTTCGGGTGTGGTGTGCGCCAAGGGCGCGGTATAAGCACCTTCGACCCCGGTCGTGCCGATCGAGACGGCGTTGGCCCCCATCTCGGTCCAAAGCTGTCGCGCGAAGGAAGCCACGCTAGTCTTTCCATTCGTGCCTGTTACGGCGACCTGCACTTCGGGCTGCGCCTCGAACCAAAGCGCCGCAGAGAACGCGAGCGCCTCGCGCGGATCCTCGACGACGACTACGGGAACACCTGCCTCGGCCAGTTCATCTGCAGCGATCGCAGCACCGTCGCGATCTGTCAGAACGGCGGCGGCTTTCATGCGAAGCGCGTATTGGATGAACTCGCCACCATGTACCCGGGTGCCGGGAAGAGCGGCGAAGAGATGGCCTTCCTTCACGTCGCGGCTGTCGACGGACAGGCCCGTGATCCTTACCTCGGACCCTCCGGCCACCGTCAGACCCAGTTCGGCAAGTGTCTTTGTCCTGGCCCGGGTCTGCACGATTTGTCCCTTTCGTCGGTTCAGTTCCGGGCCAGTGTTACACCGGGTGTTGCATCGGGGGCCAGCCCCAGAAGGGGTGCCGCGCGGCGGATCACCTCGGCGGCCACCGGAACGGCGGTCCAACCGGCCGTTCTGCGCGGTTCCTTGCCGGTCGTATCCACCGGTTCGTCCAGCGTCACAACCAGCACGTATTTCGGATCGTTTGCGGGGAAGACACTGGCAAAGGTCGCGATGACCTTGTCTTCGTAGTAGCCGCCCTGAGGTTTCGGCTTGTCCGCCGTGCCGGTCTTGCCCGCGACGTGATAGCCCGCGACCTCGCCCAGCGAGGCGGTGCCGTCGGTCACGACCATACGAAGAAGCTCGCGCGCCTGCTTCGAGGTATTTTCCGCGAGAATGCGCGGACCGGGTCGGCTGGTGCCCTGCTTCAGAAGCGTCGGCGTTACCTTGGCACCGCCGTTCAGAAGCGACGCATAGGCTGTCGCCAGATGCAGCGGAGACGCGGACAGCCCATGCCCGTAAGCGACTGTCATTGTGTGGATTTCCGACCATTTCTTCGGTAGCAAGGGCTTTGCGCCGGGCGCCTCGATCAACTCGATCGGGGTCGGCTGGAAGAACCCAAGCTGGCCCAGAAAATCCTGTTGCCGTTCCGGCCCGATCATCATCGCAATGCGCGCCGTACCGATATTCGACGACTTCACGATCACATCCTCGACCGTCATCGCAGGCCCGTAGCGGCGGAAATCGCGGATGCGATGCTTTCCCCACTTGAGCGGCCCTTTGGTGTCAATCCACGTGGTCCGGCTGACCAGCCGCTCATCGATGCCTTGCGCCGCGGTGAATATCTTGAAGGTCGAGCCAAGCTCGTAAAGCCCTTGTACCGCGCGATTGAAAAGCGGGCTTTCCGCCTGATCGCCCTCCGTCAGAGGGCGGGGCCGGTCGTTCGGATCAAAGTCGGGCAGGCTCGCAAGCGAGACGATTTCGCCCGTATGCACATCCATCAATACGGCCGCCGCGCCTTTGGCGTTCATCAAACGCATGCCGCCTTCCAGAACGCGTTCGACGGCGGCCTGCACTGTCAAATCCAGCGAAAGGGTCAGAGGCACGTCGCCCCGACCCGGATCACGCAGGTCAGCGTCCAACGCTTTCTCAATACCAGCAACGCCAATCAACTCGGCGGAATTCACGCCCTCGCGCCCATAACCTGCACCACCAAGAACGTGTGCTGCAATTGCACCGTTCGGATAAAGCCGCATCTCGCGTGGTCCAAAAAGCAAGCCGGGCTCACCGATGTCGAACACCGCCTGTTGCTGCTCTGGGCTGATCCGGCGCTTTATCCAAATGAATTTGCGCTTGCCGGTGAAACGCTCCAGCAGCTTCTCTTCGTTCAGATCGGGAAAGATTCGCGCCAGTTCGCGCGCCGCTTTCGCCGGGTCGATCATCTGCGGGGGCTGAGCATAAAGCGAATGCGTCGTCAGGTTCGTCGCCAGGATGCGTCCGTTCCGGTCGGTGATATCCGCCCGAGCCGCAACGATCTGGGCTCCGCTTGCAGCGGCGCGCGGCTCGACGGGGTCAGAGGACGCCAGCGCCGCCATGCGCAACCCAACCATCGAAAACGCGCAAAGGAAGACGACACCCAACACCAGCAAACGGCCTTCGGCCCGCTGGCGAGCGGCATCGCGCGCTTCCTCGTGCCGCTGCGCCAGGTTTTCGCGCTCGATGGCATCCGGGTTCTCGCCGTCCCTGCGCGCGGCCAGGATGCGCGCCAGCGGACGAAGCGGTGTGCGTGTCATTCCATGCCCTCCCGCGCCATGACATCTTCTACCTTTTCAATGGGATAGGGAATCCCATCGATCCGCCCGAAGTGCTCGGGCCGGAATGGCAGAAGCCCCAGCGTGTCAAAGTTCATATCCGCCAGATCAGCCAACCGCTCGGGCCTGTTCAGGTACGCCCATTCCGCACGAAGTACGCCCGCGCGCTCGCGCAGATCGGCGATCTCGGCACGCAATTCCTTTACCTCGCGCAACGTCGCCTGGGTCTCGTAGTTCTGACGATAGGCCCAAACCGCCAACGCCATGACCACGCAGGCCGTCAGGAAAAAGAAAATCGACTTCACGCGACCTCCACCAATTTTGGCAGCCCCAATGTACGACGATCGACCGGCCCTGCCGGTGCGTCCGTGCGACGGCCGACCCGCAGCTTCGCTGAGCGAGCACGCGGGTTGCGCTGCACTTCCGCATCGGACGGCGGGATACCCTTGTTCTTCGAGGTGAACCGCGCCGCTTCCATCGCCTGCTCGGGCTGGTATCGGCTTCCAGCGCGCGTCTGGCCACGGGCCTGAAAGAACCGTTTGACCACGCGATCCTCGAGCGAATGGAAACTGACGACCGCAAGCCAACCACCAGCCTTCAAGGCCCGTTCCGCCGCTTCAAGCCCCTGAACCAGTTGCCCGAATTCGTCGTTCACAGCAATCCGTAGCGCCTGAAAGGTGCGTGTTGCGGGATGGCTCTGACCTGGCTTCGGGCGCGGCAGAACGCTTTCGATGACCTGGACCAATGCCCCGGTCGTTTTGATCGGCGTGTCGCTCCGCATCTTGACGATGGCGCGCGCAACCCTCCGGGCGGCACGCTCCTCGCCGTAGTGATACAAGATGTCCGCCAGCATCGCCTCGGAGGCTTCCGCAACCAGATCGGCAGCGCTGGTGCCAGACTGGCTCATCCGCATGTCGAGCGGCCCATCCGCCATGAAGGAAAACCCGCGCGTCGCTGTATCGAGCTGCATGGACGACACGCCGAGGTCCAGCACGACACCATCGAGCGGCTCGCCCGCTAGCGTGTCCAGATCGGAAAACGTGCCTTCGACCAGCCGCAACCGGTCGCCGTAATCTGTCGCCCATACTGCGGCCATCTCGAACACCATCGGATCACGGTCGATGCCGATGACCCGATCCGCACCTGCCTCTAGCAGCCCGCGTGCGTATCCACCCGCACCGAAAGTGCCGTCGACCCAAATCCCTTCGATGGGCGCGCAAACGTCTAGGATGGAGTCCAACAGGACGGGAATGTGAGGGCTGTCATCGCGAACCGCGGCCGCCATCGCCTATTCGTCCCCGACCATGTCCAGAAGCGCCCATTCGTCTGCGCCTTCGGGCAATTCGTCGAAGATGTCGTCGTCTGCCTCGGTCGCGCCGTAAGTCTCGGGGTTCCAGATCTGGAACGTGTCACCCATGGCAATGAAATAGGCCTCGTTCTCGATACCCAGCTTCTCGCGAAGTTTCTGCGGCAACACGATGCGCCCGGTGTCATCCACCGTCGCGGGCAGTGACTGGCCGTTGAAGAGCGTCTGCAATCGCTTCCGCTGGCGCGAGCCTCTTGGCAAGCGCGCGATTTTGGCGTCGACGTCATTTGCACTGTCGATCGTGAAGCATTCCAGATAGTTACGCCGATCGTCACCATAGACGATCACGAACTCGGGTGGCTTGCCTTCGGACCAGTTCGGATCACCGTCGCGCAGCACAGGGCGATAGCTGGCCGGGATCGACACCCGACCTTTCGCGTCCACCTTCTGGGGACCCTCGCCTCTGAACGTCCGAACCACTGTCCCGCGGCTCCCTTTTTCGTCCCCCAAAAATGAAAACGACGGATCGGACTGCTGCCAGTGTCCGATCCGCCGCCCTCGTCCCGTCTCCGGGATGTCCAGCTGCGCGCGCCACCTGGGGGGATGTCTGCTCGCCCGCGCGCCGGATCTCTTCAA
>JASJDQ010000143.1 GCA_030065075.1 Paracoccaceae bacterium | reverse complement strand
ATGAGGCCGGCGTTACCGCGACCTACAGTCCCTTTGGCTCGCCTGTCGGTATCTATGCCAGCGCGACCCACTCCGGCCTTTCCGGGCAAGACAGCGCCGGGGGAGAAACCCGCATCGGTCTGGGCCTGAATATTTCACTTGGAACGGCGGGAGGCACGGATCCGCATACCCGTCTCTTCCGCACACCGGACCCTGTGGCACCTCTGGTGCGGCGCGGCCTTTGGTGAACTGAGTTCCAAGCGAAGAGAGCGGCGCCCGCACCGGCGGGCGTCGCCTTTTTGTTGCCGCAAACCCCTTAAAATTTATCATATTCGGCCCGACAATGGCCGCGATTGCATTCTTTTGTTGAAGAACGGGCTTCATTCCGCCCGTTCTGTTCTGCTTTGAAAGACTGCTGATTATGCGGATATCGGACTTTATGACCCCTCAGGGCGGAACGCGCCTGCTTGTCGTGTCCTACTTCATCGCGATGGCCGTTGGCCTGATCGGGTCAGGGAGCCTGTCGAACTTCCTGGTCCCGCTCGTCTCTGCCGACGTTTCTGACACGACCATGCGCGGCGTGGTCCTCATTCTCTCCGGGTTCGTGCTTTTCAATTTTTTTCGCCGTGCGGCCGCCCTGGTCCTGTCACTGGTGGTGTTCTATTCAAGCTACCTCGCCCTTTATGCAGGCGGTGACGTTGGCGCGTTCTGGGGTGATCTGGCCCTGATAGGCGCGCTCTTGATGACAGCCGATCTGGCTCGAATGCAGGAAGCGGAAGACGCCTGGGACGACCACGACCCCATGGGAGCCCCGCAGGAAGCACCAATTGCACCTCCTGCCCGGTCTTCCGGGGACGACAGCCCATTTCGCGAAGACTTCGACATCGCCCGCGCGGGCTGACCTTTTCAAAAGGTGACAAGCGGTCTACATCGCGCCCATGAGCGCGCAACTTCATATCATCGGCGGGGGCCTGGCCGGGTCCGAAGCGGCCTGGCAGGCAGCGGAACGCGGAGTTTCGGTGACCTTGCACGAAATGCGGCCCCAGACGGGCACGTTCGCCCATAAGACTGGGCAGTTTGCCGAGATGGTGTGTTCGAACTCCTTCCGGTCTGACGACGACGAACAAAACGCTGTAGGGCTTCTTCATTGGGAGATGCGCGCCGCAAATGGGCTGATCATGGAAATGGCCGACGCACACCGCCTGCCCGCAGGCGGCGCCCTGGCGGTGGACCGCGAAGCCTTTGCCGACGCTATCACCGCCCGTCTTCGCGCCCACCCAAATATCAGCTTCGAACCCGGGGAGGTGACGGACCTGCCCACGGACGGTCATTGGATCATCGCGACGGGTCCCCTAACGTCTTCGGCTCTGGCCGACGCCATCGCGCGCGAAACCGGGGCGGAAAGCCTGGCGTTCTTCGACGCGATCGCGCCCATCGTCTATGCCGAAAGCATCGACATGTCAGTCGCCTGGGCCCAGTCGCGTTATGACAAGGGCGAGACGGACGAGGAGCGCACCGCGTATCTCAACTGCCCGATGGACAAGCCCACCTACGAGGCCTTCATCGATGCTCTGCTGGCGGCCGACAAGACAGCGTTCAAAGAGGGTGAAACCGCAGGCTATTTCGACGGGTGCCTGCCGATCGAGGTCATGGCCGAACGGGGGCGCGAAACGCTCCGCTATGGGCCGATGAAGCCCGTGGGACTCACGAATCCCCACGATCCCGAGGTGAAACCTCATGCCGTCGTGCAGCTTCGGCGAGACAACAAACTAGGCACGCTTCTGAACATCGTGGGCTTTCAGACCAAGATGACATACGGCGCACAGAAGGCCGTGTTTCGCATGATCCCCGGGCTGGACGCGGCAAGATTTGCGCGCCTCGGCGGCATCCACCGGAATACGTTCCTCAACAGCCCGGCGCTGCTCGACGACCAGATGCGCCTGAAATCGCGCCCGAACATCCGCTTTGCCGGGCAGATCACCGGTGTCGAAGGCTACGTCGAAAGCGCCGCGATGGGGCTTTTGGCGGCCCGTCTGGCCGTCGCCGAGATCACGGGGGCGTCCCTGCCCCCGGTGCCCGAAACAACGGCAATTGGCGCCTTGGTGACGCACATCACCGGCGGGGCCGACGCGAAGACCTTTCAGCCGATGAACGTGAACTTTGGACTCTTCCCGCCTGTCGATGCCAAAGGCGGACGGCGCGGGCGTCGCGACCGCTACAAGGCTTATACCGATCGCGCCAAGGCAGATTGGCTGGATTGGCTTGGCGCCGATCACCGGGCCGCCGCCGAGTAGGCGTTGCACGCTGGACTATTCCCGTTAGTGTCGAAGCCCATGACCGAGAAGATCACGCCAGAGCTTTGGACGCCTCGAAGTGTCGAAGAGACACAAGAAATCTATGCCAAATGGGGCGCGTCCTATGACGAGGATATGAAGGACTGGGGATACGCCACCCCGGGCCGCATCGCCATGGCGCTGCGTCAATCAGGGGCGAATGTCGAAAAGCCGGTGCTCGATTTCGGCTGCGGCACCGGGCTTTGCGGCATGGCGCTGAAAGCGGTTGGCTTCGACGTGATCGACGGCACCGATATCTCGCCCGAGATGCTTGAAAAGGCCGAAGCACGAGACGTCTATCGCCAGGTCTGGTTGGGCCAACCCGGCTCGATGGGCCACATCAAGGCGGGCGACTATGCCATTCTGGCCGCCTGCGGGGTGGTCAGCCTGGGTGCGGCCCCGCCCGAGACTCTGGACATGCTGGCGGGTTGCCTCGCGCCCGGTGGCCTTCTGGCGTTTTCCTTCAATGAAGCGACGATGAAGGACCGGACTTACACAGATCGGCTGGATTTCCTCGCCCTTGCGCCGGACCTCGAGGTCGCCTTCGAACAGGACGGCCCGCATCTTCCTGGCAAAGAGATGACCTCGACCGTCTACGTCCTGCGACGCACGTGAGCTTGCGCACACGGTTCGCGCCCTCGCCCACGGGTCCCCTGCATCTTGGGCACGCCTATTCCGCGATGCTGGCACATGACATGGCGCGGGCCGAGAACGGAGACTTCCTGCTTCGGATCGAGGACATCGACCAGACGCGCGCGCGGGCCGAATGGGAAGAAATGATTTACGACGATCTGCACTGGCTGGGCCTTTCGTGGGAAGAGCCGGCGATGCGCCAGTCCGACCGCGCGGTTGCTTACCGCGATGCTTTGCAAACCCTTTGGCACGAAAAAAGCCTGCTTTATCCCTGCACCTGCACGCGCCGTGACATCGAAGCGGCGATGAGCGCGCCGCAGGATGGCACGCCGGTTCATGGACCGGATGGGCTCGTCTATCCGGGCACCTGCCGTGAAAAGACGAACCGACTGAAGAAGTTCCCGAAGAATACCGCGCTTCGGCTCGATATGTCCTCGGCGCTGTCCAAACCCGAGTACAGTTTCACCGAAACCGGCACACCAGCGCAGGGGATTGTCAGGTTCACTGCCCGTGAGGTCTTTCAGGGCATTGGCGATATCGTCCTGTCGCGCAAGGACTATCTGGGGTCCTATCACCTCTCGGTCGTTTTGGACGATGCCGCCCAAGGCATCACCCATGTTGTCCGGGGCGAAGACCTTTTCGAGGCCACGAAAATCCATGTCGTCTTGCAGGTCCTTCTGGGTTTGCCGACACCCATCTACCACCACCACAAGCTGATCCGGGACGACGATGGCAAACGCCTGGCAAAGCGCGACGATGCACGTGCGATCCAAAAGTATCGCGCCGATGGCGCAACACCGGCCGACATCCGGCGCATGGTCGGTCTTTGAGTTATCCCCAGAAAACGCCCCTGTTTAGTCAACAAGTGGGGATAAGATCTCCACTTCCGCACCGTCCCGCACCGCGGTATAGAAACAACTCCGGCGGTTGGTGTGGCACGCAGGCCCCTCTTGCGCGACGATCAGCAAAAGGCAATCGCGATCGCAATCCACGCGCATCTCGATCAGCCGTTGCGTATGGCCCGAGGTCTCGCCCTTCACCCAGAACGCCTGCCGTGAGCGCGACCAATAGGTGACACGGCCCGTTTCCAACGTGCGCGCCACGGCGTCGGCGTTCATCCAGGCCATCATCAGGACATCACCGGTCTCATCCTGCGCAATGGCCGGGATAAGCCCCTGATCGTTGAACTTCAGACTTGCAGGATCGAAGGTCATCGGCCAATCCTTTCATAAACGCCGGAGCGCCCTAGATAGGGGGAGCATGCGGAGAAGGAAAGGTAATGGCCGAAACCGATCTGAAGAAACTCTATGCCGGTCGCATACTGGAACTTGCGGCGGATATCCCGCTGAGCGAGCGGCTGTCTCAGCCGGATGCGACCGCCAAGAAGCGCTCGCCGCTGTGCGGATCGGCGGTGACGGTGGATGTCGTCCTCCGCGACGGCGCCATCGCCGAATTCGGACAAGACGTGAAAGCCTGCGCGCTTGGACAGGCCTCGGCGTCCGTTCTGGGCGCGGTTGCGGTTGGACGGACCCTGCCCGAGATCGAGAAGGCGCGCGATCAACTGCGCGCCATGCTGACCCAGAATGGCCCAGTACCGGACGCGCCCTTCGACGATTTCTCGGTTCTGGAACCGGCACGCGACTTCAAGAACCGGCACGCGTCCATCATGCTGGCCTTGGAGGCCACTGCCGAGGCAATGGCCGAGGCGCAAGCCAAAGCGGCCTGAACCAGATACGCTTCTTCCTGCTGTAAATACTCCGGAGGGGTCCAGGGAGGCAGAGCCTCCCCGGTGGATCGACGAGGCGTAGCTTCGGCGAAATAAAAAACCGCCGCACGTCCGGGGTGGGACGGCGGCGGTCAGTAGGCGTATCTGGCAAGGCGCCGGTCAGTGGGTCCGGGACAGGGAACCACGAGGGACAGATCGAAGCATCAGGCAGGCGATGCGTAGGACCGGCTTTCCAGACCGCAGGCAGTTCAGAAGAGGTTGGGAAGCGTCAGGCCCGTGAAAATAATCACGACAAGGGCGGCAACACCGGCGAAGTCGTATGGCAAGGTCGCGGCATTGCGCGAAAAAGTATCTTTCAGGTCCTGCATCTCAATGGCTCCTTCTTTGCGAGGATCAGGCAGCGGGCGGGCTGCATTTGTTAGCTAATTGTTCTCAAATTCGCAACGTTCTGTAAAGAACTTTTTAAGAACATTTGCGAACAAAATAGAACTTTTATGCTAACCCACTGAAATCATTTGGATTGCCTGATCCTGCTCCATCAACCAGAGCAGCACGCGCATAGCCTCGCCCCGCGGCGTCCGCAGGTCAGGGTCGCTGGCGATCAGGGCCCGCGCGTCGTCTTGCGCCACCGCCATCAACGAAGCCTGCCGTTCCAGGTCTGCGATGCGGAAACGCGGCAGGCCGGACTGCGCTGTGCCCAGCACGTCTCCCGCGCCTCGCATGATCAGGTCTTCTTCCGCGATGCGAAACCCGTCTTCGGTGTCCCGGATCACGTCGAGACGCTTGCGCCCGCTTTCGCTGAGCGGCGTGGAATAGAGTAGGAGGCAGGTCGAGACCTTGGCGCCTCGCCCGACGCGCCCGCGCAACTGGTGAAGCTGCGCCAATCCGAACCCTTCCGCGCCCTCGATCACCATGATCGAAGCGTTGGGCACGTCGACCCCCACCTCGATCACGGTCGTCGCCACAAGAACCTTGGTTTCCCCCGCGACAAAAGCCGCCATGGCCGCGTCCTTGTCCTTGGGCGGCATCTGGCCGTGGACCAGCCCCACAACGCCCTCGCCAAGGGCGGCGCGTAGCGCTTTGAACCGGCTCTCGGCTGCGGTCTTGGCGCTGACCTCGCTTTCATCGACCAAGGGGCAGACCCAGAACGCTTGGCGACCTTCCGCGACGGCGGCGCGCAGGCGTTCGACCACCTGGTCCATCTTGTCGGCGGCGACCATGGCCGTCGTTACTGGCGTGCGCCCGGGCGGCTTTTCATCAAGGATCGAGACCTCCATATCCCCGTATTGCGCCAGACTGAGCGAACGCGGAATTGGCGTCGCCGTCATCACCAGAACGTCCGTCCGGTCGCCCTTCTGGCCCAGCATCATCCGCTGCGCGACCCCGAAGCGGTGCTGTTCGTCGATCACCGCCAGCCGCAGGTCCTTGAAGACGACGTCTTCCACAAACACCGCATGGGTGCCGACCAGAATGTGAATGTCACCGTCCTTCAGGGCCATTAGCTTGGCCGCGCGCTCTGCCCCCTTGTCGCGGCCCGTAAGCAGTTCGATCACCACGCCCGCCGCCTCCGCGAGCGGTTGCAGCCCTTGCAGGTGCTGCCGCGCGAGGATCTCGGTGGGCGCCATCAAGACACCCTGCCCGCCGGCTTCCACGGCTGTCAGAAGAGCCATCAGTGCAACCAATGTCTTGCCTGCGCCGACATCGCCCTGCAACAGCCGGTTCATGCGCTCCGGACGCGCCATATCGTCGGCGATGTCACGAAACGCCCGTTCCTGGGCCCCGGTCGGTTGAAACGGCAAGGCGGCCAGTACTGCACCTTGCAGCTTGCCCGTTCCAACCGAGGCCCGACCGCTGCGCGCCCGTCGTTCGGCCCGCAACAGCGCCAGCATCACCTGATGGGCCAGCAGTTCGTCATAGGCCAGCCGCCGCCGCGCCGGTGCGGTTGACGACAGATCGGCCGATGTATTGGGCCTGTGCGCGGCCATGACGGCGTCCTGCCAATCAGGCCAGCCTTCGCGTTCCTTCAAGGCGGGATCGATCCACTCCGGCAACTCCGGCGCGCGGGTCAGCGCCCCTTCGATCGCCTTGGTCATTTTTTTGAGCGTAACGCCCTGCGTGAGCGGATAGACCGCCTCGAACTCGGGAATTTCGCCCGCCTTCGCGACAGGCACGATGTGATCCGGGTGCACCATCTGCGCCAGACCGTCGAACAATTCGGCCTTGCCCGACACGATGCGGCTTTCGCCCACGGGCAGCGTGCGTTGCAGCCAGGACGGGCTGGCGTGGAAAAAGACGAGATTGAAGGGCAATTCCGCGTCCTCGACCTCGACCCGATACGGGCGCCCCTTTACGCGCGCGGGGATGTGCCGCTCGACCCTGACCTCGGTTGTGACCGTAGAGGGCAGCGGCAGACCGTTGAGCGTGGATCGGAACCTGCGATCGATCCCGCTGGTGGGCAAGGTGAAGATCAGGTCACGCGGACTTTCGATGTCCAGGCCGGCCAGGGACTTGACCATCTTGGGGCCGACCCCCGTCAGCGTCTCCAGCGGGGCGAAGAGAGGAAAGAGGATTTCCGGCCGTGTGCTCATGCCTCTCCGATCAAGGCAAGCCAGCCGTCTTCGTCAAGCGTCTCGATGCCAAGATCGGCGGCTTTCTTGGCTTTGGAGCCTGCGCCGGGGCCCGCCACGACCAGATCGGTCTTGGCCGAAACCGAGCCCGACACCTTGGCGCCAAGTACTTCGGCCCGCGCCTTCGCCTCGGCGCGGGTCATCTTTTCGAGCGTCCCGGTGAACACCACGGTCTTGCCCGCAACGGGGCTGTCCGTCGCGGCGGCTTCGAGGGGCTGAATGTCCAGCAGGGCGACCAGCCGTTCGAAACTGGCGCGCTCGTCCTCGTTCGAAAACGCCTGAATTAGGGACGAAACCAGAGTGCGACCGACGCCATCAATGGCCAGAAGTTCGCTCCACGCAGGGCTGACATCCAGCGCGGCCCTGCCGGCATCATCGCGGGCCTGTTCCGTGGTCGCCTGATCGACGGTGGACGCCAGAGCGGACCAGTCGGGGAAGTGTCGGGCCAGATCCTTGGCGGCGGACTCGCCCAGATGGCGAATGCCAAGACCGAAAAGCAAACGGTTGAAGTCAATGCGGCGTTTTTCGGCGATGGCGGCAAAGAGGTTGGCAGCCGATTTGTCCCCCCAACCCTCGCGGTTCTTCAACTGTTGAAGGCCGCTGCCATAGTGCGCTTCCAGTTCGAAGATATCCGCCGGCTCCCTGACCCAGCCGTCTTCGAAAAACTGCTCGGCTTGTTTGGCGCCAAGGCCCTCGATATCGAAGGCGGCGCGCGAAACGAAGTGCTTCAGCTTCTCGACCGCCTGCGCGGGACAGATCAGACCGCCCGTGCAGCGCCGCACGGCATCGCCGGCCTCTCGAATGGCCGGACTGTCGCACTCAGGGCAGCGGTCGGGGAATACGAATGGCTCAGCGCCCTCGGGCCGCTTCGACAAATCGACATCGGCCACCTTCGGGATCACATCGCCCGCGCGATAGACCTGCACCCAGTCGCCAACGCGGATGTCCTTGCCGCCGCGAATGGGCTGACCGTCGCCGCCAAGGCCTGCGATGTAGTCCTCGTTATGAAGCGTCGCGTTCGAGACGACGACACCGCCCACGGTCACCGGCTGCAAGCGTGCGACCGGCGACAGGGCGCCGGTGCGTCCGACTTGTATGTCGATGCCCTCCAGCCGGGTCCAGGCAAGCTCCGCCGGGAACTTGTGCGCGATCGCCCACCGCGGCGTTGTCGACCGGAAGCCAAGCCGCCCCTGCAAGGTCAGATCATCGACCTTGTAGACCACGCCGTCGATGTCGTAGCCGAGCGTTGCACGCTGTTCCTCGATCAACGCGTAGTGGGCAATCATGGCCTCTGGTCCATCGCAAAGGGCCGTCAGCGGGTTGATCTGAAAGCCGAGCGCTGCCAGTCGGTCGATGGCGCCTTTCTGGGTGTCTGCGAGGGGAGCGGACAGGCTGCCCCAGGCATAGGCGAAGTACCGGAGTGGACGCTTGGCGGTCACGCTGGCATCCAACTGGCGAAGCGAGCCCGCAGCGGCGTTTCGCGGATTTGCAAAAGTCTTCTCGCCTGCCTGTGCTTGGCGCGCGTTCAGCGCTTCGAAATCGGCGTGGGACATATAGACTTCGCCCCGCACCTCAAGCAGATCAGGCGCATCGGTGAGCTGCGTGGGTATGTCGGCAATCGTTCTTGCGTTAGCGGTCACGTTTTCGCCGGTGTTGCCATCGCCGCGTGTTGCGGCACTCACCAACTTGCCATGCTCGTATCGGAGCGCCAGCGACAGGCCGTCGATCTTGGGTTCTGCCGTGAACTCAAGCGCAGCATCGCTGGCGAGGCCCAGGTACTTCCGAACGGACGCATCGAATTCGCGCACATCTTCGTCCGAAAAGGCATTCGCCAAGGAAAGCATCGGCACCGAATGGGTGATCTTCTGAAAGCCGGTAGCTGGGGCCGCACCCACCTGATCCGAAGGAGAATCCGCCCGCTTAAGTGAAGGAAATCGCGCTTCGATGGCTGCGTTTCGCCGCTTGAGTTCGTCATACTCCGCATCAGAGATCTCGGGCGCGTCGTCGGCATGATAGGCCTTGTTCGCCGCCGCCAGCAGCTTGGCCAATCGAGCCAGTTCGTCGGCCGCTTCCGCTTCGGTCAAGGACTGAACGTCATCTGCCATGCCACATGCTCCAGTGAGATCAGCCCATGGATAGGGGCGCATCATGGTGCCGTCCAGTAGCGACGAACACAAACTGGAAGCAGACGTTAGAGCGTGACCGAGACGGATGTGAAGTCGTGGTGAATGTCGAAGAGACTTGCCGTTGCGGGATGCTAAAAAGCCGCAAGGGCGTGCCTGTGCGTGCCCTTGCGGCTCAGCCCTGCCCGATCATGTCGTCACGCTGTCGCGCGTACCGGCTCTTCTGTCATCGTCAGCGGTTCCGGGTCCCGGAGGACATAGCCCCGCCCCCAGACCGTTTCGATGTAATTGTCGCCGTCCGTTGCGACCGAGAGTTTCTTTCGAAGCTTGCAGATGAAGACGTCGATGATCTTCAACTCCGGTTCGTCCATTCCGCCATAAAGGTGGTTCAGGAACATTTCTTTCGTGAGTGTTGTGCCCTTCCGTAGCGAAAGGAGCTCCAGCATCTGGTATTCCTTACCGGTCAGGTGGACCGTTTTGCCGTCCACATCGACCGTCTTCGCGTCAAGATTGACCGAGACCTTGCCAGTCTTGATGACCGATTGGGCGTGCCCTTTCGAGCGACGGATGATCGCATGGATGCGCGCAACCAGTTCTTCGCGGTGGAACGGTTTCGTAAGGTAGTCATCGGCGCCAAACCCGAAGCCCTTGATCTTGCTTTCCGTGTCGTCGGATCCGGTCAGGATCAGAATTGGGGTCTCAACACGCGCAAGACGCAACTGACGCAGTACTTCATGGCCGTCCATGTCCGGCAAGTCGAGGTCAAGAAGAATCAGGTCGTAATCGTAAAGCTTGGCCAGATCGATGCCTTCCTCGCCCAAATCGGTTGCATATACGTTCAGGTTCGCATGGGTCAGCATCAGTTCGATGCTGCGGGAGGTCGTCGGATCGTCTTCAACCAAGAGCACGCGCATTTCACATCTCCGCAGT
>JASJDQ010000142.1 GCA_030065075.1 Paracoccaceae bacterium | reverse complement strand
TCGGTTTGCGCCCAGGAAATGACGAACGTGCCCTTTGGGCTCGCCATCATATTCATCTAACCTGCCTCGGTTTTTTTGTTGTCGTTCTTATTTTGTTAACGAAGGTTAACGCGACTTATCCACAGGGCAAGTCCCAATATGTGCGAGTGACTCTGCGTCAGTTCCAGATGAGTCCTTCCTGCAACGATTTGATCTGGAGCAAGTTTCCCGAAGGACCCGCGTGCTAGGCTCGATATACCTGGACGCAGAGGGAGGCGGCCATGAATGTTCTTGTGATTTACGGCACGGTTGAAGGCCAAACGAAGAAGATCGCAGAGTTTGTTGCCGATCACTGCCGGTCTGAGGACCACACGGTCGAGATCTTCGACACGGCCACAGATCCCGTAACCGCATCCGTCAAGGACTTCGACAAGGTCGTACTGGCGGCTTCGGTCCACGAACGGCGTCATCCCCGCGATTTCGAGGCTTTCGTCTCGGGCTATCAAGATGACTTGGCGGAGCGCGATACGATGATGCTGTCCGTCAGTCTGAACGCGGCTTTCCCGGCGGGCATGGAAGAAGCGCAGGATTATCTGGTCGAGATGAAAATGCGCACTGGGCTGGAGCCCATCGCCGAGTTGCTGGTCGCAGGCGCGGTACGGCAGGCGACCTACGACTACTATGCCAAGCAAGTGTTGCAGCACGTCGTGCTGCGCGATCACGACTTCGACCCAACGAAGGGTGACTACGAGTTCACCGATTGGGACGCCTTAACGGCTGCTTTGAAGGGCTTTCTGTCAGCCTAGCTGCACTTCGAATGTCCACAGTTGGGGCAGGTCAAGCAGCCTTCGATCATCCGCATGCCAAATTGACCGCAATTGGGGCAGGCCGGACCGGGCATTCCAGCAAGGTTGACGACCTCGGCCTGGGGATCGGACTTAAGGCCCATGCCCTCGCCTTCGATAAAGCCGATGGCGATCAGGTGGCGCTCGATCACACCACCTATGGCCGCAAGGATCGAGGGCACATACTTGCCGTTCATCCAAGCCCCGCCGCGCGGGTCGAAGACGGCCTTGAGTTCTTCCACGACGAAGGAAACATCGCCGCCCCGGCGGAAGACGGCCGAGATCATGCGCGTGAGTGCCACGGTCCAGGCGAAGTGCTCCATGTTCTTGGAGTTGATGAACACCTCGAACGGCTGGCGCCGCCCGGCCACCATGATGTCGTTGATCGTGATATAGAGCGCGTGCTGGCTTTCGGGCCATTTGAGTTTGTAGGTATGGCCTTCCAGCGACTGTGGACGGTCGAGGGGCTCGGCGATGTAGACGACTTCGCCGGTGGTTGCAGCCGGCGGCTTTGCCTCTGCTTCACTCACTGCCAGGACAGAGCCCGTCACGGCGTTGGGGCGATATGTGGTGCAGCCCTTGCAGCCGGTTTCATAGGCTTGGGTGTAAACGTCCTTGAAGGCCTCGAAGCTGATGTCTTCGGGCACGTTGATCGTCTTCGAGATCGAGCTATCGACCCATTCCTGAGCCGCCGCCTGCATCCGCACGTGATCCTGCGGCGTCAGCTTTTGCGCGTTGACGAAATAGTCGGGCAGCGGTTCGTCGCCTTTCAAATCGCGCCATTGCTGGACGGCGTAATCGACCACTTCTTCTTCCGTTCTGGACCCATCCCTTTGCAGGACTTTGCGCGTATAGGAATTGGCGAAGATCGGTTCGATGCCTGAACTGACGTTGCCCGCATAAAGACTGATTGTGCCCGTGGGCGCGATCGAGGTCAGAAGCGCGTTCCGGATACCGTGTTCGCGGATGGCCTCGCGCACGTCGTCGTCCATCGCCTGCATCGCGCCGCTTGCCAGATAGGCGTCTGCGTCGAAGAGCAGGAACGGTCCCTTTTCCTTTGCGATGTCGACCGAGGCCAGATAGGCGGCGCGGGCGATGGCCTTGAACCATGTCTGGGTCAGTTCCACCGCCTCGTCTGAGCCGTAGCGGACACCGACCATGGCAAGCGCGTCCGCCAGTCCGGTGACGCCAAGGCCGATACGGCGTTTGGCCTGCGCTTCCTGTGCCTGTGCTTCAAGCGGGAAGCGAGAGGCGTCGACAACGTTGTCCATCATGCGGATGGCGGTCGTGACGTGGTCGATCAGCGCGTCTTCGTCGACTTGCGCGTCCTCATCGAACGGCGAGGTCACGAGCCGGGCGAGGTTGATCGAGCCCAGAAGACAGGCCCCATAGGGCGGCAAAGGTTGCTCGCCGCAAGGGTTTGTGGCGGCGATGGTCTCGCAATAGGCAAGATTATTCATCGCGTTAATCCGGTCGATGAAGATCACACCTGGTTCGGCATAGTCATAGGTCGACCGCATGATGCGGTTCCAAAGATCCCGCGCTTGAACGGTCTTGTAGACCTTGTCGTCAAAGACCAGCTCCCACGGGCCATCGGCCTTGACCGCTTCCATGAAGGCATCGGTCACCAGCACGCTGACGTTGAAGTTCCTGAGCCTGGCAGGATCGGATTTTGCGGTGATGAAGTCTTCGATATCCGGGTGATCGCAGCGAAGCGTCGCCATCATGGCGCCGCGGCGGCTGCCGGCGGACATGATCGTGCGGCACATGGCGTCCCAGACGTCCATGAAGCTGAGCGGGCCGGATGCGTCGGCTGCCACACCTTTGACGTCTGCACCCTTGGGGCGGATTGTCGAGAAATCGAAGCCGACACCGCCGCCCTGCTGCATGGTCAGCGCGGCTTCCTTCAGCATGTCGAAGATGCCAGCCATGCTGTCGGGGATGGTACCCATGACGAAGCAGTTGAAGAGTGTCACCGAGCGGTCGGTGCCCGCTCCTGCCACGATGCGGCCTGCGGGGAGGTATTTGAAGTCTTCCAGCGCAGTGTAGAACCTGTCTTCCCAGGCGGCAGGGTCTTGTTCGACCGACGCGAGCGACCGCGCGATGCGGCGCCAGGTGTCTTCGACCGAGCCGTCCACAGGGGTGCCGTCCGCCTGCTTGAGGCGGTACTTCATATCCCAGATCTGTTCAGCGATCGGTGCTGCGAAGCGTGACATGTCGATTCCCTGGAAGTAGGGCATCAAGATACAACAAGTTGCACAGTTGGGGCAATGCACTACCATATCGGCTACAGCCTGTGGGAGATTCTGTGGATAATTCGCTACATCTGATCAAGCTTTCCGTCGGCAGCGAGGACATGAAGAGCCTGGCGCGCTGGCAAGCCAGCAAAGCCGCCAAAGGCCCCGACGGGCTGCCTCGTCATGTCACGCGCATGTGGCCGAAGCGCGAGAGCGATTTGCTGAAAAACGGCTCGATCTATTGGGTCATCAAAGGGGTCGTGCTCTGCCGACAGCGCATCCTCCGGCTGGACGAGGTGATTGGCGGCGACGGGATCCGGCGTTGTGCAATCGTGCTGGACCCGGAATTACACCGGGTCGAGGCCATGCCGAAACGTCCGTTTCAGGGCTGGCGGTATCTGGAGGGAAAGGACGCGCCGCGCGATCTGGGCAAGGATTCCGCCAATGACGACCTGCCGCCGAAACTGGTCATGGCGCTTTCGGAGGTTGGGATCAGGTAGGGGCCCTGCCCCTCGGCCTGCGGCCTCACCCCGGGATATTTCGGAACGGGCGAAGGAAAATTTTAGTCGATTTTTAGCCGATCCAGAAAAGCCTTGAGGAGGGTTTGATCGGCGCGGTCCAGCGCAGCGGTATCAGAGCGGAAGAGAGTTGCCTGACTGGCGTGGATCACTTCACCGATGATCTTGAGGTGATTGGCTTCGAGCGTCGCACCGGTCGACGTGATGTCGGCGATCGCCTCGGCTGTGCCGTTAGCGACGGTGCCTTCGGTTGCACCCTGGCTGTCCACAAGCTGGTAGCCCGCGACGCCTGCATCCCGAAGGTACGCGCGGACCAGACGGTGGTATTTCGTCGCGATCCGAAGGCGAAGGCCGTGGGTTTTCCAGAACGCCTCGGCCACCGCATCGAGGTCGGTGAGGTCCGAGACGTCGGTCCAGGTCTTTGGGACGGCGAGCACCAAGTCAGCCTGGCCGAAGCCCATAGGCGTCAGTTCCGTCATCTTCTGGTCCCACCCCGCGATCTTTTCGCGGACTACGTCCGTGCCGGTCACGCCCAGCGCAATCCGCCCCGCGGCGAGTTCGTAGGGGATTTCACCGGCTGACAGGAGGACCAGTTCGACGCCATCGATGCCCTGGACGCGGCCCGCATATTCGCGATCGGTGCCGGTGCGTTCGATGCTTATGCCGCGCGCGCCGAACCAGTCGAGCGTGTCCTGCATCAGGCGGCCTTTGGAGGGGATGCCGAGCTTGATGGTCATGCCGCCGCCCCTTTCATTGCCAGGCGGACCTCGGGGCGGATAACGCCGCCAACGGCGGGTACCGGCACGCCGTTGTTGAGCGCGGCGGTCAACAAGTCATAGCGTCCGCCCGTCGCGACCGGGGCGAAACCGTCTGCTTTGAAGCCGAAGACGAAGCCCGAGTAGTATTCGAGCGAGGTGAGGCCGAAACTGGTTTGGAACCGGAGACCCCCAGGGTCGATCCCGTGTCCGGCGATGGCCTCCAACGTTGCGGCGAGGCGGTCGGCAGAGCCAATTTCACCGAGTTGGCGCAAGGCGTCGACGGCCTTGGGCGCGGTGTCGTCGATGGCTTCGAGCGCGCGGAGCTTTTTCAGATCGTCGAACGGGATCGGGGGAGTCTCGGCTTCTTCCGCCAGAAGAGCGATGCGGGCGGCGATGTCTTCGCGCAAGCGGCGGCCAACGTGCACGATGTTTTCATCGGGCATGGGCGGCGGTGGAGGTGCCGGACGCGAGAAACGGTCGAGCAGAGCATCGAACCGTCTGGGGCGCCAGATGTGGCGCAGCAGAGCGTGCTTCCGGCGCTGGGGTGTGTTGAGGTTTTGGATGGCAGAGGTCAGCACGCCAAAGTCGCCGATGGTCGCGCGGGCGGGCGCACCGTCAAGCGCCTCGGCCATGGCAGTGAAGACTTCCGCGTCTGCTTCTATGCCGCCACCGAAGATCTCGAACCCCACCTGAATGTACTCGCGGGGGCGGGTGTCGTCGTCTTCCTGACGGCGGAACACCTCACCGGCATAGGTGTAGCGCGCGGACTGGCCGCCGCTTGCCAGATGGCTTTGGACGAGCGGCAGCGTGAAGTCGGGGCGCAGCATCATCTCGCCCCGGAGCGGATCGTGGGTGACGAAAGCGCGGGCGCGGATGTCTTCGCCGTAAAGGTTCAGAAGCGCGCCGGCAGGTTGTAGCACGCTGGTCTCGAAAAGTGTCGCGCCGCGGGCTTCAAAGCGGCTTCGAAGGCGCTCGGCGTCGGCCCGGATGGCGGATTTGGAAGTCACCGGTTCAGGATTTCCTGAACCCGCATGACCATGTCTTCCAGCGGGCATTCGAACTGCTGCTTTTGTTCATTCCACTCTTCAACGCTGGCGGTTTCGGCGATTTCTGCTCCAAGGACCAAGTCCTTGATCTGGACGACGCCGCGTGTCGCCTCGTCCGAGCCTTGGATGATGGCGACGGGGCTTTGCCGCTTGTCGGCGTATTTGAGCTGGTTTCCGAAGTTCTTGGGGTTGCCCAGATAGACCTCGGCCCGGATGCCCGCGTCGCGGAGCGTTTTGGCCATCGCCTGGTAGTCGGCCATGCGATCGCGGTCCATGACAGTGACAACGACCGGGCCTTGCGCGTCGGCAGCGAGGCGACCCTTGGCGTCGAGCGCGGCGAGGAGGCGGTCGACGCCGATTGAGATACCGGTTGCCGGGACGGCCTGGCCGGTGAAGCGCTTGACGAGGTCGTCGTAACGGCCACCGCCCGCCACGGAGCCGAACTGGCGAGGGCGACCCTTTTCGTCCTGGATTTCGAAAGTGAGTTCGGCTTCGAAGACTGGGCCGGTGTAGTAGCCGAGGCCGCGGACGACAGAAGGGTCCATTACAATCCGTCCCTCGTCGTAGTCCTGCTCGCGCACGAGATCGATGATATGCCTGAGCTCGGTCACACCTTCTTCGCCGATGTCGGAGCCATCGACGAGGTTTCGAAGTTCCTTCCAGCGCGCTTCGAAGTCCAGCTCTGCGGCTTGAACAAAGCGCATGATGAGATCGGCGTGGCGGTCTTCCAGCTTTGCACCCTTCGTGAAATCTCCACTCTCATCCTTGCGTCCTTCACCCAAGAGCGCGCGCACACCCTGCGTTCCCAGCCGGTCGAGCTTGTCGATGGCGCGGAGGACGATGCCTCGGGTGTGTTCGTCGTCTTCGGCTAGCCCCGCGACCTCCAGCACCCCGTTCAGCACCTTGCGGTTGTTGATACGGATTACGTAGTCGCCGCGCTCGATGCCGACGGCTTCAAGGGCGTCTGCGAGCATCATGCAGATCTCGGCGTCGGCGGCGACGGAGGCCGTGCCGACGGTGTCCGCATCGCATTGGTAGAACTGGCGGAAGCGGCCCGGGCCTGGCTTTTCGTTTCGCCAGACGGGGCCCATCGCGTAGCGGCGATAGGGCGTGGGCAGGTCGTTCCGGTGTTGGGCATAGACGCGGGCCAAGGGGGCGGTCAGGTCATAGCGGAGCGCCAGCCAGTCATTGTCTTCTTGCCAGGCGAAGACGCCGTCGTTCGGGCGGTCGACATCCGGAAGGAATTTGCCCAGCGCCTCGACCGTCTCGACGGCCGAGGACTCGAGCGCGTCGAACCCGTAATGGCGATAAACCTGCGCGATCCGATCCAGCATATTCTTGCGCTGGTCGACTTCGGCACCGAAGTAGTCGCGGAAGCCTTTGGGCGTTTCCGCCTTAGGGCGTGGGGTTTTCTTGGTCTTTGCCATCGGGCATACCTGTCGCATTGGTTGCGCGGCAGGCTTTATCCCGCGTGGGCAAGGGGAGCAAGATGAGCACGGAAATCGAAGAGCGACTGGCGCATCTGGAACGCCTGGTGGAGGAGTTGAACGAGGTCGTCGTGCGGCAAGCCATGGAGATCGACCGCCTCAGCAAACGCGTCTCGCTTTTGATGGAGCGCGAAGCGGCAAGGGAAGCCGAAGGCGGCGGGGGCGTCATCCTTGGCGACGAAACGCCGCCGCATTATTGAGAGGGCTGGTTCTGACAATAATCAATTCAGGACTGCGGGGTTCGGCGCACTCTGCCGTGACGGGTGGAGGAAACCGTGTCGCTGGCAAGCATCAGAAATGCGGTCATTACGTGGCTTGTGATCCCTTTGTGTCTGATCGCAACAGCCTCTTTGGCCGAAGGTGATGAGGGGTGGAGCGTCACTGTTTTTGGCGGCGTTTTGACTGACAACGACTGGCAGTATGCGGTGCAGCCCTGGGAGGTCGAATTCGTGGATTCCCGGTTCGTTGGTGTCGCGTTTGGCCGTGAATGGCGGCTTGGCGATCCGCGATGGACCATCGGGTTCGAGGCGCAGGCTGTTCAGCACTTCGGACGACAGGATCACTTGGAGTTCAATCTGCCGGCCGTTCTGCGGTACCATCCGCGCAACCCGATACCTGCGCGTCTGGAGAGCCTGGCGTTCGGCCTTGGCGTGTCGCACGCATCGGAGTTGGCGCAGGTGGAAATCGAACGCCAAGGCGCATCGCGGCACAACCTTGTCTATTGGATGGCGGAGCTTGAGTTCAGCACTGGCCGCGCAGACACGACGTGGATGATCCGTTTGCATCACCGATCCGATGCGTTTGGCTTGTTGGAGCCCGCGACCGGATCGAATGCCATCGCTTTCGGGATCCGGCGCGCGTTCTGAACGTCACGGAATCGTTTCAATCATCATCTACGGTCTGGTCACGGGTTCCCCGACCCGTTCAGGAGGCCAGCCAAACCTCGTCCCACCGGGTCTCTGCTGCCAAAGCATTCAGACCAGGCTGGCCACTCTGCCTTTGGCGCCGCCCGTCCACGCGGCGTCTTTCCCTCGGCGTCCACCCACGCCGAGGGATTCTTCATTTTTGCGCAATATCGGTGCGAAAGTCGGGAATTCTGATATTATTGCACGCGCCTTATGTCGGTGTGAAGCAATGGAGTGAGTGCTATGAACTACAAGGCTTCGCCCGAGATGCGCGTCGGGCATGTTCATCTGAAGGTGTCCGATCTGGACGCGTCGATTGCCTGGTATCGGGATGTACTGGGACTGGATATGACTCAGCGCTACGGCGATCAGGCGGCGTTCCTGAGCGCGGGCGGATATCATCACCATCTGGGACTTAACACCTGGCAAAGCAAGGCGGGTCGGAAGCCGCCCGAAGGCACTACAGGGCTATATCATGCGGCTTTCCTTTACCCTGATCGGAAAGCCCTGGGCGCGGCAGTCGCAAATGTGCGGACGAAAGGGGTACATATCTATGGCGCGGCGGATCATGGCGTGAGCCAGGCGGTCTATTTCGATGACCCGGACGGCAACGGCATCGAGCTTTACTGGGATCGCCCGAGTGAGGATTGGCCGCGCGACACAGACGGCAATCTGGCAATGATCAACGCCCCTTTGGACATGGACGCATTGGTCGCCGAAGCCTGACCCTTTACGCCCGCCGTTCCGCCGCCTAGGCTCGCGTTCCGGGGAGGACCACCCATGGCATTCGGCAGCAAAGTAAGAACGTATTTCAATGGCACGTGGCATGACGGCGATGTGCCCGTGATGAGCGCCGCCGATCATGGCGCGTGGTTGGGTTCGGGCGTGTTCGACGGCGCGCGGTATTTCGATGGCGTGGCCCCCGATGTGTTGGCGCATTGCGAGCGGGTCAATGCCTCTGCCAAGGCGTTGATGCTGGAACCCAACGTGACGGCCGAAGAGATGGTCGAGATCATCTGGGACGGAATTCGCAACTTCCAATGGGACGACGCGGTTTATCTGCGCCCAATGTACTGGGGCATTGACGGGGACGCGACGGCGATTGTGCCGGACGGCAATGTGGGCTTCGCGATCTGTCTGGAAGAGCGCGAGATGGCGCCTGCGGAAGTGTCGGTCAAGACGACGACCACGCGGTTCCGGCGGCCTGTTTTGGAAGATGCGGTGGTGAATGCGAAGGCGGGGTGCCTTTATCCGAACAATGCGCGGATGCTGGCAGAGGTCCGCGCCAAGGGGTATCAGAACGCGCTGGTCGCAGATGCCATGGGCAACGTGGCCGAAAGTGCGACTGCGAATGTGTTCATGGTGAAGGACGGAGAGGTCTTCACACCCATTCCCAACGGTACGTTCCTGGCCGGGATCACGCGGGCGCGGCACATCAAGAACCTTGCGGCTGATGGGACGCCAGTGGTCGAAACCGTTTTGAGTTTCGACGATTTCCGCGATGCGGACGAAGTCTTTTTGTCGGGCAATATGAACAAGGTCACACCGGTGACCGAGTTCGATGGGACGCATTATCAGGTGGGTCCTGTTACCCGGCGGGTTCGCGAGATGTATTGGGATTGGGCGATGAGCGAGCGCGGCTGATGGTGCTCTATCTGCCCGACGAGGCGTTGGAAGCGATGGACATCGCGCCGTCCCGGCTGGTCGATGCCATCGAGGGCGCCTTGAAGGACAAGGCGGGCGGGCGGCTGCATGTGACGCCCAAGTCAGCGCTTTTGCCGGGGGACGGCCTCTACATGATGTCGACGCTCGCGGTGGGCGAGTTCACCGTCGTCAAGCAAGTCACGGTCTCGCCCGATAACCCGGCGCGCGGTCTTCCGGCGATCACTGGGGCGATCATGGTGCTGGACGCCGAGACGGGGTTGTTGCGCGCGGTAATGGGGGCAAATTGGATCACGGCGCATCGAACGGCGGCGCTTTCAGCAGTGGCGGCGCGGCGGTTGGCAGACCCTGCTTCAGAGGTTGTGGCTTTTGTGGGATGCGGGGTGCAGGCGCGGAGCCATTTGAGGGCGTTCCGGGAGCTGTTTCCCTTGAAAGAGGTTGTCGCCTTCGGTCGTGGCGCGGCGAATGTCGAGAAACTGGCGGCCTATGCCAAAGAGCTTGGGTTGGAATTTCATCGCGCTGAAAATGCGGAAGATACTCTGCGCGCGGCGGATATCGTGGTGAGCTCCGTGACGCTGGACTATGCCATCGACCCGTTTCTGAAGGCCGAGTGGCTGAAGCCCAATGCGTTTGCCGCGATCACCGATCTTTGTATTCCCTGGCACCCTTTGAGCGCCATGGGCACCGTCATCGTCGACGATATGGAACAGGAAACCACGGCCGAGAAACCGATGCTGCCGCGGGATCAGATCGCGGGCGATCTGCTGGACCTTTTGGAAGGCCGCGTCGCGACAGATCTGAGCCGTCCGCGGGCTTTTGCGTTCCGGGGCATTGCGCTTGGGGACTATGCCGCTGCGGCCCTCGCCTTGAAGCAAGCCGAAGCAACGGGCGCTGGACAGCGGATCGGCTGAGCGGCATCATTTGCCGAGGAAGGGACTGCCCATGCACAAGTTTCTTGTCATTCTGGATGACAGCCGCGAATGCCTGAACGCGATGCGTTTTGCGGCGATGCGCGCGGCGCGGATGGGGGCTGGGGTGCAGATCCTGGCGGTCATTCCGCCCGAGGAGTTCAATCACTGGATCGGCGTGGGCGAGATCATGCGGGAAGAGGCGCGCGAACGCATTCACGCCCATTTCGAGGTCTTCGCGAAATGGATGCGCGACCGGCAGAACATCGACCC
>JASJDQ010000141.1 GCA_030065075.1 Paracoccaceae bacterium | reverse complement strand
GCGTGCTCGAAAGGCTAGTGTCGAGCTCTGGGAGGCAATGCAGGCGTTGTCCTAGTGCGATCGACTGGCAGGACACCCTTGGGATGCCTATGCTGCCGCCGAGGGACCAGCAATGGAATGGGACGAGCTCGATCCCGGCGCGGCTGTTCCTGTCTGCAGAATTGCGGCGTTGGGGGCCGTGTCAGGAATTGAGCGCAAGCGCGCAATTTATCAAATGGGCCGCGCGTCTGAAAGCGGAAATTCAGAGGCAACACTGGAAATCGCAGGTGTTTACAGGGATGGCATAGGTGTTGAGGCATCGCCGAAATTCTATCTCAAATAGCTTCGCAAGGCAGCTGATCAGGGAAATAATGAAGCCCGAAAAGAGTTGGGCCAAGAATAGGCCATTCGCGAGACATCTGGGCCAAACTTCCTGTCGTAGCTAGCGAACGGTCTCAACGACGGCAATGGACGTCGACCAGCCGAGAGTCACTGTCATGCGAATGGTGGCATCGTCTCGCTCACTTTTTTTAAGTTCGTTTTCACATTCTTTTTGCGTGTCCAGTGAGTGTTCTTTTTGCAGGGCCGCACCGCAGCAGGTTGATGGCATGAGGAAGGGCAGCTTTGCGCTGAACCGCACCAACGGCCAAGGCACGTGTCTTTTTGAATGTCGCACCATCTGCTGGAACGAACTGGGTTGGTGAAATGCTGCGCGCAGCAATGGAACGACAGCAAAACGACGAGCCAGGTGCCTTCCTACTACTGCGACGGAAGCCAAAGCGCCAATTGCGGAAATCCGATGAGCAGTGCCACAAGCAGGAGCGAACAGAAAATGAACGGAAAGGCAGAGGTGTAAATCTCGCGCATCGTCGTACCCGGTGGTGCGACGCCTTTCATCACGAACAGCAATAGCCCGAAGGGCGGCGTGGTGAAGCTGATCTCGAGCGCCAGCAACATGATCAGCCCGAACCAGATCAGGTCGAAGCCCAGCGTCTGTGCCAGTGGGAAGAAGATCGGCACGGTGAGAAGCATGATCGAGATCTGTTCCATGAACATGCCCAGCAAGAGCAGCACCGCGAACATGACCAAGAGCATTGCCAGAGGTGCCAGTTCGAACGAGATCGCCCAATTCACCAGCCCGCGCGATGCGCCGGAGAATGCAAGAAGCTGGCTGAATGTGGCCGAACCGAAGACGATCAGATAGGCCATCAGCGTCACGCGAAGCGCGCCGGTGATGGATTTGCGCATTGCTTCCATTGTCAGGCACCGGAAGACCGCGGCCAGGATCATCACGCCCAACGCGCCAAAAGCCGCCGCCTCGGACGGGGTGACGATGCCGCGGATCATCATGACGATGATCACCACCATCACGCCGACCATGGGCACGACCTCGGTCAGGAACAGGCCGGTCTTTCTGGCGAACGACATGGGCGGAACGTCGTAGGCAGGGGCGGCCGAGGGATCGCGCTTGGTCTGAAGCCAGATTGTGGCGATGTAGAAACAAGCGAGGATCAGCCCTGGGATGATGCCGGCAATCAACAGCCCGGCGACATCGATCTGCGCCAAGGTGGCCAGAAGCACTGCAAGCGCCGAAGGCGGTATGATGATGGCGAGGCCACCGGTGCCAAGGATCGGACCGATGCTCATGTGGGATTTGTAGCCGCGTCTTTGCATCTCGGGCACCATCAACGAGCCGAGGAGCGCGGTTGAGCCCATGGAAGAGCCGGACAGCGTCGAAAAGGCAGTGCCGCCCAGCACTGTGACATAGCTCAGCCGTCCCGGCAGGCGGCCCAGAAGCTTGTCGATGGCATTGAACATGCGCCCGCCAAGGCCGGTGTGGAAGAATATCTCGCCCATCAAGAGAAACAGCGGGATCGGCATCAGCGCGTACTTTGTCAACGCACCCCAGCCGTTGTTCAAAAGGGTCGAAACCCCGCGTTCGCCGCCCATAAACACCCAGGCCCCGATGATATTGGCCGCCAGAAACGCCAATGCCACGGGCATGCCGACTGCCATCAGGAATACGATGGCCCCCAGCAAGAGCGCCAGCGCCTCGTACCACTCCATTATTCGTGTATCCCCGCTTCGCCGCTGTGCATCAGTTCCTCACCGAAGACGAAGCGTGAGAATTCGATCGCCATCATCCCGAAGGAAAGTGGAAAGGTGACCGTCAACAGCCAGCGCGGATAGTAGTAGGCGCGGACATCGTAATCGGCACGTTCGATATTGGTGAGCATCAGGTCGGCACCCTTCCAGGCAAGGATGGCCGAGACGACAACACAGGCCATAGCCACTGCGCGGCTGACCACCGCGCGCACGCCATCAGGCAAGGCGGCGGTGACCAGTTCGATGTGGACGTGTCCTTTTTCGCGAACAAGCCAGGGTGCGCCGAGCATGGTCATGTAGAGCAGCCCGTATTCGGCGGAAGTGAACAGCCAGGCAAAAGGCTGCACACCAGCGTTGCGCATCGCGACCGACAGGATCACCGACACCATAAGCCAAACCAGCGTCGCACCAGCCACGAAGGCCATCGCGTAAAGAAGTGCTGTGTATGCCCGCGAGAGTGTTCGCACTCGTGCTGTTCCTTCGACGCTGCACCCGAGCCACCGCGCGGCGGCGGCTCGGGTTGAGGCCCGGATCAGGTCCGGAACAGAGCCACCTTACTTCGCAGCTTCGAGGTCGTAGAACAGCTCAATCAGCTTGTCATAGTTGCCAAGACCACCGGGCTGGCCTTCCATAACTTCGCGCATCCGCTCCCAGGTCTTCTCGCGCGCGGCTGCGAGGTAGTTGGCCCTGGCTTCGCCTTCCAGCTGAATGGCCGTCATACCAGCCGCATCAAGTGCTGCGAAATCGGCGTCCTTCTTGGCTTTCAACGCCTCGACCGAGTCCTTTTCGTGCTGGGTCGCCACGTCCTGCAGGATTGTCTTGGCTTCGTCGCTGAGCGAATTCCACTTTTCCAAGTTCACGATCACGCCGAGGTCGGTCGAGAAGAAGCAAGGCTCGATCCGGTAATTCAGGAATTCGTTCCACTTCAAATCGATGAGCCCGATCTGGGTCCAGCCGGTGGCATCGACCACGCCGCGCTGCAAGGCCGAATAGACCTCGCCCGTGGGAAGGTCGATCACCTGCGCGCCAAGGTAGTTCGTGAAGAACGCATTGTAGACGGCATTGCCGCGAAGCTTCAGTCCCTCAACCTCGAGGTTGCCATCGGCGTCGAAGGTCGGCTCGTTGCGGGTCCAGAGATTGTAGCAGACGCCCGAATCCATCCAGCCGAGGTACTTCAACCCCATCTTTTCCTGGTGGATCTGGTCGATCAATTCGATCCCGCCATTCTGGCGCGTTTCGACCGCCGTTAGGTTGGACGCCACAAGCGCGTCTTTCTCGGGTAGCGCCGCGGCGTAGAATGACCCCGGTGTGTAAACCATATCGACGATACCGTCGCGCACCGCGTCGGGCTGCTGAAACATACCGATGGCTTCCGGGCCGCCGCGCACTTCGATCTGGATCACACCCTCGCCAGCCGCATTCACCTTGTCGACGAAACTCAGAAAGCTTTTGGTGTAGATCAGGGTTTCGGGGAATGCGTGCACGGCCGAAATCGTCTCCTCGGCCTTGGCCGCGCCTCCGATTGCGAGCGCGGCGGCAAGGATGCCGCCAAGTGTGTACTGTCTCATAAGTTTTCCTCCACGTTGCGGGGCGGCTTTTGCCTTTGCCCCGATTTTGTTGCGGCACCCACCCGGATGCTCAGGTATAGCGCCCACTCCGGGCACAGTTCATTCCGATGTCAAGGGAAAGGCCCAAGGCTCGGATTTTGCTCGGTTGGCAGCGAAAGCCGAAATTTCGTCGACGTGCCGGTTGGTCAGGTCGATGTCGTCCCAGCCGTTGACCAGCTTGGTGCGCCAACTTTCGTCCAGGTCGAAGGCGACGGTCAGATTGCCGACTGCAACGGTGCGGGTTTCGAGGTCCAGACTTATATCGGCCGTGCCGGTCCCCAGTGTTGCAGCCAGTTCCGCCTGTGCTTCATCAGTCACCTGCGCCGGTAACAGGCCGTTGTTGACTGCATTGGCGGCGAAGATATCGCCGAAGCTTGGCGCGATCACGGCGCGGAAACCCGCATCGACGAGCGCATAGACCGCCGCTTCGCGCGACGAGCCAGTGCCGAAATTGCGACCTGACACCAACACGGACGCGTCCGGGCGCCGGTTGAGCGGAAAATCGGGGTCGGGCGCACCATCCGCGTCGTTCCGCAGATCATGCAGTAAGAATTGCCCATACCCCTGGGCGCGGGGTGTCGACATGAACCGCGCGGGGATCAACTGATCCGTATCGATGTTATCCAGCCCCAAGAACACCGCGCGTCCCTTATGTCGTGTCCATCCCGCCATCACGCCGCTCTTTCACCCAGAAACCGGCGCACATCTGTTATCGTTCCCGTCAGCGCCGCCGCCGCAACCATCGCGGGCGACATCAGATGGGTGCGCGCGCCCGGGCCCTGGCGTCCACGGAAGTTGCGGTTGGTGGAACTGGCGCAGCGCTTGCCTGCAGCAACTTGATCTCCGTTCATCCCGACGCACATGGAACAGCCCGAGGACGCCCAGGTCAGCCCGGCGTTTTTGAAGACAACGTCCAGCCCCTCTTGCTCGGCCTGTGCCTTGACCTGAGCCGAGCCGGGAGAGACCAGCCCCGGCACCTTGGCCCGGTGACCGGCCAAAACGGCGGCGGCGGCGCGCAGATCCTCGATCCGCCCGTTGGTGCAAGAGCCGATGAACACCTGATCGACGGGCGTGCCGTCAAGCGGACGACCCGGTTGCAGGCCCATGTATTCAAGTGCGGCGTCGGCAGCCTTGGCTTTCTCCGGGTCCAGCCGGGCTGGATCGGGGATTGCCGCGGTGACAGGCAATGCCTGCTCGGGGCTGGTGCCCCAAGTGACGGTCGGTGCGATCTCGGTTGCGTTGAAGACCACTTCGCGGTCGAACGAGGCGCCTTCGTCGCTGACCAGGGCGGACCACGCGGTGACCGCCTTTTCCCACCCCTTGCCGGGTGCGAAAGCACGCCCCTTCAGATAATCGAACGTCGTTTCGTCCGGTGCGATCATCCCCAGTCGCGCACCTCCTTCGATGGAGAGATTGCACAGCGTCATGCGTCCCTCCATCGACAGCGCCCGGACAGCAGAACCGGCGTATTCCACCGCGTGACCTTGCGCACCGCCGGTTCCCAATGCCGCGATCCAGTTGAGCGCGATGTCCTTGGCCGTCACGCCCGGGCCAAGTGTGCCGTTTACCGTGATCCGCATCGTTCTGGGTTTGCGTTGCCAAACTGTCTGGGTTGCCAATACGTGCGCCACTTCGGTCGCGCCTATGCCAAACGCCAGTGCACCGAACGCACCATGTGTCGAGGTGTGGCTGTCGCCGCAATTTATCGATAGTCCCGGTAGCGTTAGACCCTGTTCGGGGCCAATGACGTGCACGATGCCCTGGTCCTGATCCTGAAGGTCGAACAACCGCAGGCGATGCGCCTGCGCGTTGTCGCGCAAAGTGCCGATCATGCGGGCAATCTTCGGATCGGCGATCTTCGTCCGGTCGAGCGTCGGGGCATAATGATCGACCACGGCGAAGGTCAAATCGGGTCGGACGACCTTCAGGCCGCGAGCGGCAATCTTGGCAAAGGCATGATGCGAGCCCTCGTGCACCAGATGCCGGTCGACCCAGAGAAGCGAGACGCCGTCCTCGCGACGCAGGATTTCATGCGCGTCCCATAGCTTGTCGAGCATGGTTCGGGGCGCGGCCATCACGTCACTCCGATCTGGCCAATGGCCGGTTCCCAATGCCGCGCACTGCCTTCCCCCACACGAGTCAATGGCATTTCCAGCCGGAACATGTCGGGACGGTAGAGTGCCGAGAGGTATTCGACCCCGTTACCGTCCACGTCCTGTACCACGCGTTTGAGCGACAACAGCGCAGAGCCAACGGCAACTTCCAGCGCCTCGGCGACTTCAGGCGCCGCGAGCATGGCCGAGACCGACTGATGCGCTTTGTTGATCTGCACACCACCGCGCTCGAGAAGCTTGAAAAGCGGGGTCGTGGCCAGATCATTCTCGGAATAGTTTCGCGCAATGTGCGCTGGCACATAGGTGGTCAGATGCGAAAACGGGACGTCTTCGGCCAGCCTCACTCGGACGGCGATCTGCACCTTGTCAGTCTTTGCCAAGCCCATGGAGGTGGCCACCACATCGGGCGCGTGACCATAGGCAAAAGACAAGAGCCGAGCCGTGGTCGATTGCCCCATTTCCACGAGCTGTGGCATCAGGGTGTTGAAATCCATCGCAGCGCGGCGGTAGTCCTGTGCGGCTCGGCGCACGGTCGTGCCGCTACCTGCGCGCCGTTCGATCAGCCCTGATTGCGAAAGTGCATCCAGGGCGCGACGCACCGTCACGCGTGATACTCCAAAGCTTGCCGCCAGCTTCTGTTCACCCGGCAGCGTCTCGCCATCGCCAAGCCGCCCCTCTGTGATCTGATCACGCAAAGACAAGTAAACGCGTTGTGCCTTGGCGCCTTCAGGCAGCGTCGCTGTCGCGCTTGCGTCCACGGTACGATTCCCCTTTTCGGATTGCAGGCGAGCGTAATGGCGGCGCAAGAAAATGCAAGGGAATGTATCTCAGCTCGACGCCAATTTCGCTTAACAAAGAAACAAAATTGGTATTACAGATAATACAGATATCAAGGGAGGCTGAAGTGCCAATCGTCGAACTGCATGTGATCGAAGGCTATTCCGCAAAAGAAAAACAACGGCTTGGCGCGGCGTTGACAGATGCAGTTCGATTCGTCGTGCCTGCAGCACCGGATCTGGTGACGGTGCTGATCCACGACCTTCCAGCGCAGGACTACTATCGCGGAGGCACAACGCGCAGCCCGGCCCCGGCGCGACCGGACCCGGTCGAGATCGTTCGTGGTTTCCTTGCCGCGATGGAGGCGCGCGACATCTCTCGCGCTCAATCCATGCTGGGTGAGGAGTTCACAATGGCCTTCCCTGGTACCGCGCCGATGACTTCGCTGCAGGAACTGATCGAATGGGCCAAACCCCGTTACAATCGCGTTGCCAAGACCTATGAAGGTTTTGATGCAATGCAGGGGCCAGAAGACGCCGCGATCGTCTATTGCCGCGGCACGTTGTCCGGCGAATGGACTGACGGCTCACCATTTGACGGCATCCGTTTTATCGACCGGTTTGAGGTCTCGGGCGGACGCATTACGCGCCAAGAGGTCTGGAACGACATTGCAGAAGCGAGGGCACGACCATGACCGAGATCGACCCGATCACGCTGTCGGTTCTTGCCGGCCGGATGGAGCAGATCGCCGACGAGATGGACGCGACACTCTTCCGCGCGGCCTTCAATCCGATCATCGCCGAAGCGCATGACGCCAGCCACGGGCTGTACCATCGCACGACCGGCGACACGTTGGTACAGGGCAAATCCGGCCTGCCCATCTTCGTGGGCGTCATGTCTTTCGCGGTTAAGGCGGTGATCGAAAAGGCCGCCGTTGATGGCAATCTGGAAGACGGCGACATCTATATCTTCAACGATGCGCATATCGGGGGCACGCATCTGAGCGACATGCGTCTGGTACGGCCGTATTTCCACAACGGCGAACTATTCTGCTATCTCGCCTCGGTTGGACATTGGCACGATGTGGGCGGCGCTGTCCCGGGCAACTACAATCCAGGTGCGACCGAGGTGTTTCAGGAAGCCTTTGTGCTGCCGCCGGTGAAACTCGCGCGCAAGGGAGAGGTCAACCAGGACATCATCGACATCCTCCTGCGCAACACCCGGTTACCCCAATCGGCGATGGGAGACCTCAATGGCCAGCTTGGGGCGCTGGACCTGGGCGTCCAGCGGATGGACGAGTTGCTGGCCGAGTATGGCGGTGACACGATTGCGGCAGCGCTTGAGGCCCTTGGCAATCGGGCCGAGGCCTTGATGCGGGCTGAGCTTACCGAACTGCCGGACGGGCGTTGGGAGGCGGAAGACTATCTCGACAACGATGGCATAACCGACGAGGCATTGAAAATCCGCGTCGCGCTCGAGATCACGGGTGACCGGATGGTGCTCGATTTCACCGGTTCGTCGCCGCAGTGCGCAGGCCCCGTCAACATCGCGCTGCCCACCACGGTGGCGACGGCATACGTCGCGATCAAACATGTCTTCCCCGCACTGCCGGCCAATGCGGGTGTGATGCGACCGATCGAAGTGATCGTGCCCGAGGGGTCGCTTCTGTCAGCCGAGTTTCCGGCGCCAACGGGCGGGTATACCGAGACCATCCTGCGCATGATCGACGTGGTCTTTTCCGCCGTCGCGCAGGCCGCCCCCGAGCGGGTCGTGGCCAACGCTTATGGCACGATCAACGCGCTTTCAATCGCGGGCAAAAGGTCAAACGGCGCACCTTGGGTGATGTTCTCGTTTTACGGCGGCGGGCATGGTGGATCGATCGAAAGCGATGGGTTGAACCACGGCAATGCGCCGATCTCCACCGCAACCATCCCGCCTTTGGAGATTCTCGAAGCGGCCTATCCGGTGATGTTTCGAAAGTGGGCGCTCAGGCCCGACTCGGGTGGATCAGGGGCGCATCGCGGCGGACTTGGCGCGGTCTATGAGATTGAAGTGCTTGAGGAAAACGGTGCGGAGGCGTTTCTTTTTGGCGAACGCGGGCGATTTGCACCCAAGGGCATTGCCGCTGGGGGCGACGGGGCCATGAACCACTTCACCTTTGAGCAAGCGGATGGCTGGCACGCGCCGCCTTTGGTCTCGAAGATGCGAGGCATCAAACTGAAGCAGGGACAGGCCGTGCGGCTCGAAACACCGGGCGGTGGCGGCTATGGTCTGGCTGTAGACCGAGATGCAATCGCCGTGGCGCGGGATGTCGCACGTGGTCTGGTCAGCCCCGATCAGGCCGATGTCGATTACGGCACCGCCTGGCGCGAGGTGACGCCATGAGCAGGCGGATGATCGGCGTTGATGTTGGCGGTACATTTACGGACGTCTTCGTGCTGAACGAGGCCGATGGATCGGCCCGCGTCGCCAAAGTGCCCACAACACGGCCCGACCAGTCGGGTGGGTTTCTCGATGGCATTAAGCGCGAGGTCGACGATCTTGGCGAGGTTGCAGTGGTTGTTCACGGCACGACCGCCGGAACGAACGCCTTGCTCGAGCGTAAGGGAGCGAAGACCGGTGTGATCTGCACTGAAGGTTTGCGCGATGTTTTGGAAATGCGCCGCCGTGACCGCCCCCGCACCTGGGGACTTAGGGGAGATTTCGAACCGGTCGTGGATCGGCGCAACCGGCTGGAAGTGCCAGAACGCACGCTCGCCGATGGAACGATCCGCACACCCGTCGATCTGGAGGCCGTGCGCATCGCCGCCCGCCAATTGCGCGATCAGGGCTGCGAGGCGGTCGCGGTACTATTTGCCAACGCCTATGCCAACCCGGAGAACGAGGCTGCCGCCGTGGCGGCTGTGCGCGACGTCTGGCCCAATCCTCATGTGTCCGCTTCGTCCGAGATTTTGCCCGAGATCCGCGAATTCGAGCGGTTCTCGACCACCGCGCTCAACGCGTATCTACAGCCGGAAATCTCGGGTTACCTCCGGCGCCTTGAGACCGCACTGACCGAGGGCGGTTTTGACGGCGAGTTCATGATCGTGCAGTCGAATGGCGGCGTGATGGCAGTCGAAACCGCCTGCCGCTTCCCGGTCCGCACCGCCTTGTCCGGCCCGGCTGCCGGGGTCATCGCGGCGGGGTATATCGCGGGTGTCGCGGGCTTTGACAATGTCATCACCGGCGACATGGGCGGCACCAGTTTCGACGTATCCCTTATTGCGGGGGGGCAATCCATCTTGTCGCCGCAAACCGCGATCGACTTCGGCATGGTAGTGCGCAATCCAATGATCGAGATCACCACCATCGGTGCGGGCGGCGGCTCGATCGCGTGGGTCGATAAAGGAGGCCTTTTGAATATCGGCCCCGAAAGCGCGGGTTCCGATCCCGGCCCCGTGGCCTATGGGCTGGGCAATGACCGGCCGACGGTGACCGATGCGAACGTGGTGTTGGGCCGGATCGACCCAGACAATCCCATTGGCGGCAAACTTGACCGGCTGGATGTCGACGCCGCGAGACACGCCATCGACACCCATATTGGCGCGCCACTGAGCCTTGATACGCTCGAAGCCGCCGAGGCAATTCTGCGGGTGGCAAACTCGCGAATGGCAGGCGCGATCCGGCTGGTATCCATCGAACGCGGCTTCGATCCCAAACGCTTTGCCTTCATGCCCTTCGGCGGTGGCGGTGCGCTGCACGCTGGCGCAATGCTGTCCGAAGTCGGTATCGCGCGGGCAATCGTGCCCCGCTATCCCGGTGTCACTTCGGCCATGGGATGTGTGATCGCCGACATGCGTCAGGACTTCGTGCGAACCATCAACTCACTGGTTGATGCGCTGGATGAAAGCGTGCTGGGCGACTTCATGCAGTCCCATACTAACGACGGCATGGCGCTTTTGGATGCGTCTCGCACGAGCTTCGAGGCGCGCGTGGCAACCTTCACGCTCGATATGGCTTATGTCGGGCAGACCCATACGGTGTCGGTGCCGCTTGATGTCACGGTCGCGGATGGAACAGTGACG
>JASJDQ010000140.1 GCA_030065075.1 Paracoccaceae bacterium | reverse complement strand
GCTCTCGATCAGCGGATTGGGCGAGGGCCGGATGCCGCCGTTCGAGACCATGACCACACGGACCTCGCGCCGGGTCGCGACGCGTTCGATCTCGGCCTTGACCGGGCAGGCATCGGCATCGACGTAAATCACGCGCGAAGATGCCGGTCGTGAAAGGCGATGTGATCGGCCATGAACGTGGAGACAAAGAAATACGAATGGTCGTACCCCTCCTGCATCCGCACCTCCGCGTCGGGTCGACTCGCCAGCGCTTCGGCCAGCGCTTCGGTCTTCAGAAACGCCGTGAACTGGTCCGCCGTTCCGGTGTCCGTCAAAACCGGCATGGCCAGCTTGCCGGCCCGCGCCAGCAATGTGGCGTCATGTGCCGTTCCTGCCTCGACCGCGCCCAGATAGGCGGTGAACTGTTTCTGCCCCCAGTCGCTCTCTGTCGGATGACAGATCGGCGAAAACGCCGAGACCGAGCGAAACCGTCCCGGGCTCTTCGCGGCCAGCGTCAACGCGCCGTGGCCTCCCATGGAATGGCCCGTGATCGCCTGCCGGTCTGCGTCCAATGGAAAATTCTCGAACAAAACGTCACTTAGGTCCCGCAATACATAGCTTTCCATCCGGAAATGCGGCGCCCAGGGTGCCTCGGTCGCGTCCACATAAAACCCCGCCCCCTGGCCCAGGTCATAATCCCCGTCATCCGCCACGCCCGCGCCGCGAGGCGATGTGTCGGGGAACACAATTGCAAGCCCATGCTCGGCGGCCCACGCCTGTGCCCCTGCCTTGACCATCGCGTTCTCATGCGTGCAGGTCAGGCCCGAGAGATAGAAAAGGACCGGAAAAGGCCCATCTCCTCGCGGCAGGTAAAGACCAAAAGTCATATCGGTCCCGGTCGCCTCCGAGGCATGGGTGTATACTCCCTGCACACCACCGAAGCACTTGTTTTCGCTGTCCGTTCTCATGGAACCCTCCGTCAGAGTGTCTCGACCCAGGCAATCGTCGCCGCCACCGTCACAACCGAAATGGCGGTCGAAAACAGGATCGCCGCTGACACGCGTTGCGGCGCCACGCGATAATGCTGCGCCAGAATGAAGACATTGCCCGCGACCGGCAAGGCGGCCGCCGCAATCATGACGCCCGCGGCAAAGCGGTCGACGTCGAAGATCAAAAGCGCGCTCACCGCGACCGCAGCAGGTTGCAGGAAGAGTTTCGCGAATGACAACCAGAGTGCCACACTCGCGCGTTCCGCACTTTTGGACGCCAGCGACGCCCCGATGGCAAAAAGCGCACCCGGCGTGGCAGCAGCCCCCAGAAGCGTCAGGAACTCCCGCCCCACATCGGGCATCGGCAACCGAGCCGAAGACCAGGCAAAGCCCAGGACGATTGAGACAATCATCGGGTTCTTCAAAATCCCGGCGACCACCGAGCCCAGAACCCGGGGCGACAACCGCCCGCCGCCCATGTTGACAAGGATGACCACGAGCGAGCCGAAGACGATCAGATCGACGGTCAGCATCAAAATGATCGGCGCGACGGCTTCCGGCCCGATCAGAAGCGCCATCATCGGGATGCCCAGAAATCCGACATTGCCGATGACGGCGCATTGCGCCTCGAACGCGCCCTCGGCCAGGCTCAGGCCGCGCAGGCGCGCCACGAAGGCCGCGATCAGATAAACGGTGGTCGATGCCGCCAGATAGGCGACGACGAAAGTCCAATCCAACACGTCCTCGATCTGAAGCGTCGCCGTGAACTGAAAGATCATCGCTGAGAGCGCGAAATAGAACACGAACTTCGTCAGGTAAGCCGTGGCCTCTTCGGTGAAAAACCGTGTGCGCCCGGCACCGTAGCCAAGCGCGATGACTGCGAAGAATGGCAGCGTTTTCAGGAAGACGTCCCACATAGGGCTTGCCCTAGCATGAGTGGCCGGGGCGGTGAAAGCGGCGAAAGGCGATGCGGACAATTCGGTTCAAATTGTCCTTCATCTTGCCCGAAATACGCCGGGGGTGCGGGGGCAGAGCCCCCGCGTGCGGCGCCTCATCGATCCAGCGTCTCGGCCAGCCGCATCAGCGTCACGGCCTCGGCGCGATAGCCGTAGGGGTCCTCGCCCCGGGCGCCGGACGCCAGTTGGATCGCGTCGGCCCAGCTCCAGTTCTGAAGGAAGGCGCTCCCGCGCAGCAATTCCCCGAATCCGGCCATGGCCACGCTGAAGCGAACGTCTTCCGACGCTGCACTGCTCCCCGAGACGATCGGCGTTTCGATCAGCGTGCTGGTTCCTTCGCCCGGCCGCTTGTACCGCAATTTGAAGAACCCCAGTTCGTCCGTCTCACCGGCCACGGGCGCGACTTGGTCGACCCCATAACGCAAGGGTCCGTTCCGGATCGCGTCCGAGCCGACGGGCGCCACTTCGTAGATCGCCGTCACCCGGTGACCTGCGCCGATGTCGCCCGCGTCGACCCGGTCGTTGTTGAAGTCCTCGCGGTTGAGTGCGCGGGTCTCGTACCCGATCAGCCGGTATTCCGCGATCCGGCCCGGGTTGAATTCGACCTGTATCTTCACATCGTTGGCAATCGGGAACAACGCGCCTGTCAGTTGATCGACCAGCACCTTCCGAGCCTCCGACAGCGTGTCGATATATGCTGCCTGGCCGTTGCCGTTCTGCGCCAACGCCTGCATCGTCGCGTCATCCAGATTGCCACGCCCGAAACCCAACACCGACAGATACGTCCCACTGTCGCGCTTTTCGGAAATGAAATCCTTCAGCGCCTCGGGGTCCGAAAGCCCGACGTTGAAGTCCCCGTCGGTCGCCAGGATGACCCGGGTCACCTCGCCGTCGCCTGCCATCCCCTCGGCCACCGCGTAAGCCTGCTGCAACCCGGTCTGGCCCGCGGTCGAGCCTCCCGCCTCCAACCGGTCGAGCGCGCCAAGGATGGTCGAGCGTTCGGCGGCCCGCGTCGGTTCCAGCACCTGGCCCGCGCTGCCCGCATAGGTGACGATGGACACCTCGTCCTCCGGTCTCAGCTCGCTCAGCATCAGCCGGAAGGATTGCTTCAGAAGCGGCAGCTTGTTGGCGTCCTGCATCGAACCGCTGGTGTCGATCAGAAAGACCAGATTTAGCGGCGGACGATCTTCCACCGCGGGCATGTCGCCCTGAATGCCGATGTGGACCAGTTCCGTGCCCTCATTCCAGGGCGTCGGCACCACGCTGATCGTCGGCTGGAAGGGATGTTCGGCTTCGGACGTCGCATAATCGTAGGGGAAATAATTCACGATCTCTTCCACCCGAACCGCGTCCCGTGGCGGCAAACGCCCGGCCATCAGCGAAGACCGGACGACGCTGTAGGACGCGGTATCGACGTCGATGGAAAAGGTCGAAACCGGTTCTTCGGTCACCACCTTCAGAGCGGATTGCGGCGCATTGGCGAAGGCCTCGGTGTCGCTTTCGGGTTGAACGATAATCGCATCGCTCGACATCCGCGCGCGCTTCTGCTCGGCAGGCGCGGGCGCGATCAGGCTTTCGCGCGTCAGCGCCTGATCGCGGCGCGCGCTCTGAAGGCCAGCGACAGGCGCGTCAGCGAGTTCTTCGGCAATCTCGGCTTCCATCGCCGGCTCGGCCATGACCGCGTCGGTATCCGCCTCGGTCGACGGCGCGCCGCGAAAGGCGTCGTCGGCCGGGGGGGCTTCGGCCCGGTTCTCGCGAAGGCCCAGCGTTTCGCCCAGTTGGTCGGTCGAGCGTGCCACACCATCGATGACCGACGGTTTGGGAATAAGAACCCCGTTCGGCGCCCGCAACTCGGGCAGGATGGCGATCAGGCCCACGGCCACGATTGCGGTCGAGGCGGCAAGGCCTCCGCGCGTTGTCAGTACATTCATCATCGTCGCTACTCCATTCAGAACACGGCCCATCGGGCCAGACTGTTGAGTAGGACGCGCCGCATCCCCCAATCCTTGGAGCCGGGCGAAATTTTCTTCTGCAAGCCGCAGGTTTTCCGCCCGCCGCGCGGGATCCGGGGCAGGGGTCGCGGCATCCATCGCCGCCTTCAGATCGTCGAGTTCGTCAGCCATGTTCGGCCTCCTTCATCGCGCGCAGGCGCTTCTTCGCCTCCGACATCCGCCAACTGACCGTCCCTTCGGAGATGCCCAGGACTTCGGCCGCCTCGGCATGTGTCACCTCGTCCAGCACCAGCGCCACCGTATCCCGCAACTCCTCCGGCAAACCACGCATCGCTTCCGTCAGCCAATCCAGCGCCGCGGCCGCTTCGCTGGCTTCCGCCCGCCGTGCCAGTTCAACCTCGCCCCAGCCGTCTGCCGCCCTGGCATGTGTCGCGTGCCGCCGCCGACGGTCGTGCGTGGCATTGACGACAACCCGGTAAAGCCAGGTCGAAAACCGCGCCTCGCCGCGAAATGCGCCAAGCTTGGCAGGAAGCGCGGCGCAAATGTCCTGACACAGATCCTCGGCCTCGGCCCGCACCCCCGTCAGCCGGAACGCCAAACGAAACACCCGGTCATAGTGCCGGGTGATCAGGGCCGAAAAGGCCTCCGCATCGCCATCTGCGGCGGCGCGGGCCAGGGCGTCGTCCGAGGTCGTCATGCGCATCACAGTGAGTAAGACGCGCGCCAGACGTCAATCCTTGGCGGAAACGTCAAAAAAAACAGGGGAGGCGAAAATGCGCATTTTCGCCAGGCAAAATCTGCGCAGATTTTGACCCCCGCACGCGGAAAGGCGACCCCACCGGACCGTAGACCGATCCGTTGGATGGCAAACGCGATTGTCCCGCTCTGGACGAACCGGGTATGACGGGGAAGCAATTGTTCCCGATGGGCAATATTGGTAATCATTTTTTACCAATGCGGAAAAAGGTAGAGAGAAATGGGCGTTATCACGGAAGTCGCGGACCTGAAGCGCATCTATCGCCGCCGCGTGCCGAAGATGTTCTACGACTACGCCGAAAGCGGATCGTGGAGCGAGCAGACCTTTCGCGAGAACACCTCCGATTTCGACGCCATCCGGCTCCGCCAAAGGATCGCCGTCGACATGGCCGGGCGTTCCACCGCCACCCAGATGGTGGGCGAGGATGTCGCCATGCCGGTGGCGCTGGCCCCTGTGGGGCTACTCGGCATGCAATCGGCGGATGGCGAGATCAAAGCGGCGAAAGCGGCGGAAAAATTCGGTGTGCCCTTCACGCTTTCGACGATGTCGATCTGCTCGATCGAGGATGTGGCTGAAAACACCTCGAAGCCCTTCTGGTTCCAGGTCTATACGCTGAAAGACAACGACTTCATGGGCCGCCTGATGCAACGGGCCAAGGACGCCAAGTGCTCGGCCCTCGTCATCACGGTCGATCTGCAAGTGCTGGGCCAACGCCACAAGGACCTGAAAAACGGCCTCTCGGCACCGCCCAAACTGACAGCCGCCTCCATCGCGAACATGATGACAAAGATCCCCTGGGGGCTCGAGATGCTCGGGACCAAGCGGCGCTTCTTCGGCAATATCGTGGGCCACGCCCAGGGCGTAACGGATCCAAGCTCGCTCTCGTCCTGGACGGCCGAGGCCTTCGATCCATCGCTCGACTGGGACCGCATCAAGGAACTGATGGACATGTGGGGTGGCAAGGTGATCCTGAAAGGCATCCTCGATGTCGAAGATGCCGTCAAAGCCGCCGAACTGGGCGCCGATGCCATCATCGTGTCCAACCATGGCGGACGGCAGCTCGACGGCGCCTTGTCATCCATCCGCATGCTGGAACCCATCGTGCAGGCCGTGGGCGACAAGGTCGAGGTCTGGATGGACAGCGGCATTCGCTCGGGCCAGGACATCCTGAAGGCGCGTGCGCTGGGCGCAAAGGGCACAATGATCGGGCGCGCCTATGTCTATGGGCTGGGCGCCAAGGGCGAGGCGGGCGTCACTGACACCCTCAACGTTCTCCACAAGGAACTCGACCTCTCGATGGCGCTTTGCGGACGGCGGAACATCGAAGACGTGGATCGCGACATCCTTTTGGTGCCGGAGCGTTTCGCAGGCAATTACACCTGATCCGGGAACAATCCCGGGTTTTGCGCCCACTGTTGCAAAATCGGTTGCACCAAAGACACGCGCGCGCCCAGAATGTGCCCACTTCTTGCCGCATTCGGCGAATGCGCGTATCGTCCACCCATGGAATTGTTGTCACGTGTCCTTCGGTTTTCAGCGGTTCTCACCGCGCTCTCGTTGGGCGTTGCCCAGGCGGAACCGGCACGCGTGTCCGGCGAGGAATTCCCGACAGAACAAAAAGCACTGATCGAGGCCACTCTGGCGTTTTTCGATACGGTCGAATCCAAAAAAATGCGGCGGAAACGCACACCGATCATCGGCCTTCCGCTGACGGTCACGAGGTCGCGTGCGCGGCCCAATGATGCCGCGGCGCTGACGCGCATGGGTCCGGTCGATCATCTGACGGGCTACCGCATCACCTGGTATCCGATGGATCGTCTGCTGGGCACGGTCGATTTCATGGGCACCTGGGACGGCAACAAGAACCTCGTTTGCGGCTATCTGACCTGGGACGTCAGCAATCCCGACAAACCGGTTCTGCAAAGCCTTTCGGCCAGCTTCGTGGATGTGGGCGATCTCTCGAAGGCCTCGGAACTGGAAACCCGCCAAAGCCTCCTAAGCGCAAACTGCGCCTTTGGTGAAGTCGAACAGAACTACCGCATTTTCGATCCGACGGGTTAGGCGCTTGACGGGCAACGCCCGCATCCTGAACGCTCCCGTTTTTCCCTTCCCAAACCCCCGAATCGCCGCTATACGCAGCCGCTCATGGGCAGACACCCTTGGAGGCTGCCCGCAACTTGAAAATTTGGAGAATTCCCATGGCTGGAGAGATCCCTGATCTCAACGCCTTGGTACGGACGGGGACAGGCAAGGGGGCCGCCCGCCAAGCTCGCCGAGACGGGCTCGTACCAGGCATCGTATATGGCGGCGGCAACGATCCGCTTCCGATCAACATCCCCTTCAACGTGCTTCTGAAAAAGCTTCGCGACGGACGCTTCCTGTCGACGCTCTACAACATGAAGGTCGAAGGCCAGGACGATGTGCGCGTCATCTGCCGGAACGTGCAGCGCGACGTGGTCAAGGACCTGCCGACGCATGTGGACTTCATGCGCCTGAAGCGGACCACCAAGATCAACCTCTTCATCCCGGTCGAGGTCGTCGGCGAAGACGATTGCCCGGGCCTGAAGAAGGGCGGTCTTTTGACCATGGTGCGCCCGGAAGTCGAACTGGTGGTGACAGCGGGCGACATCCCGGAAAGCATCACGATCAGCGTCGAAGGTCTGGAAATCGGCGATACCATCACGATTTCGGACGTCACGCTGCCGGAAGGCGCCACGCCCACGATCGACCGTGACTTCGTGATCGCCAATATCTCGGCACCGTCGGCACTTGCCAGCGCCGAGGCGGAAGAAGAGGAAGCCGAGGCTGAAGAGGCAGAGGCACCTGAGGCCGAAGAAGAAAGCGGCGAGGACGCGGGCGGGGAGGAATAAGCCCGGAGACTTCGTCTTGAAAGCGCGGCGCATCTGTGCCGCGCTTTTTTGTTGCGCCCTGGCGCTCCCTCTGTTGGGCTAAAGGCCATGCTGGCTGCCGCCCATATCCTCAGAAAGTCCGAAGGCCCGATCCCCGTTCCGGCCATGATTGACCGCCTTTCCGGGATCGACCCGGCAGGGATCCAGTCCGCAGGTGGCTGGCGGGTGGCGCGGACGTTCCATCACCTGGCGCAGGGGGTCGAGTTCTCGCTCTCGGGCTATCCCGACCTGAAACACCCGCTCTTTCGCGCCACGGTTGGGCGCCTGGCCTTTCATGTCTTCCAGGCTCGCGGCCAGATGCGTCACGCGACCGACCAGGCCATCCCGGGCGAAGCCGTGACAGAGGGCGACCCGGCGCAGGCGCGCGACCGCCTCATCGCTGCTTTGGAGGCTTTTCGCGAGACTGACGCGTTACATCCGCACTTCGCCTATGGGGCGCTTTCCAAGGCGCAGTACGAGCGTGCTCACGTGATGCACATCGCGGATCACATCGACGGCTATACCGTCTGAGGCTCCGAGCTGCTGTTGCAGAACGGCCCCTACGTGCGGTCGCAGGTTTCACATCGCGGTCATTCGACCGGACGCCAACATGTACAAAACGGAATTCCGCCCCTCTCAAGGATGTACAAAACGTACGACCGCACCGCAAAAGCGAACGTACGCGATACCGTTCGTTCATCGATCTTGCCGATCGCCCCACGCAGCGAGCGGACCTCACGTTGGCTTGGGCACACCGCCTTGCATGACGGTCACGAACCACTCCGTGTCGATATTCCCGCCACAAAGAATGACGGCAACCTCGCGGCCCGTCATCTGGTCGGCTTCCGCCATGAATGCCGCCAGGGGCGCTGCGCCGGCCCCTTCGGCCAGGTTGTGCGTGTCGCGATAATAGACCCGGATCGCCTCGGCCACTTGTTCCTCGCTGACGGTCACGATCCGTTCGGCACCTTTTCTATATATATCAAAGGCTTCACGGACCGGCACGCGGACGGCCATGCCATCGGCGAAGGTCCGGGCGGCGTTGGTTTCGACAAGTTCGCCTGCCTCTACCGAAAGCTTCGCCGTCTGCGCGTGCTCGCTGACGACACCCACGATCTTCGCCGGATGTCCCAGCGCATCCCGCGCGGTGATACAGCCGCAGATGCCCGAGCCACAGCCGATTGGCACGTAAAGTACTTCTATTCCGGGACCATTCGACAGAAGCTCATAGGCATAGGTCGCAACTCCCCGGACGAGTTCTGGGTGAAACGGCGGCACGAATTGCAGACCTTCAGCATCCGCCACGCGCAACACTTCCTCGCGCGCTTCATCGAAATCATCCCCGAATTCAACAAGTTCCGCCCCAAAGGCCCGCATTGCGGCGTTCTTCTCGGCCGAGTTTCCGCGCGGCACATAGACGACCGCGCGCATGCCCTGGGCGGTCGCCGCCATGGCCTGACCCTGGCCGTGATTGCCACGCGTCGCCGTGATGATGCCCGGGCAGTTGGGCTTCGTGCGTTTCAGCCAGTCGATGAAGGTGATCGCGCCGCGGACCTTGAACGATCCCGTAGGCGTGTGGTTCTCGTGCTTGACCCAGACCTTCGCGCCAAAGCGCTCAGCCAATTGCGGCCAGGCATACTGCGGTGTCGCGGGCATGGTCGAGGTCACCAGTCGATGGGCGTCTTCAAGCTCCTTCAATGAAAACAATACCTTGTCCTCCATCGACCTGAAAATATCCCGGGGTCCGGGGCAGGGCCCCGGAAGATTTTTTGAAAAGTCTTGCCGCGCGCCGCAGGCGCGCGGCGTTTGCGCGGCGCCGAAAGGCGGCGCAATCCCTCACGCCAGATCGCTCCACTTGAGCTGCATGTTCTTCGTTACCGCCCGCGTCAAACGCTTGCCCACGACCTTATCGAAATCATAGACGCTCACTTCGCCCGACCCAGGACGCCGCGCCCAAATATCGGCCTCGCCGATCACATGACCTTCACTCAGGTCGCGATCCGCCACAACCGAGCCGCGCGCAAAACGATAAACCGCCTCTTCCGGTCCAGTGCGCTGTTTCTCGTTGTGAAGGGCCGTGTGGATTTCCTTGGAGCGATCGATCAGGAGCTTGAGTTCTGCAGGGTCCATGGAGCAAGAGATATCCGGGCCCTCGCGATAGCGGGTATCGGTGAAATGCCGTTCCAGGATGCAGGCCCCAAGCGCAACCGAGGCCAGCGCCATCTCGGGCCCGATCGAGTGGTCCGAAAAGCCAACCACGGCGTTTGGAAAGGCCTTTTGCAACTCACTCACACCTTTGAGCGACACGATCTCGGGCGGTGACGGGTAGAGGTTCGTGCATTCCAAAAGCGCATAGTCGATCCCGGCCTCGTCCAGAATGGCCACGGATTTCGACACGCTTTCAATGGTTTGCATGCCCGTCGACATGATCACTGGCTTGCCCTTGGCGGCGATATGGCGGATGAGCGGCAGGTGGTCCGCCTCGCCCGAGCCGATCTTGAAAGCTGGCACGTCCTGTTCGTCCAGCCAGTCTGCCGCGGCCCGCGAGAACGGGGTCGAGATGAAGATGACACCGAGGCTTTCGGCATATGCCTTCAATTGCGCCTCCTCGTCCGGCGAAAGCGCGCAGTCTTCCATGACCTCCCAGATCGATTTGCCGCCCGCGTTGGGCGGCAGCACGGATTTTGCTTCCTCGGTCATTTCGTCCCAGACGAAATGTGTCTGGTGCTTGACAATCTCGGCCCCCGCACCTGCGGCCAGGGCCACCATGTGACGCGCCACATCCAGATCACCGCCATGGTTGATGCCGATCTCGGCAATGACGAGGGGCGGGTGGTCGGGGCCGATTTTGCGGTCGCGGATCTGCATGGAGCGGACCCTAGTGGTGGCGGTTTTGAAGCACAAGGGATTGCGCCCAGACTTCGTCTGGCCGCGCTGGGCGAGGGGGTTTCACCCCCTCGCGCTCCC
>JASJDQ010000139.1 GCA_030065075.1 Paracoccaceae bacterium | reverse complement strand
CGCGCCGCATCGGCGTCGCCGTCCGACAAAAGCCAGACCGCAGTGCAATAATCGACGCCGGGCATGCTTTCTGGGTCAGCCAACTCCTGCGCGCGGCCCAACGTGATCCCGGCGCGCGCGCGCTCTCCTGTGTGACGCTGGATTGTGGCCCGCGTCAGCAGCAGTTCGGTCATGACCTCGGTGACGTCTTCTTCAGGATACTCACGGAGCAGAAAGAAACCACGATCCACCGAGCAGGTCGCCAGATCAAATCGGTTTCGCGCGAAATGGATGCTGCTCAAAGTCGCATAGATGCACGCGCGTTCCTCGGCGTGGTCGCTTTCCGGCAGAAAGGTCTCGGCACTCAGGCAATAGCCCATCGCTTCGTCCAGTTGACCGCGCCACCGCGCCTGCCACGCCAGGGTCCGAAGTGCCATTCCTTGCTGAATACGGCTGCGGTTGCCAGAACCTTCCTTGGCGGTCTTGCGTGCCATCCTGGCATTGTCAGCACTACCCTGACGATCCGACCAGCGCCGCGACCATGCCACCTTGTTCAACAAGGCAGGGTCACCGCCTGGCAATTCAGACCGTATACGCGCAGAACTTTCCATGTGCTCCCTCTCTGGGCGACTATATCTCAAAGAATTCTGTGTTGTCATCGCCATCTTTCCGAGCCGTGCAAAAGCGGGTTTCCGAACATCAGCAACCACGCTAACAGATCCAAGCCATGACAGATGAACCCCAGAAACTCACCGCGGAAGCTTTGGCGCGGGCCTTCTGGTCGCCACAGTCGTCGGTTACGGCATCATGGCCGAGCGCCTGACGGACGACGTTGCGCTTCGGCTTCTGGCCAACACCTTGCCGACCGGCGCGATCCTCGTGGTGCTGATCACCGTTCTCGGCCCGCTGTCGGACGCCCATTTCAATCCCGCCGTCACCCTCGCCTTCTGGCTTCGAAGCGAAATCAGCACTGGGCTGGCACTGGCTTACATTGCATTGCAATGCATGGGCGCGGTGCTGGGCACATGGGCCGCGCATCTGATGTTCGAAGAAACGCTTTGGCAACTCTCAACGACCGTACGTACCTGAGGCGCGCAGTGGTTTGCCGAGGTGATTGCCGCCTTCGGACTGGTCTTCTTCATTCTCGCCGGGCTTCGCACCAATCCAGCCGCCATTCTTTGAATTGTTGGTCTCTATATCACCGCCGCATATTGGTTCACGGCATCGACAAGTTTCGCCAACCCTGCCGTTACACTTGGCCGCGCTTTCACCAATACCTTTTCCGGCATTCGGCCTTTGGACGCCCCAGGTTTCGTCTTCGCACAGTTGACCGGTGCCGTGATTGCGACAGTTTTGGTAAAATGGCTTTTTTTCAAGGTTGGATCCGACCCCGAAACCTGAGTATGTCACGGCAATGATTTATGCCATCGGCGATATCCACGGGCATTTTGGCAAGCTCAGCATCGCGCACGACCGCATTCAGGCAGACCGGGCCAAGAACCCGTCTGACAAAGCGACGGTCATTCATATCGGCGATCTTTGCGACCGCGGGCCCCAGACACACGAGGTCATCCAGTTCCTGATCGACGGCATGGCCACTGGCGAAGACTGGTTGGTACTGAAGGGCAACCACGATCAGCTTTTCCTCGACTTTCTCAACGGTGGAGATGGGACCAACGAGCGCCTCAGAAATGGCCTGACATGGTTTCACGACGTCATGGGGGGGCGAGAGACACTGGCATCCTACGGTGTGAGGAAGTCGCTTCTCGAGAAAGACGAAAAGTACAGGCGCCGCGCCAGGAATGCCGTGCCGAAGGCCCATATCGACTTTCTGGAAGGGCTTCCCGTCTGGTACCGCGCCGAGGGAAAAGTCTTCGTACACGCAGGCATCCGTCCCGGTTTCCCTCTGGAAGCGCAGGACGAAGAAGATTTGCTCTGGATCCGCGACGAATTCCTCTGGCATCTCGATGATCACGAGGCACTCGTTGTCCACGGCCACACGCCGGTGGATGACCCCACGCACTACGGCAATCGCGTGAACATTGACACAGGCGCCGGTTGGGGAGGCGACCTCGTGCCTGTGGTTTTCGATGGCGCCGACTGTTACGCATTGCGTGCCGATGGTCGCGACAAGCTGTCCGTGCCGAAGCACCGGCCAAAAAACGTTGTCCGGCGCTAGTGTCGCGCCAAACCGATTATAGGAGAAACGCAAATGGCCCAGCGTCTGCATCTTGTCTTCGGAGGAGAGCTTGTCGACCCGTCCAAGAACGTCTTCCGGGACGTCGACCAGCTTGATATCGTCGGCATCTTTCCGAACTACGAAGCCGCCTACGACGCCTGGAAATCTGCCGCACAGCGAACGGTCGATAATGCTCATATGCGTTACTACATCGCGCATCTTCACCGCCTGCGCGACGAGGAAGCCGCCGCGTCTTCGACCGAGGAGTTGGGGACCTGACGACCCCCGATCGCCCACGCTTCCGGTCCCGGCTGGGGCTTGTGGCCGAACGTCTGATGCGCTTCGCCACCGGGCGGGCTTCCAGCGAAGGCGGCGCACGACAGGCCGAACAGTTGGGGCAAACACAAGCTGTACGCCCCGATGGCTGTCTGCTCTGGGTTTTGTCGGAAAAAGCCGCGGAAGCCGGACCAGCCCCGACCTTGGCGCAAGAGCTCTCTGCCAGGCTTGACGAGCCGGTCCACACCCTTGCAACACCGCTTGAAGAAACGCCGTTGGTTCCTGCGGTGCAAAGTGCTGTCATCCACCAATTCGCACCTTCCGACTCCGACGGCACGGTGAAACGGTTCCTCGACCATTGGGCCCCGGATTTCTGCGTTGTCATCGGCTTTCCAAACCGCCCGCGGCTGCTGACCGCTGCGGACAAAGCGGACGTTCCTCTGTTTCACGCGTCCCCCGATCGTGTCCCAGACGTAAAACTACGTCGCTTTCCGTCGTACCTCGGCGCTTTCCACACCTGCTTTGCAGCTTCCGCCGCCGAAGCGACGGCACTGGAACAGCAACTTTCCGGCAAGGATATCCGGATCGAAACCACCGGCCCATTGACCGACACCGTTCATGCACTGCCCTGCAACGAAGCCGAATGCGACGATCTGGCCCGGCTGCTGGGCGGACGGCCCGTCTGGCTCGCAGCGGAGATTGACGGGATCGAAGCTGATGTCGTTGAAACCGCGCATCGCAAGGCCTTCCGATCGGCTCACCGCCTGCTGCTGATCATCGTGCCACGGCCCGGCACCGATACCGAAGGCATGGTCGGCCGCTTGGAGCGGAACGGTTGGCGCGTGGCGTTGCGTTCAAAACAGCAGGAGCCGGATCCCGACATTCAGATCTACATCGCCGACACCGAGGGCGAGCTTGGCCTTTGGTATCGCCTGTCGCCGGTCAGCTTCGTCGGCGGCAGCCTCCATCCCGGCAGTACGCCCACAGACCCCTACGCGCCAGCCGCCCTGGGCTCAGCCGTGTTGCACGGCAAGAACACTGGCGTGAATTCGGCGCGTTTCGACCGGTTGGAGCTGCAAGGCGCCAGCCAGATGATCCGCAATGCCGAGGATCTGGGCGAAGCCGTCATATCGCTTCTGGCGCCCGACAAGGTGGCCTCGCTTGCGCAGGCCGGTTGGGCAACGACAACCGAGAGCGCGCCCGTCGTCGACCGTATCGTCGATGTCATGGAGATTGTCTGGGACGAGAAGGGGCTCTGATGCGCCCGCCCGCTTTCTGGCAGAACCCACCCGAACGCCCAGGCTGGCAGGCACGGGCCTTGGCCCCCCTCTCTTTGCTCTATGAATTGGGCACGGCCCGCAGGCTCAAAAAGGGACCAGCATTCAAACCCCGCGTTCCGGTCATCTCGGTCGGCAATTTGAACGTCGGCGGCACCGGCAAGACACCCACGGTGATTGCCTTAGCCGACGGGCTGTCGGACCGCACACCACATGTCGTCCTCCGCGGCTACGGCGGATCGGAACCGGGACCGCTGCGCGTCGATCCCACCCGCCATGATGCCGAACAAGTGGGCGACGAAGCGCTTCTTCTGGCAGCCTTCGCCCCCACATGGATTTCGCAGGACCGTGCCGCAGGAGTGGCCTTGGCCGAAGACGCAGGTGCCGGCGTCATCCTCTTGGACGACGCACACCAGAACCCATCCGTGCCCAAGACGCTTTCGATTGTCGTCGTCGATGCCGAAGTCGGCTTCGGGAACGCGCGTGTCCTTCCTGCCGGACCCTTGCGGGAACCGGTGGACGTCGGCCTGAAACGTGCCGATCTTCTTCTTTCCATCGGCGACGAGCGCGCCCAGCAAAGCTTCGCCGCATCATTGGGACATCACCTACAGCTGCCGCACGCCACGGCCACGCTCGAGCTACTGGAGACTGGAATGGATTGGTCCGGCCTGAAGGTGCTGGCATTTGCCGGTATCGGCCGTCCCGAAAAGTTCTTCCGCACAGTCCGCCAGACCGGGGCCGAGCTTCTTCGCGCCGAGGCTCTCGACGATCACCAACCCTTGACCGAAGCGCTGATGAAACGGCTCGAACTGGAAGCCCAAACCCTAGGTGCCCAATTGGTCACTACCGAAAAAGACGCAGTCCGTCTGCCGCCCAGCTTCCGTACAAAGGTCCTGGCCCTGCCCGTGCGTCTTCAATTCACGGACATGGCCGGCTTGGACACCTTGCTGGAAAAGCTGCCTTAGCTGCCCAATGCGCTGTCAAGAACGTCCTTGAACTCGTCATAGGACATGTTCGCGTACTTCTTTCCGTTGATTATGAAAGACGGCGTCCCGGTGATCCCATGTTCCTCTGTTGTCTGCTGGAACCGCGCATACATCGCCTCTGCCTTGTCGGCATCGGTGAAGCACTGGTCCAATTGCGCGTCCGTCAGACCGCCAGTCTTGCCGATGGTACGCAGCTGGTTCACGGTCTCTTGCGCCGAACTTGCACGCGCCCATTGGCTTTGCCGTTCATAGATAATGTTCACCAAACCAAAGAAGCGGTTCTCCGCCCCTTCACCGCAACGCGCGACAATTGCCGCCCATAGACCCGGCCGATCGAAATAGACGTCGCGATACACGAAGTTGATCTTGCCCGTGTCGATGTAGTCCTTCTTCAAGCGTTTGTAGTTGTCGGCATGGAAGCTTGCACAATGCGGGCAGGTGAAAGACGCATACTCGATCACCGTAACCGCGGCGTCGGGATTGCCGATGCTCATCTCGCGGATCATCGAGGTATCGACGTCAGAAGAGTCCTGTGCAAAAGCAGCGCTGATCGGATCTACCGGCGAAGCCGAACGATTGCTCAGAACGAAAACACCTGCCCCAATGCAGGCAAGGGCGGCAAGAATGGTCAGAGTACGGGTCATATGATTTTCCGTCTGTTAGCGTTTCGCATGAGATAGGACGTTGGCGCCGAGACGTTCAAGGGCTGCGCGCAAATCGTCGCTCTCGACACCCTTAGCAGTCTTCCGGACTTCATTCGGAACTGCCAAAGGTTCTTTCGCTTCCTTTGGCGCTGGCTCGAAAATCGCGCGTCCCTCGGCAAATCCAGTCGCCGCTGTTTGCGTGATGCGGACCTTTTGGATCGCGGCATAACCATAGCACGCGTTTACACGGTCCCGAATGCGGTCCTTCTGCATCTCCAACATGGGTGCTTCGGCGCCGGTCGTCAGAAGCGTCAGGGTCGCCCCGAAACCGCGCCCGTATTTGACATCAACGGGGCGCGCGACGCGGGCGACATCTGGTCCAACGACCTCGGCCCAATGGGTTAACAATCGCGACACGGCGAACCCGCGCGACTCACCGGCCGAACGAATGCGCGACGCTGCCAGCGCACTGGCGCGCTCAAACCCGCGCTTCCGCCGCTTTATGCCTTGTGACCCTGCCTTTTCGGCCATCAGTTGCTTTCCTGCAAGTTTCTTCCATCTTAAACCGCTGGAAGCTTGCTGCCAGCCGAAATCCGACCGGAGCCATAAACATTGTGTGAGACCAGCCTGCCCGACGATCTTCTGGATTGGTACGACGCACATGCGCGCGTCCTGCCATGGCGCGTAGGGCCAGATGAACGCCGGTCGGGAACGGTGCCGGCCCCTTACCATGTCTGGCTGTCCGAGATCATGCTGCAGCAGACAACTGTCGCAGCCGTAAAGGCCTATTTCCTAAAGTTTACAACGCTTTGGCCAACTATCACCGATCTGGCAAATGCGGAAGATGACCGCGTAATGGGCGAATGGGCCGGGCTTGGCTACTACGCCCGCGCCCGCAATCTGCTCAAATGCGCGCGTGTTGTCGCCAACGATCTCGGCGGTGTATTCCCGGAAGCACGCGAAGACTTGCTGAAACTGCCCGGCATCGGCCCCTACACTGCCTCCGCAATCGCCGCGATTGCTTTTGACCGGCCCGAAACCGTTGTCGACGGCAATGTCGAACGTGTCATGGCGCGCCTTCATGCGGTCAGCACCCCCCTGCCCACCGCGAAGCCGGAACTTACGGAACTCGCCGAAGCCCTGACGCCTAGCGTGCGGCCCGGAGACTATGCACAGGCCGTGATGGACCTTGGCGCCACGATTTGCACCCCGCGCAACCCGGCTTGCGGCATCTGCCCTTGGGTCAGTGGCTGCGCGGCGCGCGCACAAGGAATTCAAGCCACTTTGCCCGCGAAGGAACCAAAGAAGGCCAAACCGATCCGTCACGGCATCGCGTATCTGGCCCGCCGCGAGGATGGGGCATGGCTACTGGAACGCCGCCCTGACAAAGGCCTGCTTGGCGGCATGCTGGGCTGGCCCGGCAGCGATTGGGGCGACACCGTCACCGAAGCCCCGCCGCTTGCCGCCGACTGGCGTGACCCGAACACGGAAGTGCGCCACACCTTCACGCATTTCCATCTGCGTCTGTCCTTGCGCACCGTCACCGTCGCCGTGGACGCTCGACCCGAGCGGGGCCAATTCATTGCCCGCCACGACTTCCGCCCATCCGACCTGCCGACCGTCATGCGGAAGGCATACGATCTTGTCGCAGCGTCGCTTATTGATTCTTAAGGCGTTTCACCGTTGTATCGCGCCCATGTCAGAAACCCTGTCCTTCCGGAACGCCATACCCTTCTGGGGCTCTCTTCTGCTGATCCCGCTTGCGTGGATTGGGGCGGTGTTCGGCGGCTGGTCAGTGCTTTTGGTGTTTCTCGGCTCGTGGATCATGGTCTCGGTGCTGGATGTTTTCACCGGCCTCAACGCAAATAACGAAGACCCCGAAAGCAAGGATGACGCGCTTTACTGGTACCGCCTGATCACCCTCATTTGGCCATTCGCACAGGGGCTGACCGTGTTCGGCGTCATCGCCTATGTCACCGCCTCGGGCCACCTAAGCGCCTGGGAACTTATCGGCGTCGCGTTCAGCCTCGGCATTCTCTCAGGCGCCATCGGCATCGTCTATGCGCACGAGTTGATGCACCAGAAATCCCGTTTCGAGCGTTGGCTTGGCGATATCCTCATGGCCATGACCCTTTACAGCCATTTTCGGACCGAGCATTTGCTGGTCCATCATCGCTATATCGGCACGCCACGCGACCCCGTGACGGCACGTTACAACGAAGGGTTCCACCGCTTTTTTGTGCGCGTCCTTCGCGACTGCCCGGTTTCGGCATGGAAGGCCGAAAGGGCGCGACTGGCGCACAAGAACCTGCCCGTTTGGCACCGAACAAACCCGTTCTGGCGCTATGCAGCGCTCCAGTCAGCGTTTATCGCCCTCGCTCTGGCAGCTGGCGGTTGGGCGGGCCTTGGCCTTTTCCTGATCCAGGCCTTCGTCGCCATCTGGCAGCTGGAGCTTGTGAACTACATCGAGCACTACGGGCTGACCCGAAAACACCTGGGCAACGGCAAGTACGAACACACAAAGCCGCACCACAGCTGGAACGCGTCGCAAAAGGCATCTAACTGGTTGCTGATCAATCTACAGCGGCACTCGGACCACCACTTCAAACCCGACCGTCGCTTTCCACTATTGCAGACATGGGGGAAAGAAGACGCCCCACAATTGCCGCACGGTTACGCGGTGATGGGTACGCTGGCAATGATCCCGCCGTTGTGGCGGCGGCGGATGAACCCCCGCGTCCGGGCATGGCGAAAGGTGCATTATCCCGAAGTCACCGACTGGCAGCCCTACAAGCTGGCGACGAACCCAATGCCCCGCTGACTTGCGGCGAGAGACACAGAAGGGAACGACATGGGAGATTTGCTGTTCTGGATCGTCGCATTCGTCGTGCTTTTCTTGGCTTTCCGCTGGCTGCAACGACGCGGAAAATGATCCCGCAAGCGATCAACCCGCCTTCTCGGCCGTCACCAAGCGCTTGGACAAGGCGCCGTGCAGTTCTGTATTCGCGGCCACAACCCCTGCCGTCTGGCGCTCCCGACTGTTGAAGCGCAGCACACGCCCGTTTCGGTCGGTGACCGTCGCACCCGCTTCCTCGGCAATCAACGCGCCCGCCGCAATGTCCCACTCCCATGCTGGGCGCAGGGTCAGCATTGCGTCGAAGCGCCCCTCGCCGATCAACGCCATCCGGTACGCTAAAGACGGTCGGAAATGGCGTTTGACCGGCGGCACGCCATCTTGCCAATACTCCTCGCGAAAACTGACCTTGGGGCTCAAGACGGTGGCGCCATCGACCTGTTCCCGTCCCGATACCGTCAAACGTGCCCCATTCAAGGACGCGCCCGCGCCCTTCGCAGCCAGATACAATTTCTCGCGCACGGGCAGAAAGACACAGGCCGCCCTGACCCGCCCGCCTTCGACAACCGCAAGCGAGTGGGCCCATGTCTTTTCGCCCGCCACGAAAGACCGCGTTCCGTCGATCGGGTCCACGATGAACACCCGGCGCGCGCTCTTCCGCGCTGCCGGGTCGTCCTCCGTTTCTTCGCTCAGCCAGCCGTAGTCGGGGCGCGCGGCCATCAGCCGTTCGCGCAAATGCCGGTCGACTGCCAAGTCCGCCTCGCTGACAGGGTCATTGCTCCCCTTGTCCCAGACCTTCGGATCGGCACGCCAATACTTGCGCGCAATCTCGCCCGCTTCCCGGGCGACCATTTCCAACAACCCCAGATCAGTCGCCGGCAATCGTCAACCCCTCGACCAGAAGCGACGGAACAACACGCGACAGATATTTGCGTGCATCGTTCGCAGGCTGAAGACCGGCCAGCATCTCGTGCAAGTTTCCGGCAATCGTACATTCGTTCACCGGATAGGTGATCTCACCGTTCTCGACCCAGAATCCGCTTGCCCCGCGCGAATAGTCACCGGTGGTCGGGTTAATGGAACTGCCAATCAAAGACGTCACCAGAAGACCCGTACCCATCTCCGCCAGCAGATCGTCTCGCGACCGCGGCCCTTCCGTCAGCGCGATGTTCGTCAACGACGGCGACGGCGGCGCCGAGGTGCCGCGCGCCGCACTCGCCGTACTCGTCATCCCCAGCTTACGCGCCGTTGCCAGATCAAGCGTCCAACCTTGCAGGACACCTTCTTCAACGATCTTACGGCGCTTCGTTGGCAGTCCCTCGGCATCGAAGGGCTTCGAGCCAGAGACACGCGGACGATGCGGGTCCTCGACAATATCCAACCCCGCGGGCAGCACCCGTTCGCCCATCTTGTCGCGCAGCCAGGAACTCCCCCGCGCGACGGCACTGCCGTTGGCCGCCTGCAGAAGGTGCCCGATCAGACCGGACGCAATCCGTTCATCGTAAAGGACAGGATAAGCCCCAGTCGGCGGTTTCCGGGCGCCCGCCCTTGCCAAAGTACGTTCGGCCGCCAGGGCGCCAATCTCTTCCGCGCTTGGCAAGTCGGAACCATAGACCCGCGCCTCTCCGGCATAGTCCCGCTCCATCGCCGTGCCTTCGCCGGTAATCGCAACGCAGTACAACCCACAAGACGTGCGCACGTACCCGCCCGAGAACCCATTGGTCGCCGCCAGATGAATGGCGCTCCGCGAATATGAAGACGCCGCCGATTCGATCTGTGAAATCCCATCCACCGCCAAAGCCGTCGCCTCGGCCCGCGCCGCGGCATCCTGCAACGCCGCTGGCGAGGGTTCCTCACCCGGATCGACCAGATCGAGGCGCTCCAGATCCCAATCCGTCGCCAACTGATCCGTTTCCGCCAGACCGACATGCGGATCTTCCGGCGCAATCCGCGCCATCGCCACCGCGCGATCGGCAATCTCGGAAATCGTGTCCGCGCTTGCGTCTGACGCCGCAACACAGGCCTGCTGCTGCCCGATCAGAACGCGCAACCCGATCTCTATCCCTTCGGCGCGTTCGGCATGCTCCAGCGCACCGTCCCGCACATCGATAGAAAGTGCACGCCCTTCGGTCGCAATGGCATCGGCTGCATCCGCGCCCACAGCCTTGGCCGACGCCAGAAGCGCCTCGCACAGATCAGATAAGTTTTGCATGGAAAAATCCCGAGGCATTCATGCCTCGGGACCTAGTCTTTTGCCGCCCCCGCTTCAAGCGATAGGCGAGAGAATTTGGTTAACGGATGCGCTGGCCGTTCGCCAGAACCGAGCCGTCTTCCTTGACCTCGATGGTCGACACCAGCGTATCAGGCCCATCTCCCGGACGCGCAAACATGCTCATCATCATGCGGGCTCCCATGGCCTGCTCCTGTGGCAGAAGCCCCATGTTGACCAACGTGTCCAACAGCCCGTTGCCCCCCTGCAAGACGGCATTGAGCGTGCCCGACGGCATCGGCACGGGGCCAGTGTTGTTGAAGGTGAACGCACCATCGCCGGTCAACTCGGCACCGGCCAAATTCAAAAGGATCTGGTTGATGTTCACCG
>JASJDQ010000138.1 GCA_030065075.1 Paracoccaceae bacterium | reverse complement strand
AAAAGGACCAGCCCCGTGTCAAACCGGCCAAAATCGCGCACGCGCATGGACGTCCTTCCCTTGATTGCGGGCGTCGACACCCCATAAAGTGAGAAAGCATCCTTTTGACAAGGAAAAATGGAAAACTCTGTCCCCATGATCGATGCCGCCTTCTGGCTTGTCTGCGGCGCGATCCTCTTTCTTCTGATCCTTTCGGGTTTCTTCTCCGGCAGTGAAACCGCCCTGACCGCCTCGTCGCGCGGGCAACTGAAATCGCGTGCCGAGAAAGGGAACAAGGGCGCCGAAAGGGCGTTGTCGCTGACCGAGGATAGCGAACGGCTGATCGGATCGATCCTCTTAGGCAACAACCTCGTCAACATCCTCGCGACCTCGCTGGCGACGGCCATGTTCACCCGCGTCTTCGGGGAAAGCGGCGTAGCGCTGGCAACTCTCGTGATGACGCTTCTCGTGCTGATCTTCGCAGAGGTGCTGCCCAAGACCTATGCCATCTCCAACCCGGAAACGGCGGCGTCCCGCGTCGCCCGGCCCATCGGGCTGATCGTGACGCTCCTCGCGCCGATCGTGAGCGCGGTCAGGACCATCGTTCGGGGCGTGCTGGCGATCTTCGGCGTGCGGATCGATCCCGACAGTCACATCATGTCGGTGCGCGACGAAATCGCGGGGGCGCTGCAACTCGGCCATTCCGAAGGGGTCGTGGAAAAGGAAGACCGGGACCGCATCCTTGGCGCGCTCGACCTCGCCGACCGGACAGTCGAGGAGATCATGCTTCACCGGAGCGAGATCGAGGTGATTGACGCAGATCTCTCGCCGCAGGAGATTCTGGAGCTTTCCCTGCATTCGAGCCACACGCGCCTGCCGATCTATCGGGGCGAGCAGGAGAACATCATCGGTGTGCTTCATGCAAAGGATCTTCTGCGCGCTGTGTATTCTCGCGTCGAAGGCGGCGCAGGGCAGGATTCGTTCGAAGGTTTTGACCTGATGCAGGTGGCGATGGAGCCCTACTTCGTGCCCGAAACGACCACGCTCGACGAGCAGATGCGCCAGTTTCTGCGCCGTTCGACCCACTTTGCGCTGGTGGTGGACGAATATGGTGCATTGGAGGGGCTGATCACACTTGAAGATATCCTTGAAGAAATCGTGGGCGAGATCACGGACGAGTTCGACATCGACGAAGACCACCCGATCCGCAGGACGGACAGCGGCGACGTTCTGGTCGATGGGGCGATGACGATCCGCGACTTGAACCGCGCCATGGATTGGTCGCTGCCGGATGAAGAGGCGGTGACGGTCGCCGGACTGGTGATCCACGAGGCGCAGACGATTCCGACGAAGGGTCAGGTGTTTTCTTTCCACGGACGCCGCTTTGAAGTTCTTGACCGCAAGGACAACCGGATCACCCGGCTGAAGGTCCGCGCCCTTTAATTGCGCGCCTGTCGGCGCACACGATGCTTTGATGGGGGCTCTGCCCCAAACCCCGGGATATTTTCAGGTCGATGGAAACGCCGTGGCTTCTGAGCGGGTGTAGGCGCGCTCAGCGTTCGGTCAGCTTCAACTCGATGCGCCGGTTTTGTGCGCGCGCCACTGGTGTGTCGTCGGCATTCACTGGCCGGTATTCGCCAAAGCCCGTCGCCGCGAGGCGCTCGGGCGGAAAGCCCAGAAAATCGGTCATGAACTTCACAACCGACAGGGCGCGAGCTTGCGACAGCTCCCAGTTGTCCGCGAATGCGCCCGTGCCGGAAAGGGGAATGTTGTCGGTGTGCCCGTCGACGCGGATGATCCAGTCGATCTCGGGTGGTATCTGTCCGGAGACGTCCGCCAGTATGTTCGCGACCTGCGCGATCGAGCTCTGGCCAGCCGGTGAAAGCGTGGCTGATGCGCTTTCGAACAGGACCTCTGACGAGAAGACGAAGCGGTCCCCGACGATCTGAACGCCTTCGCGGTCGCCCAAGAGTTGGCGCAGCGTGCCGAAGAATTCCGACCGGTAGTCGGCGAGGTCCTGCACTTCTTCGCCAAGACGTTCGGCTTCGAGCCTGAGCCGCTCGGCTTCGGCGGCTTCCAACTCCGCCCGGCGCTTTTCTTCGGCGGCGGCGCGGGCCAGTGCCTGGTTCAGTTGCGACCCAAGGGCTTCGATGCGGACCTGCGCTTCGGCGTCGGCTTCTGCCGCGCTGTCCAGCAGATTTTGCAGGCCCCCTAATTCGGCACGCAAGGTGGCCACCTGCTGGTTCAGGGCTTCGACTTCAAGCTGGGCCCGTTCGGCAATCGCTTCTTCTTCCTGCAGTTGGCGGCGGGCTGTGGCCAGCAGCGTTTCCTGGCGCTCGCGTTCGGTCAGTTGTGCCGCGTTTTCGTTTTCGGCGGCAAGCTTGGCCGCAAGAGCGGCGGCCAGTTGTTCGCGAAGGGTTAAGGCATCGGTCGCGCTGGAACGCAGCGTTTCGACTTCGGCGGCCAATCGGTCGCGCTCCGACGTCAACGAGGCGATAGTGGCATCGCGGTCTTCGGCAGTGGCCCCAAGCGCCGCCAATTGCGCCTCGGCCTCCGACACCCGTGTGCGCAAGGTCTCGGCAGCGATCAAGGCGTTGTCGCGCTCGGTCTGGATCAACGCCAGCTGGTCCCTGAGTTCAGAGGCGGCGATTTCCGTGCTTGCGAGGCCACCTTCGGCGGTCTCCAACTGGATCAGCGCGTCGGCCAGTTTGGAGTTCAGCTCGGCTTCCACCGCATTCGCGGCAGCAAGCAACGTGAGCGTGTCTTCGGCCTCTTTCCGCTCTTCTTCGAGCGCGAGCGACATGGCGGTCAGTTCGGCGTCAGCCTCTTCCAGCCGCGCGCGCAAGGCTTCTGCCGCTGCGGCTTCGGCAAGGCGTGCCTGTTCTTCTTCGGTGAGAGCCGTCTCGGCGGCTGTAAGTGCCGCTTCGCGATCCTCAGCCTCGGCCCGTAACTGCGCGGTCATCGCCTCCAGTGCCTCGCGTCGGGCGGCGGCAAGACGGGCCTCTTCCGCCTGAGCGTCGATCTCGTCACGCGCCTGCGCGAGGGCCAGTTGCATCGCCTCCTGTTCGGTAATCAGCCTTGCCTGCGCTGCCTCGAGATCTTCCAGTGTGGCGGCAAGGCGTGTGCCCTCGGCGCGTGCATCGTCGCGCTCGGCCAGAAGCGTTGCAACCTGCTCTTCGAAGGATGCAATCGCAGCGTCGCGCTCGGCCAAAGAGCGCGCCTGTGCGTCGATCTGGCCGGTCAGATTGGCAATCAGCGTTTCCTGCCGCGTACGCTCGTTCTGGAGGCTCGAGAGGTCGTCTTCCAGGGTTGCTGTTCGCTGCTGCGAAAGCCCAAGGGCCAAGCTTAACGAAGTGACTTCCGAGGCGAGTTGATCAAGTTCGCTTTCCTGCCCGCTGATGGTTTCACGCTGGATGGCCTGAACGATCATGAAGATCGTCAGAACGAACATCAGCACGAGGAGAAGCGCGGTCATGGCATCGACAAAGCCGGGCCAGATCGAGCCCGACATGCGCTGCACGGATCGCCGTGTCAGCGCCATTTATCACACCTCGTCCCGGGCGCGACCCGAGGCTCGGATGGCGCTGGTCAGTTGTGCGATGTCGGCGCGCAGTTCGCCGATGCTTTCCTGTCGGCCAGCAGAGATTTCTTCCAGGATACGAAGCATCTGAACATCCATCGACCGAAGCCGCATGCGGCTTTCGGCATCAAACTGCCCACCGGCTTCACTGCTGAGGTTTGACAGCGCATCGGCCAGCCGGTTTTGGCTTTCGATAACCTGAGAGTTGTCGCCTTCGCCGAACTGGGTCGCCAGCCTATTTACGGAGTTGATGAGTTCGCCCAATCGGGTATCGGTCGCGTTCTGCTGTTCGGCCAGGTATTCAGCGAGTTGTCCGATCATGTTGGCTTCGCCGCTGCCGCCGTCTTCGGCTGCAAAGCCGACGCGGGTGATGGTCGACAGCCATTCCTCCAACTCGCGATAGAAGCGGTTCTGGCCGTGTCCGGCGAACAGTTCCAGAAGACCCACGACCAGCGAGCCAGCCAGGCCCAGAAGGGACGACGCAAAGGCGACGCCCATGCCACCCAACTGGGCTTCCAGCCCGGTCATCAGCCGCTCAAAGACTTCGACGCCGGAATCGCCCTCTTGCGGGGCGAGCGAGCGGATGGTGTCGACGACCGCTGGCACCGTCGTGGCAAGGCCATAAAATGTACCCAGAAGGCCGAGGAAAATCAGGAGGTTAACGATATAGCGCGTGATGTCGCGCGCTTCGTCGATGCGGGTCGCAACCGAGTCGAGGATTGTCCGCGAACTGGATGCATTCAACTGCGTTCGCGCGCCTTTCTTGCGCAGAAGCGCGGCGAGAGAGGCCAAGAGGCGCGGCGCCTTGGTGAATTGGTGGCCGGGGCGGTCATGTGCGAACCCCTCGATCCAACTTACCGAGGACACAAGTTGAAATACCTGCCAGAAACAGGCCAACACACCGATTATGAAAACAAATCCGATGAAGCCGTTCAGGAGCGGGTTCGCAAGGAATACCGGCGCGACTTGCGGGTAGATCAAATAGGCTCCGGCGGCGACCAGTGCCAAAACCACAAGCATCGTCACGATCTGACGGTAGGGTTGCGTAAAGTGCCGCTCGAAGGTGCGATCCGGTTTGTCCACCATCAGGTTCCGGGTCCTATCGTTTCCTTGCCCGCGACAATAGTTAATCTGGGCAGCGGTGCCAATGGGTTAAACGGAGAGGTCTTTGACAAGTGCAGCCGTCCGTTGCTCGAGCCACGTCATGTCGTCATCCTTTATGCCCAACTCGCGCAAATGCGCCGCCGTGTTCCACAAGTATTCGGTGTTCGGACCACGCCCGCCGACCGCGCGCGCGATGATCCGGGCCTGATCTTCAAGGGTCAGGTGCGCCACGTACTGCACGTGGGTCGTATCGACGACATAGGCCAGGGCCGTCACGCTTTGGCCGCTGGCAAGCTCAAGTGGCAAAAGGCGTTCAATATAGGCAGAGGAAATCAACTCGCGCTCGCGCAGATAAGCGACGGTATCGGTCTCGGCGCCTTGGGGCACTTGCAACGCCAGGCCGGTGCAGGACGCGCCTTCCATCGGGTCGAGGGCCAGGACAAGCCCGGGGTCGTCCTTGGTTCCGCGATGGTGGATGGACGACATGCAGAAAGAGCGGTGAAACCCGTGTAATGTCGCCAGCGCTGTTTCGGCGACTTCGAACCCCGGGTTCCACATCAGCGATGCATAGCCGAAAACCCACAAGGGGCGCTGGTGAATGGCTTCCTCTTCTGTCATGGCCGCCTTAAAACAGGTGGGCCGAGCAAGGGAAAGGGCAGATGACCCGTCTGATCGTTGTATTGTTGGTTGGCACGCTTGCGTGGATGACGTGGTGGGCACTGGGGAAAAGTGCCTATGAACAAGGTCTTAGTGCCTGGATCGACGAGCGGCGCGCTGTCGGATGGGCCGCGGATGTTGGGTCGATGGAGACGGGGGGGTTCCCCAACCGCTTCGATACCACGATCACCGATTTGCGGCTTGCTGACCCCCGGACCGGTGTCGCTTGGTCTTCGCCCTTCGTTCAGCTCTTGTCGCTTGCCTATAAACCGCATCAGGTCATTGCTGTTGTCGCGGATGAGCACCGGTTTTCGACACCGCTCGAGACCTTCGACATCGTCCACGAAGACGCGCGCGCTTCGCTGTTCCTGAAGCCCGAAACCGCGTTGGGACTGAACAGTGCGCGCCTGACGGTGACGCAGCTTGGCCTTACGTCGACGCTTGGCTGGCGCGCCAGTCTTGATGACGGGCAGTTCGCCGTCGAAAGCGTGCCTGCGGCAGAGAATACCTATCGCGTTGGGGTCAACGTCGATCAATTACGTCCGGCTGATGCCACCCGACGCACGCTTGATCCGGCGGGTGTTCTGCCGGAAGTCATTGATAACATGCATCTTGATGCGATCCTGGCGTTCGATCGCCCCTGGGATCGGTTTGCCATTGAAGAGAGGCGTCCGCAGCCGACGCGGATCGATCTGACGAACCTTTCCGCCGAATGGGGGACGGTTACCTTCCGGGCCGCGGGCGAGGTTGACGTCGATGCAGAGGGCTATCCGAACGGCGAGATCACGGTGCGGGCGGTTGAGTGGCGGAAACTGGTCGCCATGGCCGTGTCCTCGGGCGTTTTGCCGGTCGAGGCCGCCGGGCCGCTGGAGCGCGCGCTGGAGTTGATGACCAGTGGGCGCGATACGCTCGATGCGACGCTCGGCCTTCGGGGTGGGATGGTGCGCCTGGGCGTCATTCCGATAGCGCCCGCGCCGCGACTGGTGATCCGGTAACCGCTAATTAAGTCCGGCGCGCGGTGCATTACTTGCGGAATGTACAGGCGTACGGTGGGGCGAGTTCAGAATTGTACAGAGTTCAAGGCCACGAATTCAGAAACGTACAGATCACGCTTCGTTAAGACAGGTTTCGAATTTGAGTATCGTCGGGACGGGAGATACGCGAAGGCCGCAACTCCTTCAGCGACAGTAGGCGCCGCCCCGGTGATCCGCCGTGTCGAAATGGAAATGGTCCTGATGGAACCTGTCCGCATCCGGTCCCAGAACCGTGCCGAAGGGGCCGCAGGCGCTTCTGTGAAGCTTGCGCAGAACTCGGCTGTCGCCGCCGCGCCAACCGCCCAGAACCGAGATGCGGCTGCCGTCCGCCAGAATGAAGGCCGAGATGTCGATGGCATTGCCCTTGGCGTGTTCGGACAATTTGGCGCCGGGGCGGCTGTTTCTTGTCCGGCAGGCGTAGTGTGCCGCGACATCGATCGCGACCAGACCGCCGCCTCTTTTGCCGATGATGGGTTTCGCGTGGTCGGTCAGCCAACCGTGAAGTCGCTGCGCGGTCTTCAGGTTGAGCGTCGCCGCCTGTGTCAGGCGCACGCCTGACGCTTGCGTGACCAGATAGGCGTTCGAGACGCCGCAGCCGCCGCGCCCCGGGACGCTCCCGATCTTCTGAGCGACCAGATCGCCACTGACATTCGTGGAAGAACTACTACCGCCGCAGCCCATCAAAGCGACCGTCAGAAGGAGTGCGATATATTTCATCGTTTTGTACCTCGCCCGAAGTCCGGAGCATCCGTGTCCTGCCCCGCCTCGATAATCCCCCGCCGGATCGCCCGCGTCCGCTCAAAATAATCGAAAAGGTGGTCGCCGTCACCCGTTCTGATGGCGCGCTGCAAGGCAAAGAGCTCTTCGGTGAAGCGACCCAGGATTTCCAGCGTGGCATCCTTGTTGTTCAGAAAGACATCGCGCCACATCGTCGGGTCCGAGGCCGCGATGCGCGTGAAATCGCGGAAGCCCGCGGCGGAGTACTTGATGACTTCGCTGTCGGTCACGCGGCGGAGATCATCGGCCACGCCCACCATCGTGTAGGCGATGAGGTGCGGGCAGTGGCTGGTCACGGCCAGCACCAGATCGTGGTGGTCGACCTCCATCGTGTCGACATTCGCACCCATGGATTTCCACAGGCGGGTGAGGCGATCCAGGGCATCGGCGTCGGTATCCGCATCCGGCAGCAGGATGCACCAGCGGTTTTCGAAGAGCTCCGGAAAACCGGAATACGGTCCGGAGTGTTCGGTTCCGGCCAGAGGGTGACCGGGAATAAAGTGCACGTTTTCAGCAAGATGAGGCTTGACGGCTTCCACGACCGCGCGCTTGACCGAGCCCACGTCGGTCACGGTTGCGCCTGGTTTCAGGTGCGGTCCGATTTCGCGCGCAACGGCCTCCATCGCGCCCACGGGCACGGCGAGGACGACAAGATCGGCGTCCGCCACGGCTTCGGCGGCGGTGTCGGTGACAAGATCGCAAAAGCCGATCTGGCGCACGGCATCCCGCGTCTCGGCCGAGCGCGCGGTTCCGGTGATTTCACCGGCCGTTCCGTCGCGGCGCATGGCGTGCGCCATGGAGGAGGCGATGAGGCCAAGGCCGATCAGTGCGACGCGCCCGTAGATCATCTTGCCCACCGTTTGATCGCTGCGATCACCCGATTGTTGTCCGGGGCTGTTCCCACGGTGATCCGAAGGCAATTCGGCAGGCCATAACTGCCGACCTTGCGGACAAGGATGCCGTCTTGGCGGAGTTGCGCTTCGCAGGCACCAGCGGTCTCTTCATTGGCGAAGCGAGCCAGAACAAAGTTGGCGAAGCTCTTGTCGACAGCGATCCCGAGGTCCCGCAAGGCACGGGTCAGGCGTGCCCGTTCCATGGCGTTTTCTGTTCGACACGTCTCGACCCAGTCGGTGTCTTGAACCGCCGCCGTCGCTGCGGCCAGTTGAAGTTCGGACAAGTTGAAGGGGCCGCGGACGCGGTTCAGGTTGTCAATGATGTCTTTCGCGCCGTACCCCCAGCCGATCCGTAACCCGCCAAGTCCGTAAATCTTTGAAAACGTGCGTGTCATCACGACGTTCGGGTGGCGCTCGATCAAGCCTGCGCCGCCGTCGTGGCCATCGACGAATTCGGCGTAGGCGCCGTCCAGGACGAGAATGACGTCCTCTGGCAAGCCTTCGGCCAAGCGTGTGACCTCGTTATCGCCTAGCATCGTGCCTGTCGGGTTGGCGGGATTGGCGATGAACACGAGGCGCGTGCGTTCGTTCACGGCGCCCAGAATGCCATCGACATCGACGGTGCGTTCGCGTTCGATCACCTCGACCGGCTCGGAGCCCGCGGCAAGAGCCGAGATGCGATGCATTGCGAAGCCGTGTCGGGAGTGAATGACCTCGGTCCCCGCGCCGCCATAGGCGTTGCAGAGAAAGGCGATGATTTCGTCCGAGCCGGCACCACAGATGATCCGCTCGGGGTCGAGGTCGTGGACCTCTGCGATCGCATTGCGCAGGGCGATGTGGTCGGACGAGGGATACCGATGCAGCTCTGTCGCGGCTTTCTGAAGCGCGTCGCCTGCGGCGGCAGGAAAGCCCTTCGGGTTCTCGTTGGACGACAGCTTGAGCACGTCTTCACGGCCGTCCAGATGGCTTTCACCGCCGACGTAAAGGCTGATCCGGTCGACGCCGGGTTTGGGAGAGATCGTCTGGGTCATGGCCCCGGGGTTTTAACGGTCCCGGGGCCGGGGAGGGAAGCGGAAAATGTCTCGTCTCAGTCCATCGCCTTGAAGGCGAATTCGCCGCCTTCCTTGATGCCCGAGAACCAGCGTTCGGTCACCGTCTTGGTCTTGGTGTAGAAGCGGAAGGCGTCCGGTCCGTATTGGTTGAGATCGCCGAAGGCGGATTTCTTCCAGCCACCGAAGGTGTGATAGCTGAGAGGCACCGGGATCGGGAAGTTGATGCCGACCATGCCCACGTTCACGCGGTTGGCGAAGTCGCGCGCGGTGTCGCCGTCGGCGGTGAAGATCGACGTGCCGTTGCCGTATTCGTTGTCCATCGTGAGCTTCAGTGCTTCTTCATAGCTCTGGGTGCGCACCTGGGAGAGGACCGGGCCAAAGATCTCTTCCTTGTAGATATCCATGTCCGGCGTGACGTTGTCGAAGTAGGTGGGGCCGACAAAGAAGCCGTCCTCGTAGCCCTGGAGCGAGAATTCGCGGCCGTCCATCAGCATGGTCGCGCCCTGTTCGATGCCGCTGTCGATCAGGCCTTTCACGCGCGTCTGGCTGGCCTTGGTGATAAGCGGGCCATAGTCGATGTCGTCGCCGGCGGTGTAGGGGCCGACTTTCAGCTTTTCGAGCCGGGGCACGATGCGTTCGACCAGCGCGTCGGCCGTCTTGTCGCCGACCGGGACGGCCACGGAAATCGCCATGCAGCGCTCGCCCGCGGCACCCATCGACGAGCCGACGAGCGCGTCGGCGGCCTTGTCCATGTCGGCGTCGGGCATGACGATCATGTGGTTCTTGGCGCCGCCGAAGCATTGGGCCCGTTTGCCGTTCGAGGCTGCGCGTCCGTAGATGTACTGGGCGATGGGGGTCGAGCCGACGAAGCCCACCGCCTGGATGGTTTCGTTGTCCAGAATGGCGTCGACGGCTTCCTTGTCGCCATTGACCACTTGCAGGACGCCATCGGGCAGGCCGGCTTCCTTCAGAAGCTCGGCGAGCAGGATGGAAGTGGAAGGGCAGCGTTCGGAGGGTTTCAGCACCATCGCGTTGCCGCAGGACAGTGCCGGGCCCATCTTCCAGAGCGGGATCATGGCGGGGAAGTTGAAGGGCGTGATGCCCGCGACCACGCCGAGGGGCTGGCGCATCGAGTAAAGGTCGATGCCGGGTCCGCCATCGGTGGTGAACTCGCCTTTCAGCAGGGTCGGTGCGCCCATGCAGACTTCGATCACCTCAAGGCCGCGCTGCACGTCGCCGCGCCCGTCGGGCAAGGTCTTGCCGTGCTCGCGGCTGACGCTTTCGGCCAGCATGTCCATGTTTTCATTGATGAGTTGGCCAAATGCCATCATCACGCGCGCGCGCCGCTGAGGGTTGGTCGCGCCCCAGGCCACCTGAGCCTCTGCGGCTTTCGCGACCGCCTCGTTCACTTCTTCGGTGGTCGCCAGAGGAACCTTGGCCTGCACCTCGCCCGTCGCAGGGTTGAAAACATCGGCAAAGCGGCCCGAGCCGCCGGATACGCGTTCGCCGTTGATGAAGTGGGTAAGTTCTTGCATCGAATCCTCCTGTCGCTTGCGCGAAGCATAAAGGCTGGTGCTCGCCCACGAAAAGGAGCAGTTTGCCAAAAGGGTTTTGCAAAAATGCAAGGATAATTGAGAAATGAACTGGGATGACATGCGTGTTTTCCTGTC
>JASJDQ010000137.1 GCA_030065075.1 Paracoccaceae bacterium | reverse complement strand
CAGGAACGTGTGGCCAAGCTGGCCGGCGGCGTTGCCGTCATCCGCGTCGGCGGCATGACCGAGGTTGAAGTGAAAGAGCGCAAGGACCGTGTGGACGATGCTCTGAACGCAACCCGTGCGGCCGTGCAGGAAGGCATCGTTGTCGGCGGTGGCGTTGCTCTGGTTCAGGGCGGCAAGTCGCTGGAAGGCCTGACTGGCGAGAACAGCGATCAGGATGCCGGTATCGCCATCGTGCGCCGCGCACTGGAATCGCCGCTGCGTCAGATCGCCGAGAACGCCGGTGTCGACGGTGCCGTTGTTGCGGGCAAGATCCGCGAAAACAGCGACACGTCTTTCGGCTTCAACGCCCAGACGGAAGAGTACGGCGACCTGTTCAAGTTCGGTGTCATCGACCCGGCCAAGGTTGTTCGTACCGCTCTGGAGGACGCTGCATCGATCGCTGGTCTGTTGATCACGACCGAAGCCATGGTGGCCGACAAGCCCGCCAAGGAAGGCGCAGGCGCTGGCGGCGGCATGCCCGACATGGGCGGCATGGGCGGCATGATGTAAGCTGTTCACGTTCGGTCAGAACGCGAAATGACTTTCTGAAAGGGGCGTCTGTTCGGGCGCCCCTTTTGTTTTGCGCGCCACCTGTGTGCGGTCGCTGTCAGTAAACTTCTTGAACGGTCAACACCTGGTAGTCGTTCCAAGCGTAGATCGACCCGCCAATGGTCAACGACCAAACTGAGAGATTTTGCCCGTTCAGACCACTGGTCAATGTTCCGTCGTCGTTCAGGTACCAGCCCGAACCCGCGGAATGAAAGACACCTACCTGAGCGTTTGATGATTGGCTTAGATACCAATTCTGATATGGGCCGTCGAAAACCGTATATTGATAAAACTTGCTGCCTGGAATTGTTGGCCCAGGGAACCACAGTTGCGGACCGTCGACGGTTACGCACCACCCGGTGGCTGACATGCCCAGATTGCCGACCACCTTTCCTTTCAGCGAAAGCTGTAACTTGAAGCCTGTCGCGTCAGGTTTTGGCTCTGGCGCCTTTGGCATTTCCTTGTCTGAAACGACGCCCACAAATTCGCCGTCAGTTGGCAATAAACGCGGCTCTGTCATCTCCGCCCTCCTAAAAAAATGCATTGGTCGAGCACCAATGTTCGCACATTTCATGCGTGAATTGGAGAACAATTGACTTTGAGTACAACGACGGCTTTGCAGCCCTGATTTTCTTTTACCGAAGCGAAATCGTTTTCGCGCGCAAGCGCGAAGGCGAGTTTCCTGTCCTTAACCAAGGCCAGTCGCATACCGTCGGGAGCTTGGTCTGCATGATGTAAACGCGGCTTAGCCAGATTTGTGAAACGGCGTTCTTCGGGGCGCCCTTTTTCGTGTAGCGACGGACTTGTGATCCGAAGTATTGGACGCCCGTGTTAACATGTTGGGACGGACGAGAGGCGAGCAACCCATGCGCATAATTCTGGTGGCTGTGATCACACTTGCGACGCCTGCCTTCGCGACCGTCACAGGCGGTCATATCGTCCAGCAAAACGGGCAGGGCGGCTTCGTCAAGCTTGACGCCGAACGGTCATTCGCGGTGGGCTATGACACCTTTGACGACGATAACCTGTACGCATTCGACGAAGACCAGAACATCGTTCTGCGCGAGCCCATTCGTGTCGATATCGGTCCCGATACAGGTGTAATCCCGATGGGGACCACAGTGGCGAGCCACTACGTTTTCTTCGACAGTCTCGACGGCTTCCAGATCGGGTTCGTCGACTTTGACGCACCGATCCTGGGCATCGCGGCTTTTCAGGAGACGATGGCCGCAACCGATTTTCTGGCCAATACCAAGGTTGAGTACATCAGCGTCGAGTTGCGTGGACTGGAGCGTGGCGATGAGGTGTGGATCGACGAAGGAGACCCACACAGGCTTTGGGTGAGCTGGGCGGGTTCATCGCCCGGCGACTATATCCGTGTGTTCACCGCACGCTCGGCAGCGGCCATGATGTGAGATCAAAGGGCCTTAATGGACGCTCACTGGCGCGAATTCGTTCTGGCGGGCCAGGGCGAAGGCGAGTTGTCGGTCCTTCACAAGGGCCAGGCGCATGCCGTCGGGCGCATGGACGGCATAGATCTGATCGCGACCCATGGCTTGCTCTTGCAGTTCCTCAGGCAGTTCGTCGACATTGACCGACCGGACGTAAACCAGACGATCGGCTTCCAACTCACTGAAATCGAACGGTGTGTTCATGTGTCTACCCCTTATTGATCTGGATCGTTTGGACGACGCTTTCCGGTACAGACCGGGCAAGATCGACGTGCAACAGACCGTTTGACAGGGCCGCTCCTGATACCTCAACGCCGTCGGCCAACAAAAAGGTCCGTTGAAACTGCCGGGCCGCAATGCCGCGGTGCAAATAAACGCGCTCGTCCACGTCTTCGCTATGCTTGCCGCGCACGACCAACTGGCGGTCTTCCACCGTGATCGACAGATCCTCTTCCGCGAAACCGGCCACGGCCAGCGTTATGCGGAACGCATGATCGCTTTTTTGCTCGATATTGTAGGGGGGATAGCCGTTTTCGGATTTGGCTGTCCGTTCCACCAGCCGTTCCAGCTGGTCAAAGCCGAGAAGAAAGGGATGGGTCCCCAGTGTCAGTTTGCTCATGCCGTCCTCGTAAAAAGCGACGATAATCAGGCCCCAGTCGGCGGCCACGTGCATCAAATATGGGGATGAATCGCGCCATCTCAAGGGGAAATTCCTTTGAGAATTGGCGTGTTGAGAGTAATTTAGCGCCTAAGACGCTAAAGAACGGCCCCATGATACACGCACCAAAACAGATGGAAACGGAGGAAGTCCTTCGCATCAAACTGGAAGCGTTGAAATCCGAGCATCGGGATTTGGACGAGGCCATTGGTGCGCTGGCCGAACGCGATGGCAACACGTTCACGGTCCGCCGTCTGAAGAAGCAGAAACTGGCCCTGAAGGACCGGATTGCCGCCATCGAGGACCGGTTGACGCCCGATATCATCGCTTGAGGGTTCTTCCCCCCGGCTCTATGGTCGCGCGCTCAGACAGGAGGCGTGCATGAAAGCTGTTGTCGGCATTATCATGGGCAGTCAGTCGGACTGGCCGACATTGAAACCAGCGGCTGAAATCCTGGAGACGCTTGAGGTCGCGCATGAGGTCAAGATCGTCTCGGCCCATCGCACGCCGGACCGGCTGTGGGAGTATGGCAAGACGGCGGTGGAGCGCGGCCTGAAGGTGATCATTGCAGGTGCTGGAGGCGCGGCACATTTGCCGGGCATGATGGCGTCAAAAACGCGGGTGCCGGTGATCGGCGTGCCGGTGCAGACGAAGGCGCTGAGCGGTGTCGACAGCCTCTATTCCATTCTGCAGATGCCGCGTGGCTTCCCTGTCGCGACCATGGCCATCGGCGAGGCGGGGGCGATGAATGCGGGCCTTTTGGCGGCGCAGATGCTGGCGATGCACGATGCTGAATTGGCCGCCCGTGTCGATGATTGGCGCGCCGCGCTTTCGGCTTCGATCCCGGAGGAGCCAAGCAATGGATGAGCCGCTGCAGATAGGCCAGACGATTGGCATTCTTGGCGGTGGGCAGTTGGGCCGCATGTTGGCCATGGCGGCCGCACGCCTGGGTTTTCACGTCCATATCTATGAACCTTCCGCAGCACCGGCGGGCGAGGTTGCCCAAAGTACAACCACCGCGCCCTACGACGATCTGGACGCGCTCGAGGCGTTCGCCCGGTCTGTCGATGTTGTGACCTATGAATTTGAAAACGTGCCCGCTGAGGCGCTGGACCGGATCGAGCAGTTGGTCCCGTTCCGGCCCAACCGGACCGCGCTTGCCGTCAGCCAGGACAGGCTGACGGAGAAGACATATTTGCGCGACATCGGTTTGGACGTTGCACCTTTTGCACAGGTGGATGCTGGCGCGGACGATGCCTCTGCACGCCTCGCTCAGGCGCTTGCGGAGACCGGTATGCCCGCCATCCTGAAGACCCGGCGTTTCGGATACGATGGCAAGGGGCAGGCGCGGATCATGGACACGCATGGCGCCCAGGCCGCCCTGGATGCCATCGGGGGCCATGACGCCATTCTGGAAGGCTTCGTCGATTTTCGTCGCGAGATCAGCGTGATTGCAGCACGCGGCGTCGATGATCGCATCGCCTGCTTCGAGCCGGGTGAGAACGTGCACAAGGGTGGCATCCTGCACACGACGACCGTTCCCGCTGCCATCGACAGCGAAACCCGCGCGCGTGCCTTCGGGATCGCGGGAACCATCCTTGCCGCACTGGATTACATTGGCGTTCTGGGCGTCGAGCTGTTCGAGACAGACGACGGCCTGATCGTGAACGAAATCGCGCCGCGCGTGCATAACTCGGGCCACTGGACCGAGGCGGGCGCGGTGACCGACCAGTTCGAACAGCATATCCGCGCCGTGGCGGGTTGGCCCTTGGTCGATCCTGTCCGACACTCGGATGTCGTCATGACCAACCTGATCGGTGATGATCTGACGCAAGTGCCTGCAATATCTGGTGAAACCGGTGCGCGTCTGCACCTTTACGGCAAGGCCGAAGCACGGCCGGGTCGCAAGATGGGGCATGTAACGCGGGTGACCGGCCCGGCCAAGGACCGGATCGGATGAGCAAAAGGCCGCCTCGGTTGGCCGTGCGGGGGGTGATCTTGCGGCAAGCTCGCCTGTTGCTGGTCAACGCCTGGCCCGATGGCAAAAGCGATCTCTTGTGCGCGCCTGGCGGCGGGGTGGAGCCGCATGCGTCACTGCCCGATAACCTCGCGCGGGAAGTTCACGAGGAAACGGGTTTGATCGTCTCGGTCGGTGCGCCGGTACTTGTCAACGAGTTCCACGACGCTTCGCGCGGGTTTCACCAGGTCGAGGTCTTCTTTCGCTGCACATTACAAGGCGGTGATCCCGACGGCGACTGGACAGACCCCGAAGGGGTTGTCACCGAGCGCCACTGGGTTACGCGCGAGGCGTTTCGTGCGCTGCGCGTCAGGCCAAGGTCCCTTGCGGATGTCGCTTGGGACCAGCACTCCAGCGCGACCTATGACGCCCTGGAACCGATCCTTCGATAGACAAGCTTGCAGGCGCGCAGCGGACCGCTAGGTTAGCGGCAGGACAGGAGTGCTTGGGTAATGACAGAACTCAGATTGGGCGTGAACATCGACCACGTGGCCACGGTGCGGAATGCCCGCGGCAGCGCGTACCCGGATCCCGTCCGTGCGGCCAAACTTGCAGAGGAGGCGGGAGCCGATGGGATCACCGCGCACCTGCGCGAGGACCGTCGGCACATCACGGATGGTGACATCGAAGCGCTGATGGAGGCGTTGACGCTGCCGCTTAATTTCGAGATGGCGGCCACGCCCGAGATGCAGAAGATCGCGCTTCGGCACAAACCGCATGCGGTCTGCATCGTGCCGGAGAAACGCGAGGAACGCACGACCGAGGGCGGGCTGGAAGTCGCGCGCGATGAAAACCATCTGGCGCATTTCATTGCGCCCCTGCGCGATGCCGGGTGCCGTGTCTCGATCTTCATTGCCGCCGATCAACGCCAGATCGAAGCTGCGCATCGCATTGGTGCTGAAGTCGTCGAACTTCACACCGGCGCTTACTGCGATTTCCATGCGGAGGGGCGGCTGGACGAACGGGACGCGGAACTCGACCGCCTGACCAGGATGGCAAGCTTCGCAAATGATCTTGGCCTTGAAGTGCACGCCGGGCACGGTCTGACATATGACACCGTTCAGCCGATTGCCGCGCTGCCGGAAGTCATGGAACTGAACATCGGACACTTTCTGGTGGGCGAAGCCATCTTCCGTGGGCTCGAAGCGTCCATCCAGGAAATGCGTCGCCTAATGGACGCAGCCCGTACCTGATCTTCATCTTGCTGAAAATACGCAAGAACTGGGGGAGCGCGAGGGGGTGAAACCCCCTCGCCATGCGCGGCCCGCGAAGCGGGGCGCAAACCCTTTCAGGCGAGCGCCTTGGTCAGCGCCTGATCCAGATCGGCGATGATGTCGTCGGCATCCTCGATTCCGATGGAGACCCGGACCACATTCGGCAGAGCGCCCGCGGCCTGACGTTGTTCGTCCGTCAACTGGCGGTGCGTGGTCGAGGCCGAGTGGATGATCAAAGACCGTGCATCGCCCAGGTTGGCCACATGGCTGAAGAGCTCGACCGAGTTGATCAGCTTGACGCAATTGTCGTAGCCGCCCTTGATCGCGAATGTGAACAAGGCACCAGCGCCGTTCGGACAGATGCGCGCCACGCGGTCGAAATAGGGCGACGATTCAAGGCCTGCATAGGTAACGCTTTCGATGCGGTCGTCCGCTTCCAGCCATTTCGCGACCTTGACGGCGTTCTCGACGTGCTTCTGCATCCGCAAGGACAGGGTTTCGATGCCCATCAGCGTGTAGTGCGCGCCCTGCGGGTTCATCGTCATGCCTAGATCGCGAAGACCGACGGCGATAGAATGGAAGGTGAAGGCCATCGGCCCCAGAACCTCGTGGAACGTCAGGCCGTGATACGCGGGCTCGGGTTGCGAGAGCGAGGGGAATTTGTCGTTGGCCGACCAGTCGAACTTGCCGCTGTCGATGACCGCGCCGCCCGTGACCGTGCCGTTGCCGGTCAGATATTTCGTGGTCGAATGGACGACAAGCGTCGCGCCGTGATCGATCGGTTTGCAGAGATAGGGCGAGGCGCTAGTGTTGTCGACGATCAGCGGAATGCCCGCGTCATCGGCGATTTTGGCGATAGCGTCGAGGTCTGTGATATAGCCGCCCGGGTTGGCAATGGATTCGCAGAAGATCGCCCGCGTGTCGTCGTCTATGGCCGCCTTGACAGCATCCAGATCGTCGAAGTCCACCAGCTTCGCCGACCAGCCAAAGCGTTTGATGGTTTGGGTCAACTGCGTGTAGGTGCCGCCGTAAAGCCGCGTCGAGGCAACGATATTGCAGCCCGGCATCATCAGCGGGAAAAACGCCATGATCTGTGCGGCGTGACCGGACGAACAGCAGATGCCGCCGGCGCCGCCTTCCAGGTGCGTGATCCGTTCCGCAAGGGCTGCGACCGTCGGGTTGGTCAGACGGGAATAAATGTAGCCCACTTCCTGCAGGTTGAAGAGCCGCGCGGCGTGATCGGCATCCTGAAACACGAAGGCCGTGGATTGGTATATGGGCACCTGACGTGCGCCGGTTGCCGGATCAGGCGCGGCACCGCCGTGGATCTGCAACGTATCGAATGCTTGCGGACGGTCGGACATGACTTTTGATCTCCCTTAGAATTTTTCCCGCAATCTAAGGGGATGTTCGGTCGTTCGCAACGCGATGTCAGGCGCTGGCAAGCCGCATGACGATGACATAGAACACCCGGCCTCGGTGCTCGGCGGCGCTGACGGTGATTTCGAGCCGCTCCATAAGCCCGTCATGCTGCGCCAATTCGGGTATCGTGATGGCTCTGTTCTTTGCCAGAAGGGCCTCGGGCGTCGCCCCGATGTCGAGCGTCATGCCCGTCAGCTCTGCAAGAAGCGAGCCTCGGTGCAGGATCTTGGGCAGGGAAAAGAACGTTCGTGCCGCACGGTTGTGGTAGGCGACATGTCCGTCCGCATCGACAACGAAAACAGGATCGCTCAGCAATTCCAGGCCGACGCTGAGTTCGTTGTCCGGGACCGCCATAACAAGCATCTGAGCGATTTCATCGGCGCCGTCGAAGACGGGCATGATCAGTCGATGCCAACCACGAGTGAACAATTCGAGTGGCGACTCGTGATAGGAATATACAGGCCGAAGCGACGCGAGGATCGCGCGATACAGACTTGTGAAGAACGCGCCTGTATAACCTGTCTGATCGGAGGCGCGTCGCCCGGCCATATCCGTACCCGCGGCTTCGATTATGGCGGGTCCGTAGCTGATGTATTTGAAGTCGGCGCCGCCGTCTTCGACTTCGAGAAAGATGAGCCAATCCGCAAGCCCATTGAAATGGGCCGGGTCGAGTGCCCCAAGTCGCAGGCGGCCCGTATCGTCAAGAAGTTCCGCGCATTTCTTTTGAAACTGCCGATGGAGGGAACTTGTCAGCTCGGTCGGCTGCGGCTCCCAAATCAGCTCTGGAGCGCGGAGACCTTCGTTGTTGAACAACTGCCTGACGCTGCTTTGCGGGTTTTCCAGCAAGCTTTCGATCAGCGCATCGTCAAGGTCTGAAGTCTTCGGAATGTTCATCGCGCACTCCATCCCCGCCACACTACATTGAATGCAACTTGACGCCGGTAAAGGTGGAAATCAACCCTAGCGCATCCAGAGTTTCTCGCGCTTGATCTTGTTCCGGATGGCGCGCTCTTTCCCGGGCAGGTCGCTTTGGTCGAACAGAGCCCGTGTCTTGTGACCCTTGCCCTGATAGATCATGCGTTTGAACGGTTCATATTCCTTCAGAACCTTCTTGATCTTGTTGGGGGCCGCGACGGTTTCCAGAAGCTCGATTGTCTCGTTCGGCGCCTTGGCGTAAAGCAGCGGCAGAGCGCGCCAGTGATTGCTCAGTTCACCATCCAGCCCCGAAAGCTCAGGGCCGGGACGGCCCCCGCCAAGCGCGGTGATGACGACAGGTAGCGCGACCTGGTCCAGCCAGGGTGTCAGAGTTTGGCACGCCAGTTCGGGCGGTGGGTCGGATCGCAAGCTGACCATAAGGTCCAGCATTTTTTCGGCGAATGTTTGTGCGCAGCGGTAATAGAACCAGCCTGCATTGAAATAGAGGTGACGCTGCCAATAGCCTTCGGGCTCCTTCAGATCGAGCGATGGCGTCATGTCCACGTTCGCCCGGTCGTAGACCGATTGCCAGATCTGCGCGAGCGTCGGGCCATAAAGTGGAACTTCCGGCCAGGTGTTTTCGCGGGCCATCGAGGCAGAGGGCCGGTCGAAGTCGAACGGAACGCGTTCTATGGGGCCCGTGATCAGCGTGTCGGTGTCGAAGAACAGAAATGGCCGCCCGGCGGGCAAAGCGGTGAGCATCTCGATCTTGTTGCCATGTGGATAGCGGTTGCCGAAATGGCGGCTTTCGAACGGCAGAATGCGTGCCCCAAGCCGCTCCAGACATTCGCGCGCTTCCGGTTCGATCCGGGGATCGAAGGGCCACAGGGGCCCCAGCGTGGGTTCGCCCACGATCAGGTCGCCCGAAAACCCCGGCGCCGCGTGCCGGAGCGACGCGGCAAAGAGCACCGCCTCATAGGACAGGCGCCCGGCCTGGCCAACGATGCATATGTCAAATGCGGCGGTCATCCGTTCGCCCGGGCCTTTATCGGCTCTTGGTTAACCCTTTCCTACTCGGTCGCCTCCGGGGCGTCGAGACCTTCCCATTCCGGTGTACGCTTTTCGACAAAGGCGCCGATGCCTTCGTTGGCGTCGCGCGTCATTAGGTTTTCCACCATGACACGCGCGGCATAGTCATAGGCGTCTGCCAGGCGCATTTCGGCTTGGGCGTAAAACGCGGCCTTTCCGATGCGCAGGGTTTTGGGCGATTTGGCCGCGATCTGGTGGGCCAGCGCCGCGGTCTCGGCCTCAAGCGTATCCGCGCCCACGACGCGGTTCACGAGGCCGAGGGATTGCGCCTGATCTGCGGACACCATGTCGCCGGTCAGCAGCATTTCCATCGCAGCCTTGCGCGAGACGTTGCGGGACAAGGCGACCATCGGGGTTGAGCAAAACAATCCGATGTTGACCCCTGGCGTGGCAAAGACCGCATCGCGAGAAGCCACGGCCAAGTCGCAGCTTGCCACCAACTGGCATCCCGCTGCCGTCGCAACGCCCTGCACCTGAGCGATGATCGGTTTCGGGCAATGTACGATCGCCAACATCAAGTCGGCACAGGCGCGCATGGTTTCCTCGAAGAACGCGCGGCCCTTGTCGCCGGATTGCCGGGCGGCCGTGATCTCTTTCAAGTCATGCCCACCCGAGAACGCAGGTCCGTTCGCGGCAAGGATGATGACGTGGATTGCTGGGTCTTCGCCAAGTCGCCGAATGCTTTGGTGGATCGTTGCGATCATCTCCAGCGAGAGGGCGTTGCGTGCGGCAGGCCTGTTCAAATGCAACGTTGCGACGGTCTTGTTCCGGGTTTCCAGCAATATGTCAGTCATTTTTCCTGTCCTTTCCGCGGGCAGGCTGACGACCAGAAGGTGCAATTGCCAGCCATTTTATGCGTGTATACCATCGTGGACGTCTAAGTGTTGGAAAATTATAGATAATTACTGGCGCTTTCCAGTGTTGGGTCTATATTGAGCGCGGCGAAAGGCAAATTCTGATGAGCTCCATTAAAGATCATGCGTTGCGGTATCATCTGGCGAATGAACTGCACGCCCGTCCGTTTCCAACATTGGTGGCACCCTGCCGAGCGGCATACTTCGCGATAAAGAAGCCTCAGAACGCCGCTGCGCGGGACCGCGGGTTGGACCGGCAACATCTGATCGCACTTCTGGATCGCCATGGTGTTGCGCATCCCCAGCCGGAAGCCACGCATTATTTCGGCAAGATCGGGCGCTATTCGTTGAAGTGGGAAAGCCATACCGAGTTCGTAAACCAACAGTAGTGTCTGTACTGGCCGTGGCAAGATATTTCCCATCTGGACTGAAGGCTACATCCCATAGATACCCCAGTGTATGTTCCCGGCGGGCAATTTCTTTTCCTGTTGTG
>JASJDQ010000136.1 GCA_030065075.1 Paracoccaceae bacterium | reverse complement strand
ATCATCGAGAAACTGATGAACTGGGAGCAATTCTCGGTCACCGTGCACAACAATCGAAAAGGAGGAGCGCGCTACTGGCATGAAATGAGCTGGGTTCCCCTCTCGGATTCCGAAACTGGAAACAGATGGTGGCTTTGTTCACTGTTCGAACTCCCTGACCAGCCTGAGAGGAAGGCAACAGCTGTGCCGACGCAGGACATCGGTCTGTTACCGGCGGGATTTGAAGATCAGAGCGCCAGGGTTCGCGCGCTCGAAAAAGAGAACGCGCGCCTGTACGAGCTTGCCAAAGCCGTAGCGAAAGAATCGAATGAGGACTCCCTGACGGGATTGTCAAATCGCCGACACTTCGAAGTGGAGCTGAAGAGTTGGATCACGAACCTCCTGCAAAACGGGGAAGAATTCGCGGTTCTCTACATTGATCTTGACCGCTTCAAATTGGTGAATGACACCCTTGGGCATGCGGCAGGCGATCGGCTCTTGGTTTCTGTGGCAACGATGTTGCGTCAGCTGACAGATGACACCGATTTCGTGGCGCGTCTGGGTGGGGACGAGTTCGTTGTTTTGAAACCACTTGGCGACAGTGCTCTTAGCATCAGCGGTCTCGCGGATGAAATCGTCCAGGAAATGCAAGCGCCCTTCGAATTTGAAGGGAAGTCTACCTCGTGCAGTGCAAGTGTGGGCGTGGCAATCGCAAATGCCAATCTGAAGGTTCCGGAACAGGTGGTGGCAGATGCCGACACGGCCCTATACCATGCGAAATCGCAAGGCAGAGGTCGTTGGTCCTTTTTCACGGAAGAAATGCACGCCGACTCAATCGCCACTAAACAATTGGTGTCGGATCTCCTGAAGGCCTGCACGAACAACGAGTTCACGCCGTTTTTCCAGCCCTTGATTTGTGCAGCAACCGGAAAACTCTCGGGGGCCGAAGTGTTGGTCAGGTGGCTCCATCCCACACGGGGATTGTTGGCGCCACAGGCTTTCATCGGAACTGCGGCCAATATGGGAATTCTGAAACGTATTGACGAAATCGTCTTTGGGCAGCTGGGCGAAGTGCTTTCGTGGTTCGACGAGGAAGGCGTCGACTTACCGCAAGTCGCCGTGAATGTTTCTGCCGGCCGATTGGCCGACCCCTCGCTTATCCACGACATCAAGAGGTCCGGCATCAATCCAAATAGGTTGACGATAGAAATACTCGAATCCGTATACTTGGAGCAAATTGGCGACGCCGTTCGATGGACACTTGACGAATTGGCTGACCTCGGCACGACGATCGCTGTGGATGATTTCGGGACGGGTCATGCGTCCGTGCAGGGTCTCCTGAAAATCCGGCCGTCGGTGCTCAAGATCGACCGACAATTCGTACGGCCCATTGTAGAAGACGAAGCGTCTCGGGCGCTGGCAATGTCGATCGTGAGCATTGGCAAAAGCCTCGACATGCGCCTTGTTGCGGAAGGGGTGGAGACCGAAGCACATGCGCTTCACATGTGCCAAATGGGGTGTGACTATCTTCAGGGGTTCCACTTTGGTCGACCCATGTGCGCTCAGGATTTAAGGAATGTGTTAGAAACCACCGGGGGGCGGATTTGGGCACCTTCGTCCAGACACTCCGAAGAGGAGAGCGAAAGGCATCTGACTCACAAGACTGCGAAGACTTGAAGGCGGTTCAATATCCTGTAGCCATTTCGTACGCGATCGCGAACTCCGCCGTTCCGCAAAAAATGTATCTGTAGCGAACGTCCGGAATTGCGGGATAGGCCCCAGCATTTCCGGTATTCGGCGAAAGGCAGGAATGGGCCGTCCTCGACTATCAGCGTCCTTGCTGCAATTGCGAATTCGAGGCCTTTGGGCAGGTCTTGTTTGGGCTTATTCCGTTGAAAAACTCTTGGTTGATCGGGGCGTAAGTCACTGATTCAATTCGTCCCGTAGGGAGGGATTGGCGATGATGGGACCGAAGCAGGAAGCGCAAGCGGCTTTGCTCTATGAGTTCTCGCTGGACGATCATGTCCCAAAGGATCACCTGCTGCGATCGATTGATCGGTTTGTCGATCTGAGCAGCATCCGCGCCCATCTGTCGGAATTCTACAGCCATACTGGTCGCCCGTCGGTCGATCCCGAGTTGCTGATACGGATGCTGCTGGTCGGTTATTGCTTCGGCATCCGGTCCGAGCGATGACTTTGCGAAGAGGTACATCTGAACCTCGCCTATCGCTGGTTTTGCCGTCTCGACCTGAACGACCGCATCCCCGACCATTCCACCTTATCTAAGAACCGGCATGGCCGCTTTCGTGAGAGCGAACTGCTACGCCCTCTGTTCGAGACGACGGTGGCGCGGTGCATCGCACAGGGTCTGGTCAGCGGCCAGCGCATGGCCATTGATGCCAGCCTCATCGAGGCGGACGCAAATAAACAGAACTCGACGCCGAAGGAAGAGTGGGATGCGGCGAGCATTGATCCAGAAGATGCGCCGCGTGCCGTGCGCGAGTATCTCGACGCGCTAGATGAGGCGGCATTCGGTGCCGTCAGCGAGGTGCAGCCCAAGTTCACCTCGCATTCCGATCCGGCGAGCCAATGGACCGCGGCACGCAAAGGGTCAGCCTTCTGTAGCTATTCTGACGACTACCTGATCGACACGGACCATGGGGTGATCGTTGACGTAGAAGCCACCAGGTCCATTCGACAAGCTGAGGTTGGATCGACGAAGACCATGTTGAACCGCGTGAAGGAGCGTTTCGATCTGCACCCAAGGCGCCTGATCGCGGACACCGCCTACGGCACCGCGCCGCTCTTGGGATGGCTGGTCGACCGCAAGATCGCGCCACACATTCCCGTGTTTGATAAGGCAGGCCGATCCGATGGCACATGGTCCCGCGCCGACTTCGAATGGGATGCAGAGAACGACCAGAACATCTGCCCCGCAGGTCACGCCCTCGAGCAGTTCCGTCGCAACTACTCAGACCCGAACCGGGGACCGACCTGCAAGGGCACAGCTCGCTACCACGCGTTTAAGCAGGTCTGTCAGGCCTGCCCTTCCAAGGCCAAGTGCTGCCCAAACGCCGATGCGCGCAAAATCACCCGTGAAGAACATGAAGACGCCCGACAGGTTGCCCGTGACATCGCCAAGACCCGCCAGTACGACATCTCGATGAAACTCCGGAAGAAGGTCGAGATGCTCTTTGCGCACCTCAAACGCATTCTCGGTCTGGGTCGCCTCCGATTACGGGGGCCATATGGCGCAAATGACGAATTCCTCCTCGCCGCCACGGCTCAGAACCTCCGCAAATTGGCCAAGATCTTTCCCGCACCGCAGCAAACGCGAAAAGCCTGATCAGAAAGGCGCTTGCGCTCAGTTCAGACCGTAGCTTTCCGCGCCAGCAACACGTTGTTTTTCCACAGAATCGACTCGAACTGGACTTTCGCCGCTTATGCAGCAGTGCCGACGCGTCCCAAGTTCCACTGACCGCTTTGGTGTGTTCTGCGATACCTGCGTGTTTCTCGACTCTGCCCGATACAGCGGCATTGGCTTCACTTGGGTAGCACCAAATCTCTGTCGGTTAACCTTTCCCGCTCCGCCAAATGTCGCAGGAAATTCAGAACAGAAATGATGGTGTCTTCTTTGATCGGTCGGAAATACGTGCCCGGCACATTAGCACCTTTTTAATCGAACGCCTTTAGCAATCGTACCTACAGCGCTCCAAAGGACTCACCACCAAGTGAGCGTTGAAGGCCCGCTTCCTGTCACGGCGGGCCTTCTTTTTTGGCCTATTGGGATCCTTGCTTGGTGCTTCGCAACCGGAGGCCGCATTTCTGCTTCTCCTTTGGTACACAGTTAACGCGAACTTCACCATGAGCACTGTAGCCAGCACAGCATGCTGCTTTGGGAAATACGCGGTCAAAAAGACTATCGGCATCGGCGCGGCTGGGTTGTGGCTTGGAGCCACAGCGAGGCTCACGATATTGCGCGTCACGAAAACGCTGAACTTGTTGGCGAGCCGGCCGAATGGTTTCCCGGCAACGGTGCCCGGGTCTTCTGGCGAACCGACGTCCGCGAAACTGAAGCAATCCACTAGACCGGCTCACGTTCTGAAGCGTTCATTTCCTGTGCAGGCTCGTTAGGACCCCGTTAACCTTGAGTGTATATCTATTGCAGCGCATCGCGCTCCACCCACCCCTCACACCCTTCTGGAGCGTTGAAGGCCCGCCTGCTTTGGCGGGCTTTCATCATTTTACGCTATCAGTTCATCGGATGAGTAGAGTATGCCGCCAGACGAAGCGCAGGGCGAGGATTAGTCTGCCGTTAACCACGTTCATCGTATCTGGCAAACGTGAAGTCTTTAGTCAGTTAGGAGGTTCATGTGAGCCTTTTGATACTCCCCGCGATTTCTATCTGTGTTTTCGTCGCTGTCGTCGCATATCGCATTCGACGATTACGCAGGTTGATAGACAAGCCGTGGAGCACATTCTCGGAGGCGGACTTCGTGGACGTCCAACTCGATAGCAGACGTCCAGCACGGACAAGACTGCCCTACGTTTCATTTAGCCCACACTAGCCTGTGCCTTTGACTGCTTTAGCGGCAGACTATCCGGCCAATACTAGGTCCTCTGCGCTACTCGGCGTGCTGCATGTGCTGGGCGAACGCGATTCCAACATTAACGTTAGGCTCGAAGGTGCCGTTCGCCGCAAGCGTGGTTTTGCCAGTGTTCCTTAAGGCTCGCTTTGCGGACAATGCTGCCACTAGCTCTTCCGGGAATCACACCCAAGCAGGCTAGGTTTCCTGCCGAGTGTGTCGTGCATGGCTCGGCCAGATTGATGTTCTTCGGAGCCTTGAGCTTGGTGGGCACTTCTCTTGCTCTTGCTGGAAGTATCGCGTGCAGCTACCTCTAGATCATGAGCATAAAACAATCGGATCGCAGTTTCACTCAACGGTTCACCAAAGTAGGACTCGAGATCGTACGGTTTCATCATTCGCTCCTTCCACCGCAAGTGTCCTGACAATAGTAAAGGGACCCGTTAGTGCCCAAGGGCAAAGCCGTGGGCATTAGGCTCAAGTTTCTTCAGTATTTTAAGCGCATGCTCGCTTAGCTAGGCTTTGTCACCACTTGCGAACATACCGGCCTCCATTGCGCCTGCGGCGGAATTGTCCACCTCATCGGAAAACTCGCCTAGCTGGTCGCCACCGTGCAATGATGGATTGGGAAATCGGCTGCTGATGTCGAACGCCATTCCGCGCGTCGGTCCCATTTGTGGAAGAACAGTCTGCCGCCGAGAGATTCCCTTGGCTCCTTAGTGTATAGAATTGCAGGGATTAGGCTTAAGGGACAATTATCCTTTCGGCACTAGCGTCTGCCGTCAAAGATGTCGGAAACACGTTTCAGTATTATGGGCAATACACCGATCGATTTCGAGCTAGGTGCGTGTGAGACGCCGATGAATGACGGAGCCGTCGTGCTGTGACCGCCGCGCCGGAAGAACAGTCTCAAAATCCTGAGGTTTACTTTCAGAGCCGCCGACCACGAAACAAACCGCTGGGCGGTGGTACGGCAGAAGTGCCCTCGAGGGAACGAGGCAATTCGCGTGTTACCGATCGGATTCGAGTACAAGGGTTTATCCACTTCGAAGGATTTGACTACGCGATACACGACCTTTCGGTTGGCGGTTTATCAGTCTTCGGAGCGGTACTGGGTTGGCAGGAGGACGAAATTCGGCAGGCCGAGTTTGCCTTGAATCACGGTTCCCTCGAGGTCAGAGGCAAAATGAACTGCCTGTGTCTCGACAACCCAGAGAACGGGATCAGTCGGTTCAAGCTGGTGGACCCCAGCGAGGATCTGGCAGAGTTCTTCCGCGCGGCGACTTTGCGTAGCGTTTCCGGGGCTGACTACGATGTTGGCTGGCTCCCAGAGAGCTCTTCGAAACTCAAGAGTTCCGAGACCATTGAGAAGGCTTCCCTGGCCAGCCACGTGTTTTCACTGCCGATGCTAGTCCTTGCAATGTTCGTTGTGCTGCTTGCCGCCTTTGCGATCCGAAAGACCAATGGCGACGCCCATTGGGTTACGGGCACTCACGAGATCATCGCACCGGTCACCGGTCAGATCACCTCGCTTGGCACTGGCCCGTTCACCGTCGGTGAGACGCTCGCCGAGATCACGGCAATGACTGTGAATGGGAACGACTTACCCTTCAACCTCACTGCGGACGTGGCTTCGGTCGCGGTTGATTGGCGCTTCAGCACCGGCGACCGGATTGGCGCTGATGATGTCCTGGGGCACCTGCACAACGTGCCGCGGAACAAAGATCGTTTCTTTGCGATCGTTTCTCTTCAGATCCCATTCTATCGTCCAGTTCCCGGCGACCGAGTAGTACTGGAAGCCATTGACGACACCCGGATTGTCGGTGACTTGCAGCGCCTTCTAACGCGAGACCAGGCGCGCAACCACGCGACCAACAACGGACAATTCGCGCCGAACAAACCTTATGCACTGGTCGAGTTCCAAGGGGCGCCGGTTGATTTCTCTGCGGCACCGGAAGTTCGGATCCTTGACACCTTAATCGAGAATACCTTTCGGTAGCGATGGACACGCCTCCCTTTGCCCCGCCTGCGTACAAGGACCCCCGTGGCCGGGAGTGGTCGGGCCGCTGGGTCGCCATGACTGTCCTGAACATTGGTCTTATCGCATTGCTTGGCGGGTGGTCGCTGGATGTCATGGGCCAGTCCGAAAACGTCGCGTTGGCGCTTGGCTTAGGAGTAATTGGGGTCTGGCGCCATTCCTGGGGTTTGCTGAACTTCTTTCGAGCGTTGTGGTTCTGGCGCGCGACGAATGGTTGTGACCGTCCGCTGGCCCAGGGCCACTTTTCGCTCTCGGTACTGCTTCCTGTCTACAGCCAGCCCGAAGATATGCTGCGCGCTGTTGCGGCAGGCATTGTGGAAAGCCTGCAGCTCGTTCCCGATCGTGTTCTAATCGTTTGCGCGTACCGCACAGAGGAGCAGAAGGCGCTACTCAGCGAGGCAATCGAGCGCGAATGTGACGTTGTACTTCAGTTCGTGCGGCAAATTGGGCTCGGAAAGCGTGAGGCAATGGCAGATGCCCTCAACGTTATGAAAGTCTGCGTTCCAACCGGTCCGGGAAGCTTCACCCTTCTGATGGACGGCGACACGATACTTACTCCGGACGCAGTCCGCCGTAGCATCGGCGAGTTGCAGGCCGACCCCAAGACCGGTGCCGTCTGTGTCAACGAGGTGCCACTGGTGGAGGGGAACACACTCTTCGTGGCGTGGCGCTGGCTCAGAAGCGTGCAGCGCAATCAGATCATGTCGTCTTTCGCCCTTTCGAAGCGGGTTCTCGTTTTGACCGGAAGGTTCTCTATGTACCGGTCCGACATTCTACTACAGCGGGAAGTCATCAATCGGATCAGAAAAGACTTCTTGATCAGGGACGACCGCTACATTTCGCTCTTGACCGGCGATGACAAGACGACTTGGCTTGAGGTCCTGCGGCGCGGCTACGACATCCGCTATCTGGCAGATGCCTTCGTCTACCCTGTTGAGCAACAGGACCCTACGAAGGGCTTCATCAAGGAAACGGTTGCTCTGACAACTCGGTACAGCGGCAACATGGCCCGAGCAAACCTGCATAGTGACGCTTGGCGCGGCTCGGAAGGCAAACTGCACTTCCAGTACGGGCTATTGGATCAGCGGGTTTCGATGTGGACCAGCCTGCTCACTCCTCTTATGCTGATGATTTCGCTGCTCTTCGACAATTTCGACATCTTCATCCTATTTCTGACCTATGCGTTCCTCATTAAGAACCTTCAGGCCATAGGTCTTGCCTGGACCGGTCGCGCCTACGACCCCTACTTCCCCTACCTGATCTTCTACAATCAGGTGATGAGTTCGACGGTAAAGATCTTCACTTTTGCCTTCCTTCACCGACAGAAATGGACCAATCAGGGCATCGCTTCTGCCGTCGATGGCGCTGCAATCGAGATGGATCGCAAGGCCCGAATATCGGTGCTTTCCCGTTGTGCACTATTCTTCATGTTCGTCTTCTTCGTCTATTTCACGATCAGGTAACGCCATGCGATCACTTGCCTTTCTTCTGTTCGCCGCGATCGCTTGCGCTTCGATGGCACGGTCCGAAGCTGGGCCCAAGCCGAGCTCTAGCATGTTTTGCGATTACGTTGCCGACTTCGCGCCGCAGATCGCCCGGAACAGAATACGCCAAGTTCCCTTCCTGAGATTGGACGAGTTCAACTATTTCGATGCGGCCCGAAGCCAGTTCCTTCGCCGGACTGCTCAGGACATCTACAGCAGGCTGTCAGAGGACTTACGCCGTTCGCTCGATGACCTCGGCGACACCTACGCAAAGGAGTGTCACAATGAATTTGGACGGGATTAACGTTTGGCTCTTTGCCGCTGCGCTGCAGTTTGTGGCCGCGCCAGTAGTGGCATGTAGCTGGTCAGACCATAGCGGCGATGTTCGGATCGAGTCAGGTCTCTGCACCTTCTCCGAGATTTCGCAAAGTGGGACCATCGATGTCGTTGGCCGCGTTGCTACGGTGACCGAGACGGTTCGTGTCGAGCGCGGCGCAACGCTGGTTATCGACGGTGCCGATTTCGAGGAGCTCCGGCTGCTGAGCACGCTGGAGAAGTCTGCGCATCTCATAGCCGAGGCTGGGACATTGCTCATACGCGACACCATTATTGAGTCCTACGATCCGGAGACCGGTGGACCAGACACCAATATGTCCGACGGTCGCGCCTTCCTGCGAGTCGATGGATACGTTGACGACAGTGGTCAAGTGGCCAATGGCAGGCTCGAGATCGACCGCAGCCGCTTATCCCATCTTGGCTACGACTCCCGCTACGTGGATACAAGCGAGTTCTCAAGCTACGGTGTTTCGCTGAAAGTCCGATCCGAGGAGGATCTTCGGACTGCAACAATTTCTGGCCACATAAGGGACTCGATCCTGAGCCACAATTTTCGAGGTTTCTACTCCTACGGCGCGCAGGACTTCGAAATCCGCGATAGTAAGGTCCATGACAACGTGGACTATGGCATAGACGGGCACGACGATACCGACCGGCTGATCGTGACCGGCAACCGGGTATTCTCAAATGGAGGGACGGGTCTGATCTGTTCTCGCCGGTGTGATGGCAATGTCTTTGAGAACAACGACGTCTACAGAAACGGTGCCAATGGGATCGTACTGCACGACATCAGCACCGGCGGTCGGATACTCAACAATCGGGTCTACGACAATGTGCAGGACGGAGTCGTGATCCACGACAGTCAGGACACGTTAGTTGCTGGAAACGAGATCCGAGGGAACCGTCACGGTCTGCGGGTCTTCTCCGGCAGTGTCTTGACCACGGTAACAGGTAACCTGTTTGGAGCGAACGCGGCGGCAGACATCTTCATCAAACACGGAAATCTCGATGGCGAGTCGGACCTGTCGGATTACTCGAACGGACCAGACTGGAATGCCCAGAACATCGCTAGGCACAACAGCTCCCGAGTCTGGGCAACGGAGATTGTTGGCAATACCTTTGAGGCTCCGGTCTCGGTGAGTGCCCGCGGGGCGGACTACCTCAGCTTTTCCCAAAACAGCTATGCCTCGGGCGTGTCTTTCGATATCAGATCCAGCAGCAACATCGAACTCGATGGCGCAGGGTCCGGCGGACCGGTGAGATACCTGCTGCGGGGTGACCCCGATACTGCTGCCGAATATCTCATTGCGGCTCCGGTCGGGGCAGAGTTGTCAATGACCGGGTCGGACCGGGTGACCACATCGGCAAATGACCAACTCATTCCAGACGGCGGAGACTTCATGCTTCGCATCGAGGCAAATGGGCCAAATCAACTGAGCTTGAATGTGCCAGACCGTAAGGAAATCCGTACGACAGTACTCGTCGGTATCCCGATAGCGCCAATATCTGGTTTCGCATGGATAAGTGGCTACAAAAATCGTTTCATCAGGGATCGCACCATCTTACTTAACATTTCAACACACCCCGGCGAAAGTTTCCGCTTCAGGGCTTTCGATCGGGTCTGTTCCGTGGTCGAGTGGTCTTTGGGCGGATTGGTGTTTGTTGCAGCCGGAAAGGAGATCGTGGAACTGAGTTCGGTAGACCACCAAGAATTGAGGCTGACCTGCCTAGGTACTGCGCCGGGCTGACTTAAGCCGACTCGATCTAGGGGGCGAAGATGGCTGGCCTTCACAGTTTGCTTGCTTATCCACTGAACCTCGTCGCCAGTCACGCCCACTCGTAGCCAGCGACAGTTAATTGCTCGATGAGTAACACAATCATCTAAGGTTCGGCTTTGGGCTCTGAGCCGCCATTCGTCGGAAACCGGCCAACGACCGCTTCGCGGATAATGCGGTCGTTCGCAGCTTCGAACTTGGCAATCGGTAGCTGGGCGGACATGACCTCGTTCTTGGAGCCCGCGAAGAACAAACCGTTGCCCACCGTCAGGTGTTGCGGAAGCACGAAACCAAAAGAGGCCAATCCCCATGGACAGACATCGGGCGATCGCTTGCGGTTAACCCGATCTAAATGCCAAAGCCGTAAGAACGGAATGGCAAAAAAAGAGGGATACCAATGCCGACACTGCGCGCTTTCACAGCAATTCTCCTTCTTTGCTTCTCAGGCCCAGCTTATGCGAACGAAACGGCTGGTCTCCGTACCGAGCTGCAAGCAACGATGCAGCG
>JASJDQ010000135.1 GCA_030065075.1 Paracoccaceae bacterium | reverse complement strand
CGTTGCGCGGCGTGTGGCACTCCCCGCAGTGTGACAGCGCTTCCACCAGATAGCGGCCGCGCTCCAATTGTTCGGTCTCGGCGGGTTGCACCCAACCCGTATCCGCATAGAGCAGCTTCCATCCGCCAAGGCTCAGACGGATGTTGAAGGGGAACCCAACCTCATGCGGGACGTTCGGCTGATCGGATGGCGGCAGTGTCAGCATAAACGCCCAAAGATCAGCGATGTCCACCGACGTCATTTGGGCATAGCTGGCATATGGAAAGACCGGGTAATAATGCTGTCCCTCGGGCGAAGTGCCGTGTTTTATCGCGCTGGCGAAGTCCGTCAGCGTCCAACCTCCGATTCCTGCATCAGGATGGGGTGAGATGTTCGGCGCAACAAACGCGCCGAACTCGGTCTCGAAGCGCTGGCCGCCTGAAAGCAGCAACTTGTCCTCGCTGTCCGGCGCGACATGGCACGACGCGCAGCCAGCGGCCCAATAGATCGTTTCCCCCCGCGCCACATCGGCTTCAAACTCAGCAAGGGCGAATTCGACAACGTCCACCGTCATTGGCCGCGTGATCCACAGACCCGCGGCCAATCCTGCAAGGCCAAGCCCCGCCAGTGTCAAAATGACCCGCAACATGCGTGGTCCGACGGGTGCCGATCAGTTCCGCGGCTTGCGATACGCCTCGTGGCAATCCCCGCAGGCCTTGCCGACAGGCCCCATCGCTGCGGCCATCGCGTCCTTGCCATCGCCCGCTACTGCAGCGAGCGCCGCCGCCGCTTCCGCGAATTTTCCGCCGATCTCTCCAGCCTTGGAACCTTCCTGCCAAAGGGCCGGCAAGGCACGCGACTCGTCGGGCAGGTCGTCCGAAGACGTTCCAGGCAACCAATAGCCCCTCTGGCTCAGTTGCGACACCGCAGCAAGGTTATTGGCGGCGGTGGATGCCGTTTCTGCGTCATACTCAACCTCGCCCTTGGCCATCGCCCCGAGCGTTCCAAGATTGAAGCTATAGAGCTGCATATGGGCTTTGCGCGCCTTCACGGCCGGGTTACCGCCGTGTCCGCCTGAATAAGCGGCACCGGAAAGGGCAAGAACAGCAACCAGTCCTAACGCAAGTGGCTTCCGGATCATGATCGATCCTCCCTGAAAGTTTTTGTTATGCGCCCAAGGGTAACTCGCGTTACAACAATTCATACTCTGCAATTATGCGAAGATCATGTCAAAACACGCACAGGCTTCATGGAATACCCTTGCGACCATCCTTGCTGTCGTCGATGAAGGATCGGTAGCGGCCGCGGCGCGCGCGCTTGGCATCAACCATGCGACCGTGCTGCGCCGGATTGCGGATTTCGAGCGTCATACCAACCTGCGGCTTTTCGACAAGTCAACGCGCGGCTACCAGTTGGCCCCGGACCGTCGTGCGATCATCGAGGCGATGCGCGAGGCTTACGACGCATTGGGTCAGGTCGAACGCATGATCGAAGCGGACCGACCGCGCCTGGCCGGCGGCCTGCGTGTGACGACGACCGACACGTTCTCCAACTTTCTTTTGCCCCCGATCATCGCCTCATACGCGAAAGACGCAGGTCACGAGATCGAGCTACTGGCCGATAACGCGCATCTCGACTTCGACCGGATGGAAGCGCATCTGACGGTCCGCCCTGCTGCAACACTTCCCGCCGAACTCGAGGGGATCAAGGCGGGACTGCTGCACTTTGGTGTATATTCATCCGGGAATTCGCCATCGGAAGCATGGCTGGGTTTGTCAGGCCCCTTGTCCCGATCCGTGGCCGCGGATTGGCTTCGGGCCAAGGGGGGCATGCCGCTGTTGTCGGCCGGAAGCTTTCTGTCGTTGGCGGCATTGGCCGCTTCAGGTGCGGGGCGTACAGTACTGCCACTCATTGTTGGCGACCAGTGGTCCGGACTTGAACGGGTCGACATACCAAAGGAGCTCCAGCCGGTGCCCGTCTGGGTCGCAGCCCACATTGACTATGCCAGGTCCGGTCGCATTAATCGGGCACGAAAGCACATAGCGCAGGCGTTGCGCGCCACCGGTGCTTTGGACCCATGAGACAAAAAAAGGCCGCCCAAGTGGGCGGCCCTTTGTAATCTGAAACCCGAGATCAGTCGTCCAGCGCCTCGACGGCCTTTTCAAGGGCCGCTTTGGTCGACTTTTTCTCCTTGACTTCAACCTTCTCGAAGATGTGGTCGACGACCTTGTCTTCGAAGATCGGCGCCTGCATCTGCTGACGCATGCCCGGGTTGTTCTGCACGAACTCGAAGAACTCGCGTTCCTGACCCGGATACTGACGCGCCTGGTTCATGACCGCCTGGGTCATCTCGGCGTCCGTCACCTCGATCTCGGCCACCCGGCCTAGTTCGGCCAAGAGCAGGCCAAGACGCACGCGGCGCTCGGCCAGTGTCTTGTGCTCATCCGTCGGTTCGATTTCGGGGTGATCATGCCCCTGCACGTCTGGGTTTTCCTCATGCCAGAGCTGATGCGCGATCTGTCCGGCTTCGGCATCCACCAGCGACGGCGGAAGGTCGAATGACACGGCCTTGTCCAACTCGTCCAGAAGCGCGCGCTTCATGACTGCACGCGAAGCGCCGCCATATTCCTCGCCCAAACGATCAGAGATCTGACCCTTCAGGGCCTCGAGATCATCTGCGCCGAATTTCTTGGCCAGTTCATCGTCGATGGGCGCAGGCTTCGGTTCTTTCACCGCCTTCACGGTCACGTCAAACACCGCAGGCTTGCCCGCCAGATCGGCATTGCCATACTCGGCCGGAAAAGTCACTTCGACCGCTTTCTCTTCGCCTGCCTTGGCGCCGACCAATTGCTCTTCAAATCCGGGAATGAACTGCCCCGAGCCAAGCGCCAGCGGGAAGTCCTCGGCACTGCCACCCTCGAAGGCTTCGCCATCAACCTTGCCAACAAAGTCGATCACGACCTGATCGCCTTCCTTGGCCTTCGAGCCCTTTTTCCGGTCCTCGAAGTTCTGCGCATTCTCGGCAAGGCTCGCGAGGGCTTCATCGATCGCCTTGTCGTCCGCTTCGACGACAAGCTTCTCGAGCTTGATCTTCGACAAATCGACCTCGGGAATCTCCGGCAGCGCTTCATAGGTCATCTCGACCTCGACATCGTCACCCGGCTTCCAGTCGTCGTTGGTCATTTCCAACTTTGGCTGCATCGCGGGACGGTCGCCCGAGTCTTCCAGATGCTTGGCCATGGCCCCATCGACGCTTTCCTGCATCGCTTCGCCCAAGAGCCGTTCGCCAAACTGCTTCTTCAACAGGGCCATGGGGACCTTGCCCTTGCGAAAGCCCTTCATTTCAATGTCAGGCGCGGCCTCGGTCAGTTTCTCGTTCACCTTGGCGTCCAGCTCATCGGCCGAGACGACAAGCTTGTAGCCACGCTTCAGCCCTTCGTTCAGGGTTTCGGTCACCTGCATTGGATACCTCTCTGGTCCCGCGCCCGTCGCGGGTCTCAAAAATCAGCGGCCCTTCTAGCAAAAGGCGGCGGGGACGCAAGGCAAAAGGCTGCGAAAGCCTGCCTTAGGGAAAAGGCAGGCTTTCTGGGCCGACCCGACCTGCCGAGGCTGTGAGTCGCAGGCCGGGCCTATGGCCTGCCTTACCTAAGCGTACGCGAAGGGTTGTTGCGCTTTCTTTCGTCCACCGTTCACGTCGATTAACGATTGGTTAACAGACCTGGAGCGCCATCAGGTCACGCGGTTGGTCTTCTTGTAGGCGGGCTCGTCCCAAAGCCGGCTTCGCAGTACTTCGGAAAGAATGTCGACCGCGCGCCGCACATCCACCTCGTCGAGGTAAAGGGGCGTGAACCCGAATCGCATGATGTCCGGGGCGCGGAAGTCGCCAATCACGTCTCGTGCGATCAGCGCCTGCATCGCCGCATAGCCATGCTCGAACGCAAAGGACACCTGACTGCCCCGGTTGGAGCCTTCACGCGGGCTGACGAGACGCAATTCCGGGCACTTCGCCTCGACCTCGGCGATGAAGACCTCGGAAAGATGCAGGCTGGCGGCGCGCACATCGGCCATATCTATGTCGCGCCAGACATCCAGGGCCGCCTCCAGCGCCGTCATCTGGATCACAGGCGGCGTGCCGACGCGAAAGCGCTCGATGTCGGCGGCGGGCCTATAGGATGCCTCGAAGGCAAAGGGCGCGTCGTGGCCCAGCCAACCGCTGAGCGACGGCACCGTCGATGCCACCAAGTCCGGCCTCACATAGATGAAGGCCGGCGCGCCGGGTCCGCCATTGAGGTACTTGTAAGTGCACCCCACCGCGAATTCGCACCCCGCCCCGGCCAAATCGACAGGAACGGCACCCGCGCTGTGCGCCAGGTCCCAAAGCATCACCGTGCCTGCGCCATGAGCCGCGCGGGTCACATCATCCATGTCATGCATGCGGCCCGTGCGGTAGTCGACCTGCGTGATCATGGCGACGGCGACATCATCTGCCATCGCACCTTCCACCTCCTCGGGTGCGACGATCCGCAGTTCGTATTCCTGCCGAAGCAAATCGATCAGCCCTTCGGCCATGTACAAATCCGAAGGAAAGTTCCCACTGTCCGACAGGATGACCTTGCGGTCCGGACGCAACTTCAGCGACGCCGCCAGCGCCTGAAACACCTTGATCGACAGCGTATCTCCCACCGTAACGCTGTTTTGCGCAGCGCCCACAAGCGGCGCCAGCATATTGCCCACGCGCATCGGCTGGGCCATCCAGGCATCGACGTTCCAGCCCTTGATCAGATGCTGCCCCCATTCGCCTTCGACAACGCGCGACACCGCAGCAGGCACACTTCGTGGCACAGGACCCAGAGAGTTGCCGTCCAGATAGATCATGCCGTCCGGCAAAATGAACCTGTCTTTGACCGGCAGTCTTGCAGACCTCATAGGTCGCCTCGCATCTTCCAAAGCTCAGGGAACAATTCCACCTCCAGCATCCGGCGCAGATACGGCACACCCGAGGTGCCGCCCGTACCGCGTTTAAACCCGATGATCCGCTCGACCGTCGTCACGTGATTGAAACGCCATCGCCGAAAGTAGTCTTCGAGATCCACCAACTTCTCGGCCAGTTCGTAGAGCGTCCAATGTGCTTCCGGATCGCGATAAACCGTGGCCCAAGCCTCCTTCACGGCCTCGTCCGCCTGATGCGGCCCATCCATGCGGAAGACGTTTGCATCGAATTCAATCCCCACGCCGGATTGCAACTGCTCTAAAGCCACGTGGTACAGCGACGGAACCGATAGTTCCTGCGTCAACATGCGATGCAGGTCCGAGCGGTGTTCATGCACCTTCATCATCGCCTGGTTGCGATTGCCGAGGATGAACTCGATGAGCCGATACTGGTGAGACTGAAACCCGGATGACGACCCAAGATCCTCACGGAACTCGCTGTATTCGCTGGGCGTCATGGTCCTGAGCACATCCCATGCGCCGTTCAATTGCTCGAAGATACGCGCCACCCGCGTCAGCATCTTGAAGACCGACGGAAAAGCCCCACGGCGCAAGGCGTCGCGCGCGGTGGTCAATTCGTGCAGTGCCAACCGCATCCAAAGCTCGGATGTCTGGTGCTGGATGATGAAGAGCATCTCATCATGTGCCGATGACTTGGGGCGCTGCGATCCAAGTATGGGGTCGAGCGCAAGATAATCGACATAGCTCATGTCATCATCAATCGCGGTCTTGGCCCCCTCTTTCGCGGGATCATAGGCAGACATGGCAGATCACTCCGGCTCAATAGCAAGAATTATATATGCGCTTTCAGCAAGACCGTCGAACAGTCGTATGTAGGGACTCGCAAAAGGTCGCGCGTGCGACGCGTGACCTTTTTCACTCTGGTTGCCTCGCTCTCGCGAACGCCTTGAATGCGGCCAGGCTTTCCGGGTCCGCCTCGCAGCCGTTGAATCCGTTCAGATAGGCTTCTACGCGGCCAAGACGGGTTTCCATCGTCTCTTTGACATCCAAAGCGTGGTACCCAAGCTGCATGAAATAGAGGATGCGCGCCCGCGCATCCGCTTCGACCTCTTCGTAGCCGAACCGGCGATACATGTCAGTGACTGCACGAATCCGTGCCGCATCCGCGGCATCGATCCGCGCACGCACCGGTGCCTCCCGCCGTGCCCATTCGCGGACGGCGAAGTCCAGCCCGCTGTCAAAAAGCGTCGGGTCCACGAAACAGCGAAAGAAGTTGCAGGTGGCCTCGGTGATATTCGCCGCGGCCATCTGGCAGTGTTCGACGATCGTCCTCGTGTTGCGGACCTCCCAATCCTGCAAGAGTGCTTCAAGAAGCGCCTCCCGCCCCTTGAAATACCAATAGAAACTGGATCGCGAGACGCCCAGTTCGACACTCAGGGCAAGGACCTTCACTTCACCCACGCCGTGCTGGATCAACACCTCCCGCGCCGCGTTGACCCAGTCTTCCCGGGTCACCTTTACATGGCCGACGAGTGGCTCTTTGGCGGGGTCATCTCGATGCAGAACAGTCGCCATTTCAGCTCTCCGGTAGCGCGCCACCCTCGGCGGTCCGCTTGGCGACAAAGGATTTGAGAGCGTCCAACCGGTCGCGGTCGATCCTTGGCCCATGGTCGCTGGCAAGGATGTCTTTCCACACCCGGGTGGCGCGCTGAGTTGCGTCTTGGGCCCCGCGTTCCTCCCATGTGCCGAAGTTGGCGTAGTCGTGCACGATCGGCTCGTAGAACTCAGTGTTGTAGCGAGCCATGGTCTGGGTGGTGGCAAAGAAATGAGCTTGCGGATCGACCTCGGCCAGCGCCGTGTCATAGCCGATTTCGTCCGGCCCGGCTTTCGCGCCCGCGCAAAGCTCGGCGATCATGTTCAGAACCTCGACGTCGCAGACGAGCTTTTCGTAGGACACCGTCAACCCACCTTCCAGCCACCCGGCCGCGTGCAGCGTGACCGTGGCACCGGCCAGAAGGCAGCCCCAAAGGCCCAGCTGGTTTTCGTTCGCCGCCTGCACGTCGTTCATGTTGGACGCAGACCCGGCCGCCGAGCGCCACGGAAGCCCCAGAAGACGCGCCAACTGCCCGGCGGCCAACGAGGCCTGGAAGTGCGACGGCGTCCCGAAGGCGGGCGCGCCCGACTTCATATCGACGTTCGACGTGAACGTGCCATAGCAAATCGGCGCACCCGGTTTGGCAAGCTGCGTGAGCGTGATCGAAGCCAACACCTCGGCGTGGCTTAGCGTCATGGCTCCCGCCACCGTGATCGGCGCCATCGCCCCCATCAGCGTGAAGGGCGTGATGATCGATATTTGCCCGTGTCGGGCGAAATCGACCAATCCCTGCGCCATGGGGACATCCAGGGTGCGCGGGCTGTTGGTGTTGATCACCGTGTAACAGTATGGACATGATTGAAATTCCGCGTCCGAGAGACCTCGGAAGTCACGGATCATCTCGAAGCAATCCATGGTCTGTGGGGTTCCACGTGCGAAGACAAAGGGGAACTTGTCCGTCAGTTCCATCTGCCGTTCTGTGGTGAAGTAATGCCGCGTGTGGACCGGCACGTCCTGCGGTTCCACCTGAGGGCTGACAACGTGCAGCACGTCGAAGTAATGCGTGAGCTTCAGGTATTCCTCGTAATCGCGCGCCGAACCGGGCCGCCGCCCACGCTCCAGATCGGTCGCGTGTGGTGCGCCCGCGCCCGCCTGAAAGATCATCGAGCCAAGCTCGAAGCGGATGTCTTTTGCCCGCGACCCGGCACGACCGTCGAAGGCTCTCGGCGCGGTTGATAACGCAGCTTCGACCATCTCGCGCCCGATGAAGACCATCTGTTCCGCCTCATCAACACGCGCGCCGCCCGCTTTGAAGAGCGCCCGCGCCTCGGGCAGCAACACACGGAGGCCGAGGTCCTCCAGCATCCTCAGCGCGGTGTCATGCATGTTCGCAATCTCGTCCGCGCTGAAGACGTCCATCGTCGGAAAGGGATTCCGCAGACGGTGGTAGTTTACCTGCCGTTCGGGCGCTTTTGCTGCCTGCCCCCGTCTCCGCCGCCGCTCGGCCACCCGTCAGACCCGCATCGCCTGGCCCGCGGGATCATAGGGCGAGGCCGCGATTACCCGCGCCTTCCGCTCCTGCCCCACGACATGCACCGAAAGGTCGGTTCCCACGTCCGAGACATCGCGGTCCACCATCGCCATTGCCAGCGATTTGCCAGTCGTGTGCCCGTAGCCGCCCGAGGTCACGAAGCCGACGCGCTTGTCGCCGTTCCAAACCGGTTCATAGCCACTCGCATCGGCGTCCGCCGCGTCGACCTCCAACGTCACCACCAGTTGCGATGGCCCATTGCCGTCGCGTTCGGCCATCGCCGCCTCCTTGCCGATGAAGTCGGTGCTCCAGTCAATCCAGCGGTCCATGCCGGTCTGCCCGGCGGTGTAGCCTTGGGTGAATTCCGCGCTCCAGATGCCGAAGCTCTTCTCAAGACGCAGCGACAAGAGCGCGTTGAACCCGATCTCGCGCATGGCCAGATCGGCCCCCGCTGCCAGCAGCGTTTCGCGCAGCGTGATGTGTTCCGCCGCGCTGCAGTTGATCTCGTACCCTAACTCACCCGTGACCGAGAGCCGACCGACCTTCGCCCGGATCATGCCGATATCGAAGGTGCCGCAGCCCATGAAAGGCAGATCGGCAATGGGTCCGTCCGTCAGTTTTTCCAGCACTTTCAGGCTGTTGGGGCCGGAAAGTGAGAAGCCGACCGTCGCGTCGGAAATATCGCGAACCACCACGTCCTTTCCCATATGGTCATGGAACCAGCGCATGTGCCATTCGCGCAAGTAATAGCTGCCCATAATCCAATACGTGCCGTCGCCCCAGTTGAAGAGCGTCAGGTCGCCCTTCATCCGTCCATCCGGCGCCAGCATGGGCGCCAGACGCGCCCGCCCCGGCACCGGCAGCCGCGAGGCCATCACGCGGTCAAGCCATGCTTCGGCTCCAGCGCCCGAGACTTCGAAGCGCGAAAAGCCCGAGATATCCAAAAGCCCCACGGCCTCGCGCGTCGCGCGGCACTCCTCGGCCACGATATGGAAAGCGTTCGAACGCTTGAGCGTCGGCGTTTCCTTGAATGACGCATCCGGCGCGAAATAGAGCGGTACCTCCAGCCCCCAACTGACGCCCCAGCGGCAGCCCGCAGCCGTCATCGCGTCATAGGCCGGGGCCTTCTTCAAAGGCCGACCCGCAGGCAGTTGTTCGTTCGGGTAAGTCATCACGAAGCGGCGCGAGTAAAACTGGCCGGTCGTTTCCTTGATGTACTGCTTGTTCTCGGCAAACGGCCCGAAGCGGGCGATGTCCATGCCGAAAACATCCGCTTCCGGTTCGCCATGGATCATCCATTCGGCCAGCGATTTGCCGACACCGCCGCCTTGCAGGAAGCCCGCCATGACACCGCAGGCACACCAGTAGCCAGGCTTGCCGCGCACCGGCCCCACCAGCGGATTGCCGTCGGGGGCGAAGGTGAAGGCGCCGTTGACCCAGGTCTTGACGCCGACCTCTTGCAGGGCCGGGTAACGTTCGAACCCCAGCGTCAGTTCGTGTTCGATCCGGTCCGGATCTTCTTGTTGCAGTTCGAAACCGTATTCCCAAGGCGCACCGTCTACCATCCAGTGTTCGTGATTGATCTCGTAAATACCCAGAAGGATGCCCTTCTGGTCCTGGCGCATATAGGTGAAGCCTTCGAGGTCCACGGTCATCGGAACCTCGAAGTCGAGTTCTTCCAGTTCCGGTATGGTGTCCGAGATCAGGTAGTGGTGATTGAGGGGTGAGACGGGCAGCTCGATTCCGGCCATTCGCCCCACCTGCTTGGCCCAAAGGCCCGCAGCATTGACGACGTGTTCCGCGTGAACAGTGCCCTTTTCCGTGACCACGTCCCAGCCATCGTCCTTTTGGTGGAGCTCCAGAACCCGATTGTGTTCAATGACTTCCGCGCCGCGTTTCTTTGCCGCTCCGGCATAGGCGTGGACGGTGCCGGTGGTGTCGATATAACCCTCGCGGTCCGCCCACATGCCGCCAAGGATGCCCTCAGTCGACATGATCGGGCAGAGCTCGCCCGCCTCCCGCGGCGTCACAAGGCGACAATCCTCGATCCCGATGGACTGGAAGGTGCGATAGGCCGCCTGCAACCACTCCCAGCGGTCGGGCGTGCCTGCCAGTGTCAGACCGCCGGTCATGTGCAGGTTGATGTTCTGGCCCGATTCCTTCTCGATCTCGCTCAGAAGGTCGATGGTATAGGCCTGCAGCGCCGCGATGTTCGGGTCCGCGTTCAACGCATGAATGCCGCCCGCTGCGTGCCAACTGGACCCTGCCGTCAATACGCTGCGCTCGATCAGGCAGACGTCTTTCCAACCGAATTTCGCCAGATGATAAAGAACCGAAGCCCCGACGACGCCCCCGCCGATCACGACCACCCTATAATGCGACTTCATTCGATCCTCCCAAACCGTGTTATTCAATTGAAACCATGCATTGGACACTTCTGTCCAGAAGAAGCTTAGGGCTTGCGATGTGCGCGAACTCCATTCATATTCGAATTTACGAATATTATAGGAGCCGCACCATGCTTTCCAGACGCGATATCCTTGCTGGCCTTGGAGCCTCGATCGCGGTTGCCCCCCTTCGGGTTCAGGCGCGTGCGCTTGGAAACGCGACGCTCACCACGGTCAGCGACGGGTCCCTCGTCCTGCCGGGATCGTTCATCTTCGAACCGATGCCAAAAGATGAACTAAGCAGCGTGCTTGACGAATTCGGCGTCAGCAGCGAGCGCCTGACGCCTGAATGCAATCTGGCGCTCTATCAGGATGGCACCAACACGGTATTGTTCGATGTCGGCTCCGGCCCCGACTTCATGCCGAGCGCGGGCACGCTTCTTGAAAGCCTGGAAGCAGCAGGCATCGCTCCCGAGGATGTCACGCACGTCGTCTTCACCCACGCCCACCCCGATCACATCTGGGGGCTG
>JASJDQ010000134.1 GCA_030065075.1 Paracoccaceae bacterium | reverse complement strand
GGGACTTCGAAACATGGTTGTTCTCAAGGTTCTCTTCTCTAGAGATTTTCTTGCTTTCGTCTTTCCTCCGACCGGCTGGCTGTTTGTCCTGTCGGCTACTCTCATGCTCCTGCTGAAGAACAGATTTGGCGTGATACTCGGTGCTGTCTCACTCGGATTTGGTGCTTGGCTTAGCTGGTACATGATGGTTCTGCTGGCAAGCTAGACTATGCTGACCAACGGTAGCAAAGTCCCGCAAAGATGTCATTTTTGCACGACGCAACGAAAGGCTCCTTCCATCTCAAAGCGGACCCAAGTGTATGTGCATTCAGAAGTTTTCTTGAAGACGGTCTAGGGTCCGCAAAGAAAGGCAGTGTGGATACTCGGCGTCGACGCCCCGAAAAGACGAGGGTCTGAACGCCCAGAACAGGTATGGCTGGGGGCAATTCTGGGGGTCTTCAGGGAAGAGTGAAATACTCTACGACTGGTTTGTCGTATTGCGCCCAAAGCTGACCGCAGTCACTCTAAAAGAACCGCGGTAGGAAGCATTGGTAGGAGCAGGAATTGCGCGTAGACAGCCATCACCACTTCTGGCAGCCGTGCCGTGCAGATTATGGCTGGATGCCCAAGGATGATCCAACGCTTTCGCGGACCTATGGACCGTCAGACCTGAAGGCCCAATTGGCTGACTGCGGGGTTACGCAAACCATACTGGTGCAGGCAGCCCCAACAGTGAACGAGACCGAGTATTTGCTGGGCATTGCGGATGCCACTGACTTCGTCGCCGGCGTCGTGGGTTGGGTCGATTTCGAGAACCCGGGCGAACTTGGCACTTTGGAGAGACTGGCTGGTCACCCGAAACTGAGGGGCGTGCGGCCCATGGTTCAGGACATCGCGGACGATGACTGGCTGCTAAGGGGTGACGTTCAGTGGGCGTTCGGCGCCATCGCCGAGATGGGACTTACGTTCGATGCGCTTGGCTTCCCGCGCCATCTTTCGAACTTCTTGTCGGTCTTCAAGCGGTATCCGGACATGCGGGTCGTGATCGATCACTTCATGAAGCCTCGGATCGGGGAGGACGCTTTATTTCAGGATTGGGCCGATGGAATGTCTCGCATCGCGGCTGAAACAAGTGCCTATTGCAAACTGTCTGGCCTGATCACCGAAGCAGGGCCGAATTGGTCGGTCAATGAACTGAGGCGGTATGTTGAGCATGTTCTGGACGTCTTCGGACCTGGCCGTGTCATGTGGGGCTCGGACTGGCCAGTCTGCCGCCTTCGGGCAGAATATGGTGACTGGTTCGCAGCGGCGACCGAGTTGACGGCTGGCCTGGATGGGTCCGAAAAGGATCAGGTCTTTGGTAGCACAGCCGCCGCCTTCTACCGTGTCAGTCCCGATTGATCTGACGGCAAAGCAACAATGTCGGAAACAACCCGATTGCCGCAATTACAAGGCTTGGAACTGCTGCACTGGCCAATCGTTCGTCAGATGCCAGGCGAAACGCCTGCACCGCCAGCGTGTCGAAGTTGAACGGTCGCAGGATCAGGGTTGCCGGCAATTCCTTCATGATATCGACAAAGACAATCAGCCCGGCAGTCACCAAGCTTGGCGTCAGAAGGGGCGAATGCACGCGCCAAGCCGTCCGGAAAGGCGACGCACCCAGCACGCGCGAGGCGCTGTCCAAGTTGGGGTTGATGGCGCTGGCACCGCTTTCATAGGCGCCGATGGCGGCGGCAAGGAACCGGATCAGATAGGCGGCCAGCAACAAGGCAATGGACCCTGTAACAAGCAGTCCGGTGGAGATGCCGAAAATCTGGGTCAGTGTCCGGTCCAACCAATTGTCAAACGCGGCCATCGGCACCATCAGACCAACGGCGATCACGCCGCCGGGCACGGCATAACCCAGTCGCGCTGCCTGGAATGCGGATCGCGAGAGCTTGCTTGGAAAGATACGACGTGCGCTGCCCAGAACCATCGCAGCGGCTACGGTCAGAACCGCTCCGATCCCCGCCAATGTCAGGCTGTTCCAAATGAAACCCTGATACCGACGGCTCAGCAGATCCTGCTCCGAGCCATGCGCCATGAAGGCCAGCGCGATCGCAGGCAAGACCGCGCCCAAAAGAACGGGTAAGCCGCAAAAGGCGGCCGCCGACCATGCCTTTGCGCCCTGCAGTTCAAACCTCGGCATGGCCTCGCGGCGGCGACCATGCGTGGTTACCGACGTGCGGCGCGTGATCTTTTCAAGGAAGGCCAGAAGCAAGGCAAAGCTGAGAAGCCCCAGGGCCAGTTGCGCCGCAGCCGCCCTGTCGCCCATCGAAAACCAGCTTTGATAAATGCCTGTCGCGAAGGTCTGGACGCCGAAATAGGAGACGGTGCCAAAATCTGCGATGGTCTCCATCGCGACCAACAAGGCGCCACCAAATGCCGCCGCTCTTGCCATCGGTAGCGAGACGCTGACGAAGATGCGCAAAGGACTGCGTCCAAGCGTTCTGGCCGCGATGAACTGTGCGCCGCTTTGCGACAGGAAGGCGGCGCGCGCCAACAGGTAGACATAAGGATACAGAACCAGCGACAGCATCGCTGCAGCACCGCCAAATGACCTGATCTCAGGGAACCAATAGTCTCTCGGTCCCCAGCCAAAGATGTCGCGCAAGGTGGATTGCACGATGCCCGGATGGTCCAGGATGTGCGTATACGCATAGGCCAGAACATAAGCCGGAAACGCAAAGGGCAGGACCAGAAGGACTTCCAGAATGCGGCGTCCCGGGAACTCGGTCATGGCAACCAGCCACGCCGTGGACAGACCGATCAACAAACTTATCGCCGCCGTGATCACAACCAGACCGACCGTGTTCAGAACGAAGCCGGGCAAGACCGTGTTCCAAAGACCAAGCAGGGTCTCACTTGAGCCGGTGAACGCAGCAAGCGCGACCGCAACAATCGGAAACGCGCAGATCACGAAGACAAGCGACACGATCGCCAACATCAATATGGATGAATACTTGGTCACACTTGTCCGTCCCCTTGTTCAAACAGCGTCTTAGCCGGGTCCCGGTGATTTTCCAATGGAAATGGTCGGGTTTGGGGAAAAGACACTAAAGACTTGCCGAAACCGGTTTCGTAACCGAACCTGTGATTCGGGAGGAGTCATCGTTGCCCTTGACGGAGGATCGTGCGGTACAGGCCACGCGCGTCACGATCAGTGACGTCGCCGACGCCGCTGGTGTCACCAAGGGAACGGTGTCCCGCGCCCTGAACGACTATCCCGACATCTCGGAAGCCACGCGGACACGCGTTCTGCGCAAGGCAAAACAGATGGGCTATCAGCCTTTGGCGCAAGCGCAGGCCATCAAGACCGGCCGCACAAGGACGATTGGCCTTGTTCTGCAAACCGACATTCCGGGCGCGCAACGTCCGTTCCTGTCCGATTTCCTTGCCGGATTGTCCCAAACAGCCAGCGACGCAAGTTGGACCATGACCGTTGCGACCTCTGCGGGCGGACAGGAGATGCTGACAACCATCAAGCGCCTGGTTCAGGAACGCAAAGCCGACGGTTTCATTCTGCCGCGCACGTTCGCAAACGATGAACGTGTGACGCTCTTGCGGACACTCAAGGTGCCCTATGTTCTTTACGGTCGCCTTCAGGATATCCAGGACAGCGCCTGGTTCGATATTTTGGGCGAAGAGGCAATGCGCGATGCGGTCCTGCGGTTGGCACAACACGGACACCAGCGCATCGGTTTCGTGAATGGCGGCAGCGAGTACAACTTCAGTCGGCTACGCGCCGCCGGATTCGAAAATGGCATGAACGAAGCCCGTTTGGACATCGACGAAAGCCTCATAACCGGCGATGCCATGACCCGCGAACAAGGGACGGCTGCAACGCTTGGAATGCTGGCAAGATCATTGCCGCCAACAGCGATTGTGTTCGCTGTCGATATGGCGGCACTTGGTGCCTACGACGCCGCCGAGAAACACGGTCTTGTCATAGGGCAAGACCTTTCGCTGATTTCCTATGACGGCATTCCGGAATGCCAGTGGGTCCGACCGCAACTGACCAGCTTTCGCGTCGACAGCCAGATGGCCGGAAGCCGCCTGGCCAGCCTGTTGATCCGCCAGATCCGCGGCGAAGACCCAACGACATTGCGCGAAAGCGCCAAGGCAATGCTTTGGCCCGGTGGGTCAGATGGACCGCCGCGCCGGTCGCCAATCGAAATCGCCCGGATCGTTCGATCCGGACAGGAACACAACTCATGCGAAACGGGAGGAACAGCATGACACTCACCAAACTGATGACAACGACCTGTGTCGGCTTTGCGCTTACAGCCAGCGCAGCAATGGCGGACATTCGGTTCTGGACGACCGAAACGCAGCCCGCGCGTCTTGAGCGGCAACAGCAGATGGCTGCCGACTTCGAAGCCGCTTCCGGCATCGCCGTTGAAGTCATCCCGGTCGAAGAGAAAGACCTCGGCACCCGCGCCACTGCGGCCTTTGCGGCAGGTGACCTGCCGGACGTGATCTATCATCCGCTTCAGTACGCACTTCCATGGACCGAAGCGGGCATTCTGGACGCGGAAGCGGCCAACGAAGTGGTCGAAAGCCTTGGCAAGGGCACCTTTGCGCCCGGCCCGCTGTCGATGGCCATGACGCCGGAAGGTGTGGCAGCTGTTCCGGTCGACGGCTGGACGCAGATGGTCGTTTATCGCAAGGACCTCTTCGACGCGAACGGGTTGGAAGCGCCGACGTCTTACGCAAACGTCCTTGCGGCCATCGAAAAGCTGCACAATCCGCCTGAGATGTTCGGCTTCGTGGCGCCCACGAAAGTGGATGAGGGCTATATGGGTCAGGTGCTCGAACACATCCTTCTGGCCAACGGCGCATCGCCGGTCGATGCCAGCGGTTTCACCGGTTTCGACGAAGCTAAGACCGTCGAGGCACTGGAGTTCTACAAGGCCATCGCCGAAGCCTCGCCTCCAGGAGAGCTCTTCTGGGATCAGGCTCGGACTGTGTTCTTTGCCGGTCAGACCGCGATGATCATCTGGTCACCGTTCATCCTGGACGAAATGGCCGGTCTTCGCGACAGCGCGCCGCCGACAATCAATGATGATCCCATGACGCGTGATCTGGCCGCTGCCGCTGGCATCGTGACCAACTTCTCGGGTCCGTCGAACCCCGATGGCGCGGCCTGGGCCGACGCCCGGTACTTCGGCATCACGGCGGATGCCGACATCGAAGCGGCGCAGAAATTCGTCGAGTTCTCGATGAACGACGGTTATACCCAGACGCTGGCCATCGCACCGGAAGGCAAGTTCCCGGTCCGTCGTGGCGCTTCCGACGGCTCGACCGAGTTCGTTGAAGCCTGGTCGAAGCTGGATGTGGGCGTTGACCGCAAGGCGCCGCTGGGCGAGCTTTACCCGCAAGAAATGATCGACGAGATTGTCGGTGGACTGGACGTCGGCAAGCGCTGGGGTGTGGCCGAAGGTCAACTGGCTCTGGCGTCCAAGATCATCAACAGCCAGGCGATCAACCGCGTCTTCCGCGAGTACTTTGACGGCGCCATCGATGCGCCTGCAGCGGTCGCGAAACTGAACGAAGAACTGAGTGCTATCGAATAATTCGAAAGCGCTTCTGCCGGGGCCTCTAACCGCTCTGAGGCCCCGGCAATTGGGGTGAGACAGTTGCATGTCAACTAACAGCGAACCGACGCCACCGATCGGTACGGGACCTTTGGCCAAGCGCGAGGCGCAATTGGCCTGGGGCCTTTTGTTGCCGACGATTGCCATCGTGTCGGCGGTTGTTGTCTTGCCGCTGCTGTCGATTTTCTGGATCAGTTTCAAACCGATCGGGCTGGCTGATTTGCGCCCGCCCGCACCGGTCGTCCGTGAAGCGCTGCGCGGTTCGGACGATAACCTTCGGATCGAGTACCGCCTTCGAAACTCCAGCCAGGATCAGGCAATTTCCGGTGTCACACTAAGCGACACAATCCCCGACGGACTGACCGTGACTGACGGAGCAGATATCGCGCCCTGCGTGGTCAACGGTCGACGTTTGTTGTGTGACTTCGGCGATCTCGAACCAGGATTTCGGACACGGATCAACATCCCTGTTCAACTGACGGGTGACGAAGATGCGGTGAAGGACGCCATTTCGGGATCGGAACCCGACATTACCGGGTCCAGCAACAGCATCCTGACGAATTTCGAGTTCACGGGCGAAAACTTTGCGCGGGTTTTCGACGGTCGCGAGTTTTGGACCGTCCTTTGGGTGACGATGTTCTACACCGTGTTCGGCACCATTGGCGCGTTGGTTTTCGGACTGTTTGCAGCGCTCCTTCTGAACAAGGAATTCAAAGGGCAAGGTGTCCTTAGAGGATTGTATTTATTCCCTTATGTCGCGCCCGTAATTGCCGTTGCCTTTGCCTGGGTGATTTTGTTCGATCCGTTTTCGGGATCGGCGAACGCGCTTCTTGTGCAGATGGGGGTCACCAACGAGGCGATCAATTTCTTCGGGGAAAGACCGCTGGCGCTGATCATGGTCACGGTCTTCGAGATCTGGCGATATTTCCCGCTGTCGTTCCTGTTCATCCTGGCCCGGATGCAGTCCATCGACACGGATATGTACGAAGCCGCCGACATGGACGGGGCCTCGCCCTTTCAGAAGTTCTGGTATCTGAGCGTGCCGCAACTGCTTGGAATCCTGAGTGTTCTGTTCCTGCTGCGGTTCATCTGGACGTTCAACAAGTTCGACGACATCTTCCTTCTGACAGGGGGAAATGCGGGCACGCGGACGCTGACCGTCAACGTCTATGAACAGGCCTTTGCGGTGTCGAACATCGGGGCCGGAGCGGCGGTGGCGGTGGTAATCTTCTGCTGCTTACTGATTTTCTCTTACTTCTTCTTCCGCTTCATGAGCCGGGAGGAGGGGCTATGAACGCGCTCCGCTTTGGATATATCGCAGGACCGCTCATCGGCGCGCTTTGGAGCTTCGTCATTGCCGTTGTCGTCTGCATCGCGGTCAGTTTCATCAGCGGCGAAGGCGTGCGGCCCGTGCTGCTGCCAAGCTTGTTGTTCGGCGCATGGCTTGGATTTGCCTGGTTGCCCGACGGTGGGCGCGCGCGCGGTCAACGCATCGGGATGAACGTGGTTACGGCGGCCATCCCGGCGCTGGCTTTCCTTTTCATCGCGACACCCATCGTCGGCTCTGGCGAGTCGCGCCAAAGCACCGTTATTCTCGCCTGGGCGCTCTACGCTGCTGCGGCGTTCTGGGGCACGCTGGTGATGATCCGCCCGCTGCCGTTCGGGCGCGCCACCCGGCACGAGTTCGAAGACGCGGTCATACGCTTCCTGACAGGCTTCGGATACATTTTCTTCACCGCCATCGTCGCCATTCCGTTCTACGTTATGGTGATGACCAGCCTGAAGAACCAGGCCGAGCTTTTGCAGAACCCGCTGGATTTCACCATCGATCTTTCAAAGGGCTGGGGGCTGTTCCGAAGCTATGAAGAGCTGTTCACCGAGTTTAGCTTCGGACGCTACATGTGGACGTCGTTCTATGTCTCGGTCATCACGGTGTTCCTGACGCTCTTGTTCAGCGTCCCCGGCGCTTATGCGGTGGCGCGCCTGCGCTTCAAGGGGCGGGCCGCCTTTTCGCGCTCGATCCTCTTAATCTACATGGTGCCGATGATCGTTTTGGCGCTGCCGATTTATATCGCGTTTTCGATGACCGGGCTGCGGAACACGATCGTCGGGCTGGTCCTGATCTATCCGGTTACCACGATCCCGGTCGCCCTTTACATGCTGCAAGGCTACTTCCGGGGGCTCCCGGCGGAAGTCGAGGACGCTGGCCTCATGGACGGGCTGAACCGGCTGCAAGTGATCTGGAAGATCACGCTGCCGCTGGCGCTGCCCGCGCTCGCCAGTGTCTCACTCTATGTCTTTATGATCGCATGGAACGAATTCCTGCTAGCCTTCATGTTGCTGGACGATCCGTCGATCTTCACACTTACGCGGGGGATCGCGTCACTCGATTCTTCGGAAATTCCACGTCAGCACCTGATGGCCGGGTCGGTGATCGCCACCGTACCGATCATGGTGCTGTTCCTTGGGCTGGAACGCTTCATGACCAAGGGACTGACAGCAGGGAGCGTCAAGGGATGACGACCATGGACCCGATCGAACGCGATGAACAGGCCCGTTCCATCCTGCGGGGAAACGACCGTGGCAGCTACACTGTACCGACCGCTGGGCTTTATCCCTATCAATGGAACTGGGATTCGGCCTTTAGTGCTTGGGGCATCGCCACGTTCGACCCCGACCGTGCCTGGACCGAGGTCGAGACGCTAATGTCCGGGCAATGGCCGTCCGGCATGGTGCCACACATTCTGTTCCACAAGCCCGATCCCGGCTATTTCCCGGGACCCGAGGTCTGGGGGGCTGACCATGGCCCGATCCCGTCTTCGGGGATCAGTCAGCCGCCGGTCGCGGCAACCTTGATCCGCGAGATCCACAAACGCGACGCCGATGACAAGCGGTTGCGCACTCTCTTCCCGAAGCTCAAGGCGTGGCACGCCTGGTTCATGAATTGGCGCAGCGACAAAGGCGCCATCTTCATCACGCACCCCTGGGAGCCGGGGCGCGACAACGCGCCGGACTGGGACGCCGCCATGGCTGCAATCGATCCGGTGGGCGTCGGAGAATACGCGCGTCGGGACACCTCCCATGTCGATCCGTCGATGCGTCCGACGAAAGAAGAATACGACCGCTATGTCTGGCTGGTGCAGCACGGGCGCAGGCTCGGCTGGGACGAAGCGGCCATGGCAAAGGACCGGCCATTGGCTGTTGCCGACCCGACGATGACCTTCATCCTTCTGCGCGCCAATCGCGACCTTGCTCATTTCGCCGATGTCTTGGGTGAGGATAGGACCGAGATCGACGGCTGGATCGAGACATTGGAAGCAGGCGCCAAACGACTTTGGAATGCCGAGCTTGCTGCCTTCGATGCCATCGATCTTGCGACCGGGGAACACACTGGAAACGTCTCTAACGCGTCGTTTTTGTGCTGGTACGCCGGTTTGGATGAACCGCAGATGCTGGCGCATCTGGAGACCACCTTTGAAGCCTGCCGCTATCCGGTGCCGAGCCATCCGGTCGGAACACCGAAGTTCGACGCCCGGCGGTATTGGCGCGGCCCGACCTGGGCCTTCATGAACTCGATGATCGGGCGCGGGCTGGCGGAAATGGGGCACAGGACGCAGGCGGATCGGTTACGGCTCGCGACGCGCGATCTGATCGGCGAGCATGGGTTCGCCGAGTATTTCGATCCGTTGACCGGTGCGCCCGCAGGCGGCGGCATGTTCAGCTGGACGGCGGCGGTATGGCTGGCCTGGGCCAGCCCCAGCGCAGAGGTGGCATGATGGGGGCGATCACGCTGGAAGCGGTCGAAAAGTGGTTTGATGATCTGCAAGTCATCAAGGGGGTCGACCTGCAGATCGAAGACGGCGAGTTCGTTGTTTTTGTCGGGCCATCGGGCTGCGGAAAGTCGACTTTGCTGCGCATGATCGGCGGATTGGAAGAGATCAGCCGGGGCCGGCTCTTGATTGATGGCGAAGACAAGACGGCCGATCCACCCTCGAAACGCGGACTGACGATGGTGTTCCAGTCCTACGCGCTTTATCCCCACATGTCGGTCCGCGACAATATGGGCTTCTCGCTGAAGACTGCCGGACGTCCCAAGGCGGAGATTACCGAAAAGGTCGATGCCGCGGCGAGTGTTCTGAAGCTGGAACCCTATCTGGACCGTCGGCCCAAGGCGCTGTCAGGTGGTCAGCGACAAAGGGTGGCAATCGGGCGCTCGATCGTGCGCGATCCGACCGCTTTCCTTTTCGACGAGCCGTTGTCGAACCTCGATGCCGCCTTGCGGGTCGAGATGCGGTACGAAATCGCGAAGCTGCACCAGTCGCTGGGCCGCACGATGATCTATGTCACGCACGATCAGGTGGAAGCGATGACGCTGGCGGACCGGATCGTGGTGCTGGAGTTTGGCGTGATCGCGCAGGTGGGTACGCCGCGGGAGCTTTACGAAAACCCGGCGAACCTCTTCGTGGCGGAGTTCATCGGCAGCCCCAAGATGAACATCATGGACGCGGGAACCGGGCTGCGGCTGGACGATCAGCGTGGTGCAGCAAAGGTCGGGATCCGGCCCGAACACCTGGACATTGTGGACGAAGGGCAGGGCATTTTCGACGCGACGGTCGATGTGCTGGAGTACCTCGGCGCCGATACGTTCCTGATCGTCGATGGCGGACATTTGGGCCAAGTGACCGTGCGGACCGATGGGGATACAGAGCTGAAACCAGGGCAACGCATCGGCTTGAATGCCGCCAATGACCGACTTCACTTCTTTGGATCAGATGGGCTGGCGATTTAATCGTTGCAAAAGCAACACGTTGGCAACACCTTCCCGTCTATGTTGGGATTCCCAGACGCAAACTTCCACGCTAGGCTGCAGGAAAAATTGGGAAGAGGCATGCAGGTTTTTCTAAGACTGGCGATTTCGATCGTCCTATTGTCATTGCTGGCGGGCTGCTCGTCGAAATTCCGGTCGTATGACGGGCCGGAGGTCACGAAGATCATCGTGTTCAAGGAAGCGCGTGCGATGCATCTGATGCACCAGAAAACGGTGCTGAAATCCTATCGTATCGACCTTGGCTTCGAGCCGCGCGGGCACAAGACCGTCTCTGGTGACGGGAAGACGCCGGAAGGGCTTTATTACATCGACCGGCGCAACCCGAAGAGCGAATTTCACTTGTCGCTTGGCATCAGCTATCCGAACGAACGGGACACGGCGCGCGCCGAGAAACTGGGAAAAAGCCCGGGCGGTGACATCTTCATTCACGGCCGCGGCAACCCGGTTCAGGCCTGGATGCGTGACTGGACCTGGGGCTGCATCGCCGTCACCAACGAAGAGAT
>JASJDQ010000133.1 GCA_030065075.1 Paracoccaceae bacterium | reverse complement strand
ATGCTTGAGACGCGTCTTGAATTCCCGGACAACCGCCTGCTCATCGACCTTTTCGGAGAGTTCAACCGGAACCTCGCCCAGATCGAGCAGGCGTTGAGCGTTCAGATCCTGCACCAGGGCAACCAGCTTGCCGTCTATGGCGAGGCGGGTGCCATCGCGAGGGCGGCCGAAGTGCTGCAGGCGCTCTATACGCGCGCCGAGGCGGGCCGGGAGATCACACCAGGCGATATCGACGCCGAGATCCGCATGGGGGGCACCGACGAAAAGGCGCGGCCCACCGACCAGATGGAACTCTTCCAGGGCGGGCGGATCGAGGTGAAAACCCGCAAGAAGACGGTCGAACCGCGCACCGAGGCGCAGAAGGCCTATGTGAAGGCGCTGTTCGAGAACGAACTGGCCTTCGGGATCGGACCGGCGGGGACCGGCAAGACCTATCTCGCCGTCGCGGTGGGCGTGAACCTCTTCATCGGCGGGCATGTGGACAAGATCATTCTCTCGCGCCCTGCGGTGGAGGCTGGGGAGCGGCTCGGCTTCCTGCCCGGCGACATGAAGGAGAAGGTCGATCCTTACATGCAGCCGCTCTACGACGCGCTGCACGATTTCCTGCCCGGCAAGCAGTTGGGCAAGCTGATGGAGGAAAAGCGGATCGAAATCGCGCCCTTGGCCTTCATGCGCGGCAGGACGCTCGCCAATGCCTTCGTCGTGCTGGACGAGGCGCAGAACGCCACGCAGATGCAGATGAAGATGTTCCTGACCCGTCTGGGCGAAGGCAGCCGCATGGTCATCACCGGCGACCGCAGTCAGGTCGACCTGCCGCGTGGCGTGATGTCGGGCCTGCACGACGCCGAGCGTCTTCTGAAGAACATCGACAATATCGCGTTCAACTATTTCACTGCGAAGGACGTGGTACGACACCCGCTGGTCGCGCGGATCATCGAGGCCTATGACGCGGACGATCCTGCGAAGGCGTGAGGTCTGCTTTGCGGACGAAGCGGAAGTTTGGAACGGATGCAGTCAGGGCTCGAATTGAGCGAACTTCTGTTACGAAATTGAAGCAGGCGCAACAGCAAGCTAGTTATCCGTTTATGCGCCGCTTGAGCTCAAGTATTCTCGCATTTCGCGTTGCGATCGCCTCTGAGGAAGGTGGTGATATTGACGCAATTCTTCATGCTGCGGGCACGCCCCGCGATGTCATGAACGGAAATCCGCCTTACGTCGATCTTGCCACTGAGCGTCGGGTCTGGCAGGCGATCATTGAGGCGACAGGACGTGAGGACATTGGCCTCGTGTGCGGGAAAAGATTTCCGACACAGGCAATGGGGATGCTCGGCTACGTTTGTGCCAATGCGCCATCGCTTCACATCGCTTTTGAGAAATCCTGCCAGTATGCACGCATCATGGGCGACTCGATGGGAAGCCTGGTAGAGCGCGGGCCGACCGAAACGAGGATTTGGATCGAGCAATGGACGGAATGGCACGATCCGCTAAGATACACGGTTGACTGTTTCATGACAGCGATGGTGTCCTGGGCAACCGCCAACGCCCCACGCCCCGTGAAGCCTAAAGAAGTTGGTTTTCACTACGCGCGCCCAAGTGACACTACCGCCCATGAGAGGGCATTCCCGACGGCGTCGGTGCACTTTGAGACCGATTTCAGCTACCAAATCTATGACAATTCATGCCTGGATCAGCCAATAATCGGTGCAAACTCCGAGCTCTTTCGAGATTTCGAAGACAGAGTTCAAAGAGTTATGACGCACATCCGTAACTCGGCTCCCTGGTCAGAGCGTGTGAGACGTTGTGTAGTGGAGAGCCTTAAAGGAGCGACACCGACCCTAGATGCAGTCGCGTCGGAATTGGCAGTGAGCACAAGAACTCTGCAGCTGCGGCTCAACGCAGAAGGAACGAGTTTCTCGGAGATACTCAGCGCTTCGCGCGCCGACTTAGCGAAAGAGTTCCTCAAGACCACAGACGTACGAAATGACGAGATCGCCTACTTGCTTGGCTACTCCGAGGAGTCAGTTTTCTCGCGGTCTTTCAAGAAGTGGACCGGACGAACGCCAACTGAGTTCCGCTCTTCTTTTGCCTAAAACGCAGGGTCGAACCCGAGCGCTTTGAATGCCTCGCGAGGCTTGTGAACCACCAACGCACGCTCTGACATGATCCGAAATGGGATCACAAGTCCGTATACTTCGAAGCTGATCATCCCGCTTGTGCCATCGACGAGCGTGTTGAGTACGTATCCGCGCTTGACAAGTCCAGTCGGCGTACGGTCGAGAGCGAACCAATCGATTGGCTCGCCGACGACACCTTCATAGGGCGGCTCATAGCCGCCGCTCGTTCTATCGAAGTCCTGAAAATCCAGCCAGAACCCAACGACAAAAAGGGTGATTGCCAAGCCACCAACCGCGGCAAGGGGAAAAAGGATGTAGTTCATGTCCGTGCCTCATTGCTGAAGTATCTTTCTGCTGCCTAAAGGGTGCCCAATGGATTGAGCGAACCCAATGACAACAGGCGCATCTTGCGTGACAGATCGCGCAATCTCGGGCGCCGCACGTTCTGCGCGATTTGCCATTTCATTTGCGCAAGCGGTCATGTGCACATTTGGCTAAACCCGCAAAACTGTCCTCGTAGGCCAAACGAGGAGACTGGACATGACGATTTCACGCAGACAGATGATCACTTTGGTCGGAGGGGGCGTCATTTTTGCCGCCGGTTCGGCGGCAGGCGGGTTCGTCGCGACTAGGCGCCCGAATCGCGCATTGGCGCCCTGGGAGAACGCGGGGGGATACGATGATCCCAGAATGGCCGCGCTAAGTTGGGCAATTCTGGCCCCAAACCCGCACAATCGTCAGCCCTGGCAAGCGGAATTGATTGGGTCGGACCGAGTTCGTATCTGGCGCGAAGGAGCGCGCAACCTCCCTGAGACTGATCCCTTCGATCGTCAAATGACGGTCGGCATGGGTTGTTTTTTGGAACTTTTCCGTCAGGCGGCAGCGGACAAAGGGCTCATGGTGGAGATGACTTTGTTTCCCGAAGGAGATGCGGGGCCAGTTGCTGACATCGTGCTTTTGTCGGGTGGCGAGGCAGACCCGTTGTTCCAATTCGTGTCAGCCCGCCACACAAACCGACTGCCCTATGAAGACCGCTTGCCGAGTAGCGCAGCGCTTGCGGCTATGGCACCTGAGGCATCAGAGATTATCACGGACACTGAACGCGTGGACGCGCTGCGCGAACTGACCTGGGACGCCGTGTACATCGAAATGACAACACACCGGACGCATATGGAGAGCATTAACCTAACTCGACTTGGCAAAGCGGAAATTGAAGCGAACCCCGATGGGATATCGGTCAGAGGCGCGATTCAGGAAGCCCTGATACTTGCGGGGATGATCACACGCGAGGGTCAAGCAAATCCCGAAAGCAGTGAATTTCAACAGACGGCAAACTTCATCCGGTCGGCTCAAGACTCCACGCCAGCCTATGTAACTGTGAAGACCGCGGGCAATACTCGCCCCGACCAAATTGAAGCTGGACGGCTCTGGCTTAGGCTTCACCTCGCTGCAACATCCGAGGGGATCGCCATGCAGCCTCTCAGCCAAGCATTGCAGGAGTACCCCGAGCAATCAGAACTATATCGGCAAGTGCACGAGATGTTGGCCATGCCAGGAGAAACCGTGCAGATGCTAGGACGCATCGGGTACGCATCAGCGATCGGCCCAAGCCCGCGTTGGCCATTGGAAAGCCGGATGATCGGCTAGTAGCGCAGCACAAACCACGGACTACGGTCATTCAAGCCGTCAGCTTTGGGCTCGAAGCGGCTAGTCGCTGCAGCCGACCTAGATGACCGCTATGCGGGACCTTGCCGACATTGCAATAATGTCGGCTTCGGGGGTCGCCGAGATGCGCATGAGCAGCTGCAAGCCTAAACGTGCCGTCGGTTTGGTGTTCCTTCCGTTGTCGCAGAGCACGACACCGTGAAACCAGTTTCTTTGACCAGCGGTATTGACAACTGCCCGTCTATCGCTCAAGCCGCGCTCATGAGACCACAAATGCACATAACAACTGTTGAGATTATTCGCTTCATTCCCTGAATGAGGTGGGATGTCGTTTGTGCAAATCTTATCGGACCCGCCCTGAAAGAGTGGCGGTTTTCTTTTATTTCTGCTTCTTCCCAGGGCAACTTGAAATCAAGTCAGAAAGCAAGATGAAAAGAGTCGCCATATTCGGAAATACCGGTGCAGGGAAATCGACCCTTTCACGTTATCTCGCTCAAAGAACGGGGCTCTCCTTGGTTACGCTCGATTTGATCGAGTATCGCCCCGGCGGCGCACCCGTTCCCCACGAGGAGTATCTGAGAGCCCATGCAGAGGTCCTTGATCAAGACGCATGGATCATCGATGGTTTCGGAAGTGTTCCCTCTGCTCGGCAGCGATTTGATGCTGCAGACACACTCGTTTACTTGGATCTGCCGCTCTCTGTTCACGCGTGGTGGGTGACCAAACGCTTTTTCAAAGGGCTGTTCAGAAACCCGGAAGGCTGGCCTGAAGGCAGCCCCATGTGGAAAAGCACCCTGAGGAGCTATCGCACGATATGGCTATGTCACAAGAAACTGACGCCAAGGTATCGAAGAATGGTGGATGAGTATCAAAATCAGAAGACCGTTTTTCACCTCCGCTCTCGAAAGGAAATCAGCCGATTCATGAAATTGGTATGAGGCTTGGATGCCAAGAGATTACTCTTGGCATCCCTAGTCTGCCGCTCTCCCGGTTGGCATATCGCTGAAACTGCTAATCCATAGATCAAGCCTAAACCCGAGCCCAAAATGCTCCGCGAGCAGAACCATTGCTGGCACCGGTGCGACAGCCAAGGCACTGCAAGCGAGGAATGGCAGATAGGGGAAAGCTCTGCTGTACCCAACGGCCATTGCGATGCCTCCGCCTCCGCCAATGGCTGTGTTGCCTGGCATGTTGATCAGCAGGGCGATGGCAAGCCACAGAAAGCGCCGCAAGCTTTGGAGCCAGTGGCGACCTGCCAATCCATCCTTAAATCTCGCCAGGGCTTCAGAAGCTGGATCGGCTGTGCCAGAGGCCCGAGAGTTCTGGAATTGAGACGCAAAGCGCCCGGCGGCGAAGGCGATCGAGAGTGCCAGGACCGTCGCGAGATAGACTGGCCACGCCACGACGGAGCCGAAGCCGACCAGGAGCGCCAGGCCGATCTCAGCTCCAGGCACAAACGGAATCGAAAGCAACAGGACGTAGAGCACGAGCATCAAAGCGATGCCCCAAGCGGTTCCGCTGGCAATATCGGTAAGGCTCGCAGCGTGCGGCATTTGAAACGCCAAAATCACACTAGCTACACCGGCCAGTGCGCCGATTGCCGCGACCCGGAGGCCCAAGCGCCACCAGAATCCTCCGAATATTAGCGATACTCTTGAGAGCTGAGCAGTCATCGCCAACTTACCGGCCTTTTTGCCGGTTTCGGCGTCACATTAGCGAGATACTCAACACCTGAATTCGAGTCAGTCTCGTCCGCTTCAAGCAGCCTAAAATAGGCAAGGCACGCGTCGTTCTTGGAAGACCTTTCGAGTGCATTGACAGCGTCCGAACGAGCCGCCCAATGAACCAGGTCCAAGAACTGTCCATTGTCTTTCTTCAGCAACTCGCATTTCAGGAAACCCGGTTGCTGTCGTACAAATCCGTCAACAATCCGCTGGAACGCGGCCAGGAAATCCTCCTCGGTCACACCCGGGCGCAATCTGATCTGTGCGATCTCGACGGTTTCACTCTGCATAGATGTCTTCCTTTTGATTAAATCGGGTTCGGGTTTGGTCGGTCTGCCTACCACCCGGTCACATTGCCCTTGGGATCGCGCTCCTCGGCACAATCATTCGGCGGATAAGAATTTCTGCAGCCGCGATGTTGATCACCCAGGCCGCGACCATCAGACCATCCCTGGGAAATCCGAGCGGCTCGGTGCCGAAGACGATCATGACGATCAAAAAGAGCGCGGTTTGCGTGGAGGCCCCCTGGCCAATGGCGTAGGCGCGCAGCATGGCCGCACGGTGCCGAGGGACGTACCGAGACCGGATGGCAAACACGGCCCAGACAATGAAACCGAACATCGCCAGGGCGAGTGCGATCCGCGCCCAGAAAAGAAGTGGACCCTGTAGAGCCTGAGGAAACGCGTAGGCAAGAGTCATCCAAAGCCCGGTGAGCGCGCTGACCCCTCCTCCAACCGCTACAACCCAACCCAATCTGCGGTGAAGAGCGGGACGCATCCTGCGCAGGCTGGGCAGGAATTGCACTGCGCCTACCAGACAGAAAAGGGCACTGCCAAGGATGTGCAGAACGATCGGCACTGGGTCGATGACGGCGCGCGGGTTCGAGGGCACGAGCATCGGGCCGCCAAGAAGTTCGGGAATGCGCAACAAACCGATAACGGACGGGATGAACGAATAGACAAAAATAGCAACGAGGAATGCCCATTCGCCTCGGGTCAAAACGTGCATGTCAGGGGTGTCTTTCTTTGTCCGAGCCGAGCCGGCGGCCATGCGGGGCCGCCGGACGCGCTAGTTCAGGCGGGGCGTGTGATTGCGGTTTGCCTGGATGCCGCCGGGGCAGCGAACCGCGTCCATCCGAACCAGAGGATTGCCAAAAGCGTCGCAAGACAAATGATCAGAAAGAACACATCGTCGGGGTCGATGGGCGGGGTGAACAGGACAAGTGCCGTTGTGAAGAGCACGGCGAAAGTGTTCACGATCCTGAGCGCACTCCGTGGAAGGACATGGGGCAGAAGCACCATCACGATCATAACCTCCACGGCGAACCCACCATAGAGCAGCAGTTCATCGGTGATCTGCTGGCCGAACATCTCGCCGGCGAGGACCCAGTCCATGTAGCCGGGCGAGAGGAACTGATGGATATCGCGGAAGATGATGTTCATAAGGAGGAAGACCCAGAGCGCCGACAACAGGGTGCGTGGGTCTTGGGGACGGTCTACGTTTCGCATATTTCTGACTTTCGTTTTGTTTGATGGTGTTGGTGGCGGTCCGGATCAGGCCGGACGTTGCGCCACGATGAACGGATTGAGGCGGCCCTTGCCGAAGTACCGGCACTCCACGAGATCGAAGCCCGCCGCAACGAGGGCCCGCCTAACGTCGGCCTTGCGCAGCGTCGTCACTGGCGGTGCAAACCCAAGGGCACCAAGCGCCCGAACGAAGAGCCGCAGGCCAAAATGCGCATCTCCAAGGCAAACGGTCTTTGACAGGAACAGCCCGCCTGGCTTGAGCTGGGCAAACACCGCGTCAAGAACCGCCGGCACATCGTCCACGAGATGAAGCAGGCTGAATGCCGTGACGACATCAAACGGAGCCTCTGGGAAGATTTCGGTGGCATCCGCTTGAAGGAATTCGGCGTTCTTCACGCCTGCCGTCGCGCGTTTTTCTTCAGCAATGGCGATCATCTCGCGTGAGATGTCGGTGGCGGTGATCTCGGCCACGGCGGGGGCGAGGCTGAGGGCCGTGCTCCCCGTCCCGCAGCCGATCTCCAGCACTCGGTCCTCGGCCCGCAAGAGTGCCCGAACGCGAACGAGTTTCTCTTCGTAGGCCGCTGGGTCAGCGACGGGTTTCTTGGCGTATTTCGGAGCAATCTTGTCCCAGAAAGTCCCTGTTTCAGTGTGTGATATCGCGGTTTGCATGGTGAGCGCCTCCTTGTCAGGAGCTCACTTAGCTGTGCGCTGAGAATCTATGAATTGCCTGATTTCTTACATTTGATATACGCCCATGCATGAACTGGGATGCGATCTCATTTGACTGGAACCAGGTGCGGGCCTTTTTGGCCACCGTCGAGGAAGGCTCGTTTAGCGGTGCCGCTCGGGTACTGAAAACGACCCAACCGACGATTGGCAGGCAGATCACCGAGCTGGAGGCGAGGCTTGGTGTCACGCTCGTGGAACGGAGCGTGCGCGGTCCTAAGCTGACGGAGTCCGGTCGGGATCTTCTCTCTCACGTCCAAGCAATGGGCGAAGCAGCGACGCTGATCTCCATAATGGCAGAAGGCAAATCGCAGGAGGTAACTGGCGTAGTCACTGTTACTGCGACAGACCTGTTTTCTGCGTCAATGCTGCCTGGCCTTTTGGTGCCACTGCGCGAAGCGGGGCCCGGCATCAGAGTGAGGGTCGTTGCATCGAGCGACATACAGAACCTCACGCAGAGAGAGGCCGATATTGCGGTCCGACACGCGCGGCCAGAGCAGCCGGACCTGATCGCGCGACACGTTGGGGACTTTCGCGCAAATCTCTATGCTGCAACGTCCTACCTCGATCGGATGGGCCGCCCTAAAGCGCCGCGGGATGTGGCTACGTATGACTTTGTGGGCAATGCTGACCCTGAACGGCTCATGGCGCCCTTGCACAACATGGGAATCCCTGTTCACGCTGATCGTTTCGTGATGTCGAGCGAAAGCGGCGTGGTTGCGTGGGAACTTGTGAAAATGGGCTTTGGTGTGTCGATGCAGCCCGAAGTTCTTGGTGACAACGAACCGGGGATCGAGAAAGTACTGCCTGAGTTTCCGTCGCTGGAGTTCCCTATCTGGCTTGTAACCCACCGAGAATTACAGACCAGCCGTCGCATAAGGATCGTCTTCGATTTGCTAGCGCGCGGCCTTTCCGATGCCGTACGAAATGCCTAATGAATTGCGACTGTTACGCGCTAGCATCCCTTCAGGTTGAAGGTCTATGGGCAAGGGACACCAATCGTACGCATGCTGCGAACGCGGTGGTCATTCTGTTTCAAGTCGGAATTTAAGGAACGTTTCCCCACCATACTCGATTTCGCCGATCTGCCTCGCGCCAAGCCTGCGAAGCGCGCCCAGGTTCTTGCGAGACGGCGGCAACAATAACGTCACAAACGGAATTCGGTCGTCAGCGATAGCAAATTCGATGGCTTTCTTTGCGATGCGGCGCCCAATTCCGAATGAATCCGGACGTAGGACGAGTCCGAAGTCCCACTCGTCGCCTTCTTTCTGGAAGCCGCCCCATCCGACGTACCTGCCGTCGACAACAAACGCCCAATGCCCAAGACCGTCGCGCGCCCAATATTCCTCCTTCTTCGAGACGAACCCGACCGCGACCTTCGAGTCCCACGCGAATGTCAAAAGCGGCATGTGTTCTGCGACCCGAGGGTCGGACATGTGAGCTACAATCTCGCTTGGTTCGATTTCCGTGAGCCGGACAAATGCGATTTCATTCTTCAAGTTAAATTCCTTTAGCGTCGATCTTAGGCCTGCTCCGGTCCCAGGCGTGCAACTAAGGCAAAATTGAAAGAGAGACCCGAGACTCTGGACCACGCCTTCATGGTCGTCGTTGCCGAACTACGCTTCATCAGAGCCTCGACTTTTACACCCGGTTCCCAAGATTGATCATGCTGATGTGTGCCGTGATGACCAAGAGCTCCGTGTCGGAATAGTGCACGCCCCCGCGAATGCCTACTCTCGAAACGCACATCTGAAGGCGAGTTTTGAGAATTCGAGAAAAAGCGGACCTTCGCCGCATGCCCTCCAATGACCAGGTTGGGCTTAAATCCGACCTTCGCCCTCACCCCGAACCGATCAAGATCCCCGCCGCCAGCACCAGCGCCCCGCCCAGCACCACCTGGAAGGTCGCGCGGAAGAACGGCGTTTCCATATAGCGGTTCTGGATCCAGGCGATGGCCCAGAGTTCCACGAAGACGACGATGAAGGCGATGGTGGTCGCGGTCCAGAAATGCGGGATGAGGTAGGGGAGTGCGTGGCCGAGGCCGCCGATGGTGGTCATGACACCGGAGGCGATGCCGCGCTTCACCGGGGAACCGCGCCCCGAGATGCTGCCGTCGTCGGAGGCGGCTTCGGTGAAGCCCATGGAGATGCCCGCGCCCACCGACGCGGCAAGGCCGACGAGGAACGTCGTCCACGGGTCCTGCGTCGCGAAGGCGGTGGCGAAGATCGGCGCCAGCGTCGAGACTGAGCCGTCCATCAGCCCGGCAAGACCGGGTTGAACCCAGGTCAGGACGAACTGGCGATGCGCGGCGCGGTCTTCCTCGCCACGCGCTTCCTCACCCAGATGCTCTTCCACAAGGGCATCGGCCTTGTCGCCGTGGCTCGCCTCCGCCGCAGCCAGATCGCCGAGGAGTTTCCGCGTATCCGCATCCGACGTGGCCTTCGCGGCGGTCTCGTAAAACCGTTGCGCGTCGCGTTCCATGATCTCGGCTTCCTCGCGCATCCGATCGAGGCCGAGGTTTTCCACCAGCCAGACCGGGCGGCGGGCGTAGAAACCCGAGACGTGTTCGCGTCGGATCAGCGGAATCACGTCGCCGAACCGGGCCTTATGAAGGTCGATCAGCCGGGCTCGGTGCTGGTCTTCCTCCGCCGCCATACCGTCGAAAATGGCCGCCGAAGCCGGGAACTCCGCCCGCAGCTTCTCGGCGTAAGTGCGATAGATGCGCGCGTCGTCTTCTTCGGACGATATCGCCAATGCGACGACTTCCTGTTCGGTCAGATCCGAAAACCTGCGCCTTTGCACCACACCGGGGATCATGTCAGCCTCCATTCAGAACAGGTCCGATTTTCATCGCGCATACGACGAATTCAAGCGTCCGAACTTGAAAAAAGTGAACTGGTCAGTTTATATTTGATGCACAAGTTTTAAGCGAGAGGGTCGGGATGAACGCGCCGCAAGCTGTCGTCAAACAGGGCCGGAAATGGGATCAGGTGCTCGATGGCGCGCGCAAGGTGTTCATGCGGGACGGGTTCGAAGGGGCGAGCGTCGACGACATCGTGCGCGAGGCGGGCGTCTCGAAGGCCACGCTTTACTCCTATTTTCCCGACAAACGGCTTCTTTTCATCGAGGTGGCGAAGATCGAATGCCAGGCGCAGTCGGATGAGGCCGTGGCGCAGGTCGAAGCGTCAGACGATGTGCGTCATGCCCTGACGACCGCGGCCAAGAGGATGACGCGGTTCTTCATGTCCGATGTCGGGCTTCAGGTGCACCGGATCATCGTGGGCGAAAGCCAGCGGTTTCCGGAGATCGGGCGCGAATTCTACGAAAGCGGTCCGGCGCGGGTCCATGCGATCCTGCGGAAATTCCTGCAAAAGGCGGTGGAATCAGGGAAACTGAAGATCGACGATATTGACCTTGCCGCCGACCAATTCCCGGAACTTTGCAAGGCCGGGCTTCACCTGAAACTGGTGCTGGGCCTCAGGGAGCCGCCGAGCGAGGCGGAGATCGACCGGGTGATCGAGGGCGCGGTCGATATGTTTCTCTGTCAATACGGGTCAGACGGTTA
>JASJDQ010000132.1 GCA_030065075.1 Paracoccaceae bacterium | reverse complement strand
CGATGGAAACGCTTGCGCATGATGCTGATCTGTTCGGCCTGGATCTGGATGTCGCTGACCGAGCCGCCAACGCCGCCGCGTGGTTCGTGCAAGAGAAAACGCGTGTTGGGCAGGCAGAAGCGGTTTTCCTTCTTGGCGCCCACGAAGATCAGCGCACCGGCACTTGCCACCCAGCCCGAGCCGATGCAGCGCACGGTCGGTTTGATGAAGGTGATCATGTCGTGAACCATGTCGCCCGATTCGACATGACCGCCTGGCGAAGAGATGAAGACGTTGATCGGGTCGTCGCTATCCTCGGCCAGCGCGATTAATTGCGTCGTTACGCGGTTGGCCAGCTTGTCGTTGATCTCGCCTGTGATCAGCACGGTGCGGGACTTGAAAAACAGCTCACCCGCCTTCGCGCCAGGACCTTCCTGCTTGTCGTCGTTCTTCTTGTCGTCGTCGGCCATCTGCGCGTCTCCTCAAATTACTTTGGCGGAATGTCGGTGCTTGGAAGGGGAATGACAAGGGGTGTTTAAGAAACCTTTGCCTCAGAGAAATCTGTGCAGGATCAGCGCGTCGGTATAGGTGCCGTCCGGCAGCTTGAACGCCTTCGGGATGCGCCCGATCTGCGTGAAGCCGGCACGCGCCCAGGTGTCGATGGCGCGCGTGTTCGTGTCGAGGACGAAATTGTACTGCATGGCTTCGAACCCCAGCCGCTTGGCCTCGACCAGCGAAAACGAAAGCATCGCGCGCGCGATGCCCTTCCCTTCGGCCCCGCGCGCGGTGATGTAGCCGCAGTTGCAGACATGGGACCCGCCGCCCCGCTGGTTCCGCCGGATGTAGAAGGTACCGACAGGGCCACTCGCATCGGCAATATAAGCGTGCTCTGACGTCCAATAGGCCAAGGCATCCGCGCGCCCGATCTGCGGATCGATCGCATAAGTGTCACCGGCCCGGAAGACTGGTTCCAACATACCCCAGATCGCGTCATCTTCGCCCTCGGCGACTGGCCGGATATGAAGACCTTCTGCCTCCATCGACCCTTAAATATCCCAGGGGGGTCCGGGGGGACAGCGTCCCCCCGGCGGGTCGACGAGGCGCAGCCTCGGCGAAATCAATAAACCACGACGCTCCGGATCGACTTGCCTTCGTGCATCAGGTCGAAGCCTTCGTTGATGTTGTCCAGCGTCAACGTGTGCGTGATCATTGGATCGATCTCGATCTTGCCGTCCATGTACCAGTCCACGATCTTCGGCACGTCCGTCCGTCCGCGCGCGCCGCCGAAGGCGGTGCCGCGCCAGACCCGGCCCGTGACGAGTTGGAACGGACGGGTGGAGATCTCGGCACCCGCCGGGGCCACACCGATGATGATGCTTTCGCCCCACCCCTTATGCGCCGATTCCAGTGCAGCGCGCATCACGTCCACGTTTCCAGTAGCGTCAAAGGTATAATCCGCACCGCCCTTCGTCAGATCGACGAGGTAGGGGACCAGATCGCCCTCCACCTCTTTCGGGTTCACGAAATCGGTCATGCCGAACTTCTCGGCCATCGCTTTCTTGCCCGGGTTCACATCGACGCCGACGATCTGGTCCGCGCCAGCCAGCCGAAGACCTTGGATAACATTCAATCCGATGCCGCCCAGTCCAAAGACGATCGCACGGCTGCCCTCTTCAACCTTCGCGGTATAGATCACCGCGCCGATCCCCGTGGTCACACCGCATCCGATGTAGCAGATCTTGTCGAAGGGCGCGTCCTCGCGCACCTTGGCCAGGCTGATCTCGGGCAAAACCGTGTGGTTCGAAAATGTCGAGCAGCCCATGTAATGCAGGATCGGGTCGCCATCCAATGTGGAAAACCGCGACGTGCCGTCAGGCATCAGGCCTTGTCCTTGGGTCGCGCGCACCTTCTGGCAGAGGTTGGTCTTGGGATGCAGGCAGTATTCGCATTCGCGGCATTCGGCTGTGTAAAGCGGGATCACGTGGTCGCCGGGCTTCAGGCTGGTCACGCCCTCACCGACCTCCAAGACAACACCTGCGCCTTCGTGGCCTAGGATCGCCGGAAACAGCCCCTCGGGGTCCGCGCCAGACAGCGTGAATTCATCCGTGTGGCAGATACCGGTGGCCTTGATTTCGACCAGAACCTCGCCCGCGCGCGGGCCGTCCAGGTTCACCTCCATCACCTCCAGCGGCTTGCCGGCGGCGGTTGCAACAGCGGCACGTGTGCGCATGTGCAGTCTCCCTTACGTTCTTATTGCCTTGACCCTGCGCGAAGGGGTGGGCGAAATCAACGCAAAGAAGGATGGAAGCCACATGCGTTTCACGATTTTCCTGCTGGCCGCAATATATTTAACGGCCTGCGCGGCGGAGGCACCGGATGACCGGACAGAGCCGGAGGACCGCGCTCTTCCCGGTCCCAGCGAGGAGATCAAGGGCGGTGGTCTGGCAGACATCGAGCTTTGTGATGCCGAAGACTATCGCCCTCTCGTGGGCAGCCCTGTCAGCGCCACGTCGTTTCCAGAAAGCCCGTCGCTCCGCGTGTTCGGCGTGAACGACATCGTGACACAGGACTACGTGCCCCAGCGCACCAATGTGGTTTACGACACCAACGGCACGATCACGCGTATTTACTGCGGATAACTGTCTGTGCGGTTTTGCTCACAGGATGTTCAGGGTTTGGGCATTGCCAAACCCTTCGCTCAGACCATTTTTCTTCGCATTGTTAACCAACGCGGAGACCTCCCCCATGAAGACCCTTGCACTGACTGCAGCGGCAATTTTGGCTGCAAGCGCTGCCCAGGCGGTAGAAAAGTACACGCTGGACTCCAGCCACAGCCAGGTGCTGTTTAGCTACAATCACCTGGGTTTCTCGACGACCTTCGGCATGTTCTCGGGCTTCGAGGGCGAGATCATGTTCGATCAGGACAATCCCGCCAATTCGAGCGTGACGGTCTCGATGCCCGTCAAGTCCATGTTCACCGGCTGGGAACAGCGGGATGGCCACTTCATGTCGGATGACTTCTTCGGTGCCAAGGACGGCGACATGGTGACATTCACATCGACCGCCATCGAAGTCACGGGCGACGACACCGCGCTGATCACCGGCGATCTGACGATGAACGACGTCACCAAGTCGGTCGTCCTCGACGCCAAGCTGAACGGCACGGGCACGCACCCGATGGCGCAGAAAGACTGGGCCGGCTTTGACGCGACAACAACGCTTCTCCGCTCCGACTTCGGTCTCGGCGCCTTCGCCCCGGCCGTCGGCGACGAAGTGGAGGTGCGCATCTCGATCGAAGCCGCCAAAGCCGGTTGAGATCTGAAAATGGATGCGAAAAAGCGCCCCAAGGGGCGCTTTTTTGCTTGGTCCATAGTGAAGTGATTTGAGGCGCAAACCATGCTGCAGCGTCGCGATGAGCCCAAAGTCCCTGATGCTGCGGCGTGTCCGAAGGTCAGCTTGCTACGGGTTTTTATCGCTGGTCCGCAAGCGGCTCAATGTGACAGGCGTGACTCCCAAAAAGGATGCAATCAAGTTATGGGGAAAGATGTCTTCATAGCTGGGGAATGATTGGCGAAACCAAACGAGGCGCTCAGCCCCTCCCAGAGCGGCAAGGCACCACTCTCGATCGACCTTTCGGCTTAGCGCGTCCCGCAGAACACCATTTGCCCAGTTTCGGACGGGTTCAGATGAAATCATCCGATTTGAAAGCAGATCAGTGTCGATCCGTGCAAGCGAGGCATCGGTCGTTGCCACAATGGACACGAGCGACACACCGCCGCGCGTGCGAGCGATATTTGGCGTGACGACACATGGACCCACATAAAATTCGACACAAACTTCTTTGCCATCTTGGTCACAAATACTGCTCGCCAAGCACCCTTCCAAAAGAACAAATTCATCTGCTTCGGGTTGTTCCTGCCGGGTAAGGTGCGCCCCCTTGTTCAAGCGCCTTCTTTTCCAATCGGATGCAAAACCCTCCGCGCAAGCCATGTCTGACAGCTCAGGTGACTGCATGAGAAACGTCCGTAAATCCATCTTCGCTTGCCTTATCAAATGATAATGCGGGTGAATTCGTCTGAAGGCATGTGTGGCACAGGAGTAGGAGATTACAAAATGACGAACGGAATACTGCCAAAACACATTGGAATGATTGCGGTTGGCTCAGGAATGATTGCTGCATTGATCTACTTGCTGATGATCAATGTCACGCTCGCCCACATCGAAATGGTCTCGGGACATGTGCCTTTCGACATGCGTCCCTTCGGCTATGGGCCGACAGAGGCCACGACGCTTCTTGAGGCGCTAGGGGTGGAAGGGCGCAAGTATTATCTCAGTCACCAGATAACCTTGGATACATTATATCCGGCCATACTCGCGTTGACTTTGATCGCCACGATTTGCTGGTTTGGACAACGCATTCCAAACACCAGGCTTCTCCGCTTTGGCATCGTCCTTTCGATTGGCAGTGCTCTGTTCGACTATGTCGAGAACCTTGGTATCGTGGCAATGATTTGGAGCTGGCCAGAGGTTTCTGTTCCTCTGGTGTACGCCGTTAGCACAGCCACAATTCTCAAGTCCGTTTCAACAACTGTGGCAGTGCTGTTCCTTCTTCTGGTGGGTTTTATTTGGACCCGGCTATCCAAAAGCAGACCTTCACCCAAAGCTGGGTAACGGCAGCAAAGTCCGCAAAGCAGACCTTGGTCTTGGGATGAAACAACTCGTGCTCAGTTGCCACCGCCACGAGTGGCCACCAGCGCGACGTCCACCACGACCGCGAACCCAAGCGAGCTTTCGTCCGTCATGCCTGCCCCGATCCCAAAGTCGCGCCGGTCGAGCGTCAGGGCGCCGGTCATCTCGGCCCTATCGCCGTTCAGCGCCAGATCGAAGGGCATCGTGACCGGCACCGTTTGGTCGCGGATGGTGAGCGTGCCCGTTGCCACATAGACCTCGCCATCCCGCGCGATATCGGCCACGAACTCTGCCGTCGGAAAGCTCTCGGCGTTGAAGAAATCCGGCCCCATGGCCTGCGCCGTCACCGACCCCAAAGTCAGCGACGGAATGGAAATTGTCACTTCCACATCGCCCATTTTCCCGGTCGCGGTCTCATCGAAGGAAATTGCCGCCGTCCAGTCCGCAAAACTGCCCGCCACCTCCGATCCCAACTGCGTGACCTTGATGGCCAGCGTGCCCTCTTGCACCTGCCAGTCGCTGCTGACCTCGGTCAGCGCCACTTCGGTCGCGCCTGTGTCCTCGTGCGCGAACAGCCCAAGCGACGCACCGACGGCAATGGCAGCCGCCCAGGACGCCACGGCGGCACCGAAGGGCACGAACATCGCGTGCCTTGCCGTCGCCTCTCCACCCTCGGCGCTGCCGAACCACATGCGCTTCAAGGTCACGTCGCGATCGACGAACTGGTGCTTCAAGGCCCCCGCGATGTGCAGGAAGAGGGCGATCACCAACACGCGTTCGAAGATGATGTGCAGGCTCGCGGCGGTCTCGGCCAAGGGCTCCGATTTCGGCACGAACGGCAGGTCCTGCCCGAACGGCCAGAGAATGGGCGCAAACCCGGTCGTGGCCGCGTGATGGATCCAGCCCGACAGCGGCACCAACAGAAGCGAGCCGTAAAGCAGCCAATGCGCCGTTTCGGCCATGAAGCTCTCCACCCGGCGGTCCGGGTGCAGCGGGGCCGGCTTCGGTTGCGTCAGCGCCCAGAGAATGCGCAGAAGCGCCACGGTGAAAAGCGTGACCCCCAACGTCTTGTGGATCGAGAAGAGCCGCGCCTTTGCGGCCACCTCCTCGGATGTGTCGAAAGGCATGCCGTTGGCGATGGTGCCTGTGGGGATGAGCGTCAGGATCAAGAGGGCGGTGAGCCAATGGAAAGTCTTGGAAACGGTTCCGTAGCGGGTGGGCGTGTTGGTAAGGGACATCAGAGGGGCGCTTCCTGTGCTCGATCTGGTGGACGATGTGTTCTCTATACGCGCGACGGCAACCCTTTATTCCCGCAGATGGGCTGTGCGAGAGACTCGACAGGGCGGCATGTGCGATCTAGAAAGAACATATAGTGAACATCGTGTGCTGCCCATGCCTCCGCGACGTATCCTTTCGCTCTGGTTTCCGCGCCTCGCGGCCGAGCGCTGTCTTCGGGACACCCGTGGCCTGCCCGCGGGGGTCTTTGCCGTGGTGGGCGATCAGAACAACGCACAGGTGCTGGTGTCTTTGTCGGCCGAGGCCGAGGCGGCGGGGCTGACGCGGGGCCAGCCGCTCCGCGATGCCCACGCCATGTGTCCGGACTTGCAGACACGGCTTCAGAACAAGGAACTGGACCGCCTGTTTCTGACCGTGCTCAGGCGCTGGGCGGGCAAGTTCAGCCCCTGGGTCTCGGAAGAAGCCCCCGACGGCTTGGTGATCGATCTGTCGGGGTGCGCGCATCTTTTCGGGGGCGAGACGCAACTGATGGAGGTGGTCGAGGCGGATTGCACCGATCTGGGGCTGACGGTGCGGACCGGTATCGCCGATACGGTAGGGGCCGCCTGGGCGCTGGCGCGGTTTTCCGGGGCGGGGCAGGGTCCCGCACGCTCGGGCGACGATATCATGCAGGAGGCGCGCGCCACGCGCTCCCGCGCCGCCAAGCGCCGCCATTGGGAACGGGGCGGTCCGGCCCCGGGGGCAGAGGTGCCGCCCAATCGAGCCGCGCGGATCGCGGCCCCCGGCCAGACGCGCACCGCGCTGGCGGCCCTGCCCATCGCGGCCTTGCGGCTGGACGGCGATCTGGTCGCCACGCTCAACCGTCTGGGGCTGCGCCAGGTGGGCGATCTGGCCGGTCAGCCGCGCGCGGCTTTGGCGCGCCGTTTCGGGCGTCTCTTGGTGCAGCGACTGGATCAGGCGCTGGGCGTCGAGCCCGAGCCGGTCAGCCCCGCACGTCCGCCCGATCATTTCGCCGTGCGTTTGACCCTGCCGGAACCCATCGGGCTCATGGACGACATCCTGGCGGCCCTCGACCGGTTGTTGCCGCCCTTGTCGGAAAAGCTGACACAGGCCGGGCGCGGCGTGCGGCGTATCCGGATGGAATGCCATCGGAGCGATCACACGATGAGCTGGGCCGAAGCGGGGCTGGCGCGCCCCTCGGCCAACCCGGATCGCATCCGGCCCTTGCTTGCGATGAAGCTTGACGAGATCGATGCCGGTTTCGGCATCGACATGATCCGGCTGGAGGCCGTTCTGACCGAGCCGGTGCATGCCCATCAGCACCGGGGCCATGCCGAGGCGGCCTCGGATGGAGTGGCCCGGCTCTCGGGTGGCAGCGACATGGACGATCTTCTGGGACGGCTGGGCGCCCGGATCGGGCTCGATGCGATCACCCGCCTGCATCCCGCTGACAGCCATATCCCCGAAAAGACCTCGAAAATGCTGGCGGCCGCCTGGTCGGAACCGGCGGGGCCCTGGCCCAAGCCGCGGGGTCCGCGCCCGCTGGAGCTGTGGCGCCCCGAGATCGTCATGGCCGAGGAAAGACCGCATCTGCCGGCAACCTTCCGGTGGCGGAACCGGGTGTTCGAAACGCGCACGGGCGTCGGACCGGAACGGATTGCGCCGGAATGGTGGCTGGACGATCCCGACTGGCGGACAGGGGTGCGGGATTACTGGCGCGTGACGACGCGGTCAGGCGAGCGGCTTTGGCTCTATTTTGCCCACGGCGGCACCATGTCGCCAGGCTGGTTCTGTCATGGAAGCTTTTGTTGAAAAACGAAGGCCGGGGAAAGCCCCCGGCCCGAGCATCGCGCAAGCACGACGAAATCACTTCGGCAAAAGGACCTTGTCGATCACATGGATCACGCCGTTCGTGGCCATGATGTCGGCAGTGGTCACGCGCGACTGGTTCACATGCACGCCATTCGTGCCGTTGATCTTCACGGACTGACCCTGCACGGTCTCGACGCTCAGCCGCTTACCGGCCAGTTGGTCCGACGTCACGGCGCCCGGGACGACGTGATAAGTCAGGATCTTGACCAGCTGGTCCTTGTTCTCGGGCTCCAGCAGGCTTTCGACCGTTCCGGCGGGCAGGGCCGCAAAGGCGTCATTGGTCGGTGCAAAGACAGTGAACGGTCCATCGCTTTTCAGCGTGTCGACCAGGCCCGCGGCGCTGACAGCAGCCACAAGCGTCGAGAAATCCTCGTTCGAAGCGGCGATATCGACGATGTCGTCGCCATCGTCAGCGGGCGCACAGGCGGCCAGAGCAATGGCGGTCGCACCGGCCAGCATCTTCAGCGAGGTTCTACGTGTCGGAAACATCAAAAGGTCTTCCTTCCCATTCGTTCCTTTGGTTGGGGTGGCCGCGATCGACCACCCCGAATTATTGGCGCGCGTGCGCTTAGCTTTCCGGCAGGATGACCTGATCGATGACGTGGATGACGCCGTTCGAGGTCTCGATGTCGGCCGACACGACAGTGGCTTCTTCAACCATCACGCCGTTGTCGAGGTCGATCATGATGTCCGAACCCTGCACGGTGGTTGCAGCCATATCGTCCGTCAGATCACCCGACATGACTTTGCCCGGCACCACGTGATACGTCAGGATCGAAACCAGCTGCTCCTTGTTCTCCGGCTTCAGCAGGTCCTCGACAGTGCCTTCAGGCAGCGCTGCGAAAGCTTCGTCGGTCGGTGCGAAGACCGTGAACGGGCCGTCGCCCTTCAGCGTTTCAACCAGGCCAGCGGCTTCAGCGGCGGCCAGCAGGGTCGAGAACGAACCGGCTTCAGCGGCGGTGTCCACGATGTCCTTCTTCATGCTGCCAGCGAAAGCGGGCAGAGCGATAAGTGCCGAAGCGGCAAGAGCGAGTGTCGTACGGTACATCTTCATCTCCTTGATGAGGTTGTTGGGGATGCCTCCCTGGCATCGCGAAACATTACGGAGGGTGAATGGGTTCGGATCATCGGCAACATGCGGCCCGCGCTATTTGACGACAGAGAAACCTGCGCTAAGCCACGGCGAACTTTTGGCTCCAATCACAGTCCCGTGAAAACCTGTGATGATGTCCCACAATTATTTCACCATATTCGCAGGTTATGACGATGGCGTGAGGGCGATTGCGCGCTGCAGACAGACGCCTCATCTTTGGCGGGACCGAAGGAAAAGGGACGGACATGGCCGGACGATACAAAAGCAAGCTGACTTGGGACGACGTGACACCGAAGCCAGTTTGGCTGAACCGACGCCAGTTGCTGGCAGGTGGTGCAGGTGCTTTGGCGCTTGGGTCGATCGCGGGTCCTGCCGCGGCAAGCCTAGGCGCACAGAAGACCGGTTATGGCGCTGACCTCGAGCCCAATACTCTCGAGGAAATCACCAGCTACAACAATTTCTATGAGTTCGGGACCGACAAGGGCGACCCGGCGCGGAACGCTCATATGCTGACGACCGAGCCATGGTCGGTCGAGATCGACGGGATGGTCGACAACCCGGGCAGCTACTCGATGGAGCAGATCCTGGATGGCGTCACGCTGGAGGAACGGATTTATCGGTTCCGCTGTGTCGAACGCTGGTCGATGGTCGTGCCATGGGTCGGCTTCGAATTGGCGGACCTGCTGGAGAAGGCCGGTGTGCAAGAGGGTGCCAAGTACGTCGCCTTCGAGACCGCCCTTCGGCCAGACGAAATGCCCGGCGTCAGAAGCCCGATCATCGAGTGGCCCTATGTCGAAGGCCTTCGTCTGGACGAGGCGATGCACCCGCTGACCATCCTCGCGACCGGGCTTTACGACGAACCGATGCCCAACCAGAACGGCGCACCGATCCGGCTCGTGGTGCCCTGGAAGTATGGCTACAAGTCGATCAAGTCGATTGTCCGCATCTCGCTGGTCGCCGAAGAGCCGCCGACGGCGTGGAACAAGTACGCGCCCCGGGAATACGGATTCTATTCCAACGTGAACCCCAACCGCGATCATCCGCGATGGAGCCAGAAGTACGAACGACGGATCGGTGGCGGGCTCTTCGCCAAGCAGGAACCCACATTGATGTTCAATGGCTACGAAGAAGAGGTCGCCTCGCTCTATGAAGGTATGGACCTGATCGAGTTCCACTGAATGACGTCGATCATCGCGACATCCACACTCACCTGCCCCAAGTGCGGGGCGAAGACGACGGCGGAAATGCTGACGGACGCGTGCCAGTATTTCTGGGACTGCCCATCGTGCAAAGCGGTGCTTAGGCCCAAGGCCGGAGACTGCTGCGTCTGGTGTTCCTACGGCACGGTGCCATGCCCGCCGGTGCAGGCCGGAGAAGGATGCTGCGGATGACATTCGTTCAGAAGCTCAACATGACGCTCGGACGGGTGCCGCCATGGCTTTTATATTCAGTCGCGGTGGTCCCGCCGGTCTGGCTCTTGTGGCTGGGAATGACCGGCGGCCTTGGGGTTGAACCGATCAAGGAGCTCGAGCACAAACTGGGCGAACTGGCGCTGCAATTGTTCATCGCCACGCTGGCCATCCGCCCGCTGCGCGAATGGGTCGGCATCAACCTGATGAAACAGCGCCGGGCGCTGGGTGTCATCACCTTCGCTTACGTCGCGCTGCATCTCTTGGTCTGGCTGGTCCTCGATGTCGGCATCCTGTCCGAGATCTGGGCCGACATCGTGAAGCGGCCTTACATAACAGTCGGCATGGCGGCTTTCGCGCTGATGATCCCGCTGGCGTTCACCTCCAACAATCTGTCGCTCCGCAAGTTAGGCCCAAAGAAATGGCGGAGCCTGCATAAGCTGACTTATCCGGCGGTTCTTTTGGGCGCGCTGCACTATGTGATGTTGGCCAAAGGCTTCCAGTTGGAGCCGCTCATTTATATGGGCGTCGTTCTGGCCCTGCTGGCTTTGCGGCTGAAGCTGCCGCAAAAAACTGCCGTCGCCTGACACATCCGACGCAACAAGTGACTTCACCCCGCCGCGCGGGTGCGTAGTGTCGGCGGCATGGATGCACGTCTGACCTCTGCTGCCACTTACATTATAATGGCGGTCTTTTTTCTGCAGCCGCTGGCGTTGGGCGGCTGGCTGGCGTTGATCCCGCTGGTCAAGGCGGATCTGGGCTTGTCCAAGGGCGAGCTGGCGATTGCGCTGATCGGTATGCCGATCGCCTTGATTCCCTCCTTGCAGATCGCGGGGCGTGTGGTCTCGCGGTTCGGCCCTCGCCGGATGTTCAAGCTGTTCTTCCCGGCACAGGGGCTGGCGATCCTCCTGCCGCTTCTGGCGTGGAACGTGCCGTCGCTGTTCGCCGCGCTTTTTGCTGTTGGTGCCGC
>JASJDQ010000131.1 GCA_030065075.1 Paracoccaceae bacterium | reverse complement strand
CGGCGTGCGCGCGACGCGCATGACCGGGTGATCGCGACCATCTTCGTCAACCCGACGCAATTCGGCGAGGTGGCCGATCTGGCGCATTATCCTTCGGACGATGCGCGCGACATCGATCTGCTGAAAGGCGAAGGTGTCGATGCGCTGTTTTTGCCGGAGGTGGATGTGATCTATCCGCCTGGCGACGAAACCATCGTCGAGACGACGCATCTGGCCAATGTGCTGCACGGGAAGGTCCGGCCGGGGCATTTCCGGGGCGTCGCGACCGTGGTGGCGCGGCTCTTCAATATCTGTCTTCCTGACGCGGCCTATTTCGGCGAGAAGGATTATCAACAGTTGCAGGTGATCCGGCGCATGGTGCGCGATCTGCATTTCCCGCTGGAGATCGTGGGCGTGCCGACGGTGCGCGAGCCCGACGGGCTGGCGATGTCGTCGCGGAACGTGCGGCTGACACCGGAGGATCGTGCAGCGGCGGTTGTGCTGAACCGGAGCCTGACGGCGGCGGAGGCGTTGGTCGCCGGGAAGACCACGGTCGAGGCGCTGGGCGAGGCAATCCGGGCGGAGATCAAGGCCGAGCCACGGGCCATTTTGCGCGCCGTTGATATCGTTGCCGCGGAGAGTCTGGAGCCGATCTCGGGGCCGGTTGCGGAGAAAATTGCAGTCATGATCTCGGCCGAGTTCGGCGGGGTCCTGTTGATCGACCAGAGGGAGATTTCGCCATGAGTTCGCAAACCGAAAGAATTCGCCGGATGACCGTGCCTCAACTGGCGGCGCGGAAGGGTGGCGAGCCCATTGTTTCGCTCACCTCGTACCATGCGCATACGGCGGCCATCGTTGATAAGTACGCCGATTTCATCCTTGTGGGCGACAGTCTGGGCATGGTGATGCATGGGATGGAGACGACGGTGGGCGTGCCGCTGGATTTGATGATCATGCACGGCAAGGCGGTGGTGCGGGGCACCAAGCGCGCTCTGATCGTGGTGGACATGCCTTTTGGCACCTATGAGGAAAGCCCGAACATCGCGTTTCGCAATGCCGCCAAGATCATGAAGGAAACCGGCTGCGGCGCGGTCAAGATCGAGGGCGGCGCGCGCATGGCGGAGACTGTGCATTTCCTTGTGGAACGCGGCATTCCGGTAATGGCGCACACGGGACTGACGCCGCAGTCGAGCCATGTCATGGGTGGCTTCAAGACGCAGGGGCGCGATGAAGACACGTGGAAGGCGCATGAGGACGACGCCAAGGCCGTGGCCGAGGCGGGCGCTTTCGCGCTGGTGTTGGAGGGCATGGTCGAGCCGTTGGCTGCGAAGATCACAAAGCAGGTGGACATCCCGACAATCGGGATTGGCGCCTCGGTCGAGTGCGACGGGCAGATCCTGGTGCTGGAGGACATGCTGGGGCTGAACGAATGGACGCCCAAGTTCGTGAAGGTCTATGGGGACCTTGGGCCTCAGATCGAGAAGGCGGTCAGCGCTTATGCCGAGGACGTGAAGGCGCGTGCCTTCCCGACCGAGGATGAGGTTTACCGGTGAGCGCTATTCGCTGACCGTGATCGTGATGACGTCGCTGACAACCGGGTCGGCGTGCGGGACGTGGCCTGCATCGCCGAGAACGAGTTGCAGCGTGTGCTGGCCGGGGGGCAAGTCCAGCGTTGCTTCGGTCTGACCACCGCCGAAGTGCTTGTGTTGTCGTCCGATGGAAGGCCGAGCTTCAGTTCCTCGGCGCCGAATTCACCCTTGCCGAGGGGCGGACGGTTGATCAGCAGGTGGTGGTGGCCCGTGTTCTCTTTTTCGGTACCAGCCGGGGCCACGCCCATGCCAGAGAGGCCGAAAACCACCGTGACTGGCGAGGTGACGGTGGCGCCGTCTTCGATATTAACGAAGTAGACGCTGGCGTCATCGGGCGCGGGCGTCTCTTGCGCAAAGACCGGGGTAGCGAAAAGGGCAAGTGCCGTGCAGGTTGCAAAAACTTTCATGACTTTTCCTCCCATTAGATACCTATCATGTAGGGCTTGGCCGCGAAAAAAAAGGCCGTCTCGGAAGACGGCCTGTCCAGTCAGGGAGGAAGATGGAGGCACGAAATCGTGCCTACTCTTGAAACAATGCCCATGAAATCAGGCTCATTTATGGCCAAGTAAGGGTCTTATCTGGGTGGTGACGGGCCGGAATGCGGCACTATAGTAACACTGGCGGAGGGCGCATGGCGCAGCAAAACAACATACCGGAAACGGCTTTGACCTGGGTCCGGGACGGGCGGCGCGTGGCGCTGGCGACCGTGGTCAAGACATGGGGGTCGGCCCCGCGCCCGGTGGGATCGCAGCTTGTGATCGATGCGGATATGGCCTTCGAGGGATCGGTTTCGGGCGGATGCGTCGAAGGGGCCGTGATCCACGAGGCGGTCGAGGCGATGGGCGATGGCACTTGCCGGGTTCTGAGCTTCGGGGTTTCGGACGACACGGCTTTCGAGGTCGGTCTGGCCTGCGGCGGTCAGATCGAGGTGATGGTCGAACCGGTGGGTACGGGCCAGGGGCCGAGTATTACGGAACTGGAGGCGCTGGTGACGGCGCGGGCTGCGCGGGAGCCTGTGGTTTGGCAAGTCGATCTGACCGATTGGAGCCGGACGCTGTTGCCCCGCGATCCGGGCGATGTCGATCTGGAGGCGCGTTTTCTGACGGACAAATCGGCGCGCGAGGGGGATGTCTTTCGCGGTGTCCACAATCCGCCGTTGCGCCTCGTGATCGTCGGTGCTGTGCACATCGCGCAGCCGCTGGTGCAGATGGTACGGATGGCGGGGTATGATGTCGTGCTGTCGGACCCGCGCGACAGTTTTGCCAGCGCCGAGCGTTTCCCGGGCGAGACGTTTCTGGACGGCTGGCCGGACGAGGCGCTGGAGGCGCATGGGCTGGACGCACGCACCGCTGTCGTGACGTTGAGCCACGACCCCAAGATCGACACGCCCGCGCTTGAGGTCGCCCTGGCGAGCGAGGCGTTTTATATCGGCGCGCTGGGATCGACCCGGACGCATGGCAAGCGGGTCGCTGCGTTGGAGGCTTCTGGTGTTTCGGCTGACCGGATTGCGCGCATCGATGGACCGGTGGGGCTGGACATCGGGGCGGCTTCGCCTGCCGAGATCGCCATTGCGATCATGGCCGAGATGACCGAACGACTGAGGCGGCCCGAGACGCGGCCCGGGGCATTGTCGTGAAATTTGGCCCCGTGCCCCTGTCGGAGGCCGAAGGTGCTGTTCTGGCGCATTCGATCTTGGCGGATGGTGTTCGGCTCAAGAAAGGAACGGTGATCGCGGCCCGAGACGTGGCGGCGATGGAGGCTGTGGGTTTCGAGACCGTGATCGTCGCGCGTCTGTCAGGAGACGACATGCCGGAGGACGATGCGGCGCTGTCCTTGGCGGAGGCGCTTGTCGCACCCGGGCTGAAGCTGGGGCCGGTGTTCACGGGCCGGGTCAATCTGCTCGCCGAAGCGGCTGGTGTCGTTCGTGTCGATACGCGGGCGATTGCAAACATGAACAGTGTTCACGAAGGCCTGACGATTGCGACGCTGCCGGATTATCAGCGGGTCCATGCAGATCAGCTTGTCGCGACGGTCAAGATCATCCCCTATGGCTTGCCGAAGAGCATCGTCGCCGATGGCGTGGCAGCGCTGGGTGAGGGGGCTTTGCAATTGCACGCGTTCGTCGGCGGAACGGCACGCCTGGTGCTGACAGAGACGCCCGGGTTCAAGAAAAGCCTGCTGTCAAAGGGCGAGGCCGTTGTGCGGGAGCGCGTTGAAACCCTGGGGTATCGGTTGAGCGACGTGGTGACGGTGGCGCATCGGACCGAGGCCGTGGCCGATGTTCTGGAAACGGACGCGGACCTGATCATGATCCTCGGTGCTTCGGCGACCTCGGACCGGGACGACGTCGCGCCTGCGGCGGTCGTCGCGGCGGGAGGCCGGATCGAGCGCTTCGGCATGCCGGTGGATCCTGGCAATCTGCTGTTTCTTGGGTCTTTGGACGGGCGCCCGGTGGTTGGATTGCCGGGGTGCGCGCGGTCCCCGGCCCTTAATGGTGTCGACTGGGTGCTGGAGCGACTAGCGGCGGGTCTGCCGGTCAGCGGGGCCGATATCGCCGCGATGGGCGTGGGTGGATTGCTGAAGGAAATGCCGGATCGTCCGCAACCGCGCCGCCCGAAGTCCACATGAGCGAGCCCGTTCTGACGTTTACCGACCGCGGCATCTACTGCCCGGCGGCGGATGTTTACATCGACCCATGGCGGCCCGTCGATCGTGCCTTGATCACGCATGGACACGCCGATCATGCGCGGGCTGGCATGGGGCATTACCTGTGTACGGATACGGCGGCCCCGGTGATCCGGCACCGGTTGGGCGAGATCGACGTTCAGACTGTGGGTTTCGGTGAGCCGCTGTCGCTGGGCGGTGCCCGGGTCAGCTTTCACCCTGCCGGTCATGTACCGGGGTCGGCGCAGATACGGGTCGAGGTCGGCGGAGAGGTCTGGGTCGTTTCGGGCGACTACAAGCTGGACGCGGATGGCGTGAGCGAACCCTTCGAGCCGGTGCGTTGCGACACGTTCATCACGGAATGCACCTTTGGTTTGCCGGTGTTCAACTGGGCGCCACCTGACGAGGTGGCGCGGGACATCAACGGGTGGTGGGCGCGCAATGCGGCGGCGGGGCGTTACTCGATCTGCGGGGCGTATTCCTTGGGTAAGGCGCAGCGGATCCTCGCTGCGCTGGACCCGTCGATCGGACCCATCCTGACCCATGGCGCGATCGAAGGCACGAATGAGGTTCTGCGCGGGCAGGGGATTGCCTTGCCGGAGACGCAGAGGGTCACGCCAGAGACCGACTTCAAGGCGATGAAAGGGGCCTTTGTGCTGGCGCCGCCCTCGGCCTTGGGCTCGACATGGGCCGGGCGGTTCCGGCCTGCCTCGACTGCCTTTGCCAGCGGGTGGATGGCGCTACGCGGGGTGCGCCGGCGTCGAGCGGCGGATCGGGGCTTCGTGATGTCGGACCATGCCGATTGGGCGGGGCTGAACCGGGCGATCCGGGAGACGGGGGCCGAACGGGTGTTCGTGACGCACGGCTATACGTCGGTGTTTCAGCGGTGGTTGGCGGAGCAGGGGTATGACGCTGGCGTCGTGGAAACCGAGTTCGATGCGGACGATGACGGGGATGATTGAGGCTGATCAAGCGAGTGGCTGCTTGCATGTGCTTCAATCCGTGAGCATCTCGGTCTAGAAGACCTCAAACGAAAACGGCTTTGTGAGGCTCCCTTGAGCAAACCGACACCCGTGGTCCTGTGTATTCTGGATGGCTGGGGATTGCGCGACGATCCTGCCGACAATGCGCCGGTGCTGGCGGAGACGCCTACCTTCGACCGCATCATGGCAACCTGTCCGAATGCGACTTTGGTGACCCATGGGCGCGATGTGGGCCTGCCGACGGGGCAGATGGGGAACTCGGAAGTCGGGCACACCAACATCGGGGCCGGTCGGGTGGTGGCGATGGATTTGGGTCAGATCGATCTGGCGATCGAGGATGGGTCGTTTTTTGAAAACGCGGCGATTGTTGGGTTTGCGGATGCCTTGAAAGGGACCGGAGGCACCGCGCATATCGCGGGTCTCGCAAGCCCGGGCGGTGTGCATTCGCATCAGTCTCATATCAAAGCGGCGGCGAAAGCTTTGACCGACCGCGGCATTCCGGTGGCGATCCATGCCTTCACGGATGGGCGCGATGTGCCGCCGCGCTCGGCTGTCGAGCAGATCAAGGCGCTTGAGGCCGACCTGCCCGAGGGGGCCAGGATCGTGACGGTCACCGGGCGCTATTATGCGATGGATCGGGACAACCGATGGGAGCGCGTCCAAAGGGCGTGGGCCGTGATGCGCAAAGGTCAGGGGCATGACGCCGAAAGCGCGGCCGAGGCCATTGAAGCGGCTTATGTTCGGGACGAGAGCGATGAATTCATCGAGCCCACGGCGATTGGCGGATTTGCGGGTATCGCTGGTGCGGACGACGGCCTGTTCTTCATCAATTTCCGAGCCGACCGGGCGCGCGAGATATTGGCGGCTTTAGCCGATCCGGAATTCGATGGGTTCGAACGCACCCTTCAGCCTTTCGCGGCGACGTTGGGCATGGTCGAGTATTCCGATGCGCATAATGCATACATGTCCACGGTGTTTCCGAAGCGCGAGATCGTGAATACGCTGGGTGAATGGGTTTCAAAACAAGGGCTTAGCCAGTTCCGGCTGGCGGAAACCGAGAAGTATCCGCATGTGACGTTTTTCCTCAATGGCGGGGTCGAGACGCCCTATCCGGGCGAAGAGCGGTTCATGCCGAAATCACCCAAGGTCGCGACCTATGACCTGCAGCCCGAGATGTCGGCGCCCGAGGTTACGGACAAGCTGGTCGAGGCCATAGAGGCCGGGTTCGATCTGATTGTCGTGAATTATGCGAACCCGGACATGGTGGGTCATACCGGCGATCTGGAGGCCGCGAAGGCGGCTTGCGAGGCGGTCGATCAGGGCCTGACGCGCGTCGTTGCCGCCCTGGAGGCGGCAGGAGGTGCGATGGTGCTTTGTGCGGATCACGGCAATTGCGAAACCATGGTCGATCCCGAGACCGGCGGGCCGCACACGGCGCATACGACCAATCTGGTCCCTGTCGCCGTGATTGGTGCACCTGACGGCGCCACTCTTTCCTCTGGACGGCTTTCCGATCTGGCGCCCACGGTCTTGGACCTCATGGGGCTGGAACAACCCGAAGAGATGACAGGGACCAGCCTGCTTTCATGAGGCGTTTTCTGCTTCTTTTGACCTTTGGTCTGCTCTGGGCTGCGTCGGCTGGTGCAGACAGTGCCAAGGACGCCTCGGACGCGCTTTTGGAGGCTGCGACGCTGTTGGAAGCCTCCGAAACCGCGGGCGACCGCGTCGAGGCCCTGACCCAGACGATCCGGGCCTATGAGGCCGGACTTGCGTCGATGCGAGGCGAAGTGCGGCGTTTGACCTTGCGGAAGCGCGAGCTTGACGCGCGCCTTGCTGCGGAAGACGCAGACCTGACGGCGCTTTTGGCCATGATGCAGAACGCGACGCTTCAAGCCGGGACCGAGACGCTTTTGCATCCTGGAAGCGCGGTCGAGACACTCCGCGCAGGCACGCTGGCACAAAGCTTGGTGCCAACCCTATCGGCGCGGGCCGCCGCTTTGGAGGACGTGTTGCTGGCGTTGGAAGAGACCGAACAGGTTCTGCTGGGGGGCAAGGCTCAGTTGACGAGTGGCCTTGACGCTGTTCGCGGTGCCCGCGCCGCGTTGGCCGATGCCTTGAGGGATCGGACGGAGTTGCCGGAGCGACTCGCGACGGATCAGGCAGCCATGGCCGCCCTGGTCAACAGCGCCGAAACGCTTGCCGCGCTTGCCGATGCGCTTGTGCAAGGTGAAGGGCAAGCAAGCGAACGCCGTGATTGGTTGCAGCCCGTCGAGGGAGCTTCGGGTCGCCAAGAGGTGGGGGAAGGCTGGGAATTGCGCGTGGAGCCGGCGGCACTGGTCACCGCCCCGGATGATGCAACTGTAAGATTTTCAGGGGAAATTCCGGATCGAGGTACCGTTGTCATCCTGGAGATGGACGGGGGGCTTTTGCTGGTTCTGGCCGGCCTTGGTACCAGCTTCGTTCATCGCGATCAGATTGTTGCCGGTGGCGATCCCATCGGTTTCATGCCGGAAATGGTTAACGGCGCACAAGATAATTTGAACGCTGGCGACGGTGAGAGTAGTCTCTATCGCGACGAAACGCTCTATATAGAAGTTCGACGGGGAGGCGTGCCGGTGGATCCGGCGAATTTCCTGACGCTGGAACAAGAATAAGGATAAGACATGCGAAAGTTTTTGCTGGCTTCGATCACGGGTGTCATGTTTGGCGCCGTGGTCACCACGCAAGTGGCAGGCCCCCTGATCGCGCAGGAAGCCGAGAAGAAGGCGAGTATCTATGAGCAGCTCGACCTTTTCGGCGATATCTTCGAGCGCATCCGGTCGCAATACGTGGAAGAGGTCGAGGCCGAGGAACTGATCGAAGCGGCCATCAACGGTATGCTGACCTCGCTTGACCCGCATTCGTCCTATCTGTCGCCCGACGATGCGCAGGCCATGCGGGTGCAGACACGGGGCGAATTCGGCGGGCTTGGTATCGAGGTCACGCAGGAAGAGGGCTTTGTGAAGGTCGTCTCGCCCATCGACGGCACGCCTGCGGATGATGCGGGTATCGAGGCGGGCGATTTCATCACCCATGTGGACGGGGAAAGCGTGCTGGGCCTGAACCTGGACGAGGCCGTGGACTTGATGCGTGGGCCGGTTGGTTCCGAGATCATCATCACGGTCGTGCGCGAGGGTGAGCCTGAACCGTTCGACGTCTCGATCATCCGGGACACCATCAAGCTGACGGCGGTTCGCAGCCGGGCTGTGGGTGAAACTATCATCCTGCGCCTGACGACGTTCAGCGACCAGACGTTCCCGTCGATGCGGGATCAATTGGCCGAGAAGGTCGAAGAAGCCGGTGGCATGGACAATGTGAACGGTTTTATTCTGGATTTGCGCAACAACCCGGGTGGCCTGCTGACGCAAGCCGTGCGTGTCTCGGACGCCTTCCTGGACAGCGGCGAGATCGTTTCGACACGCGGGCGCGAGCCGCAGGACGGGGATCGGTTCAACGCGAGCGCCGGTGATCTGGCAGAGGGCAAGCCGATTGTGGTGCTGATCAACGGCGGTTCGGCGAGTGCGTCGGAAATCGTGGCGGGTGCGCTTCAGGATCACCGCCGCGCGATCGTCGTGGGCACGCAGAGCTTTGGTAAGGGCTCGGTCCAGACGGTCATGCCGCTCCGGGGCGAAGGTGCGATGCGTTTGACGACCGCGCGCTATTACACGCCGTCGGGTCGGTCGATCCAGGCGCTGGGTGTGGCCCCCGACATCATCGTCGAACAACCGCCGCGCCGCGAGGAGGCCGAGGAAGACGACGACCGGCCGGGCCGGACGGAGGCGGACCTGCGCGGGTCCCTGTCGAACAACCAGTTGAGCGAGGACGAGCGGCGTCAGATCGAAGAGGATCGGGCGCGTGCCGAAGAAGCGGCAGAGTTGCGCAAGGACGATTATCAGCTGGCCTATGCCATTGATATTCTGAAGGGGCTGTCGGCGCTTGGTCCGGAATATGCGGCGACCCTGGCGCGGCAGGCGAACTAGTGCGGTTCCGGGCGCTTTGAAACGTGGGTCGCTTTTCGCGTTCGAAGAGGCAGCGAAAAGCAATGCCATTGGCCCGGAACTGCGATGAGGTTTTGCGCCGGGCTTCGCCCGTCGCGGTAATGGGGGGCTTTGCCCCCCAAATCCCCCAGGATATTTGTCAACAGGCGAAGGCAGGGTGGCAGTTTGGTTGACGCGCCTTCGAGATCGCACGGACGGCGAAGCATCGCGCCAAGTGCCGCGCCGCGTGACTTGATGTCGGGCCGTGATGCTGTGGCGGGGGCCTGGGTCGCGCAGGTGATTACGCTTTTTCCCGAGGTTTTTCCGGGCGTTCTGGGGGCATCTCTGACGGGCAAGGCGCTTGACGAAGGTCTCTGGCGGTTGGAAACGATTGATCTGCGTGTCTTCGGCGAGGGCAAGCATCGCAAGGTCGATGATACGCCTGCCGGTGGCGGTGCAGGGCTGGTTTTGCGCCCCGACATCATGGGCAAGGCGATCCGTTTTGCGAAACGGGAAGCCGAATTGCCACTCTATTACCTCAGCCCGCGGGGGCGGCCTTTCGATCAGGCCATGGCGCGCGCGTGGGCATCCGGGCCGGGCGTGTGCCTGATTGCGGGCCGGTTCGAGGGGGTGGACCAGCGGGTCCTGGATCATTTTGAGATCGAAGAGGTCTCGCTGGGTGATTTCGTCATGACCGGTGGTGAGATCGCGGCGCAGGCGATGCTGGATGCCAGTGTGCGTTTGTTGCCGGGGGTGCTGGGCAATGCGGCCTCGGCGGAGGATGAAAGCTTCTCGGAAGGCCTGTTGGAGCATCCGCAGTACACCCGGCCCGCGGAATGGGAAGGTCGGGGAATCCCCGAAGTGCTGACATCCGGGGACCACGGTGCGGTCGAACAGTGGCGCTGCGAAAAATCCGAAGAATTGACGCGGGAGCGTCGTCCGGACCTCTGGCACCGGTATGCGCGAGAGGATTGACGAAGTCAACATAAGGGAAATCCCCGCGCCACGGTCTGCGTCCTTTGCCGCGTTCTGGAGATTTTTCCACTATGGCCTTCCCCTGATTGCTGCTGTTGCGGGACTTGCGTCGCTACCGGTATGGCTTGCGCTGCCGTTGGCGGCGGTGACCGCCTGGATGGTGCCCGAGTTGTGGCCCATGCGCGTGATGCCGAAGGTCATACTTGCCGATCAGCTGGATATTCCTCGGGGGATGTTTTTCTCTAACGCGGGTTTCGTGTTCCTCATCGCTTTTTCCGGCTTTGGGATCTTTCATACGTTCGGTGCCATCCTGCTGTGGTTTGCGAGCGGTGGGTCCGGTGGCCTGCATCCACACAACGTGTTGCCTTTCGCCTTGTTCTGGTCGGGCCTTTGGTTCCTGTCACGGCTGCTTCGTCATCCCTTGCATCGCAGCAACCAACGCCATATCGCCCAGGCAGATCGACGACGGCGCGAAGCGCTTGTGAGCTTCACATCAACGCTTCGACCGGAAATTCTTGGCGCCAGCGCAAACCGACGTGTGATCTAGCGTTTTCCCTTGATCCGCAGCGCATCCACGCTTATACGGCGCTGGTTCGCACCTGCGGACGTTCAAGCAAAAGACGACCTGAACCCTCTGGCGGGCGGCACGAACCGGCCCACACGACCAACCAGAGCTCTGAGGCGATCACATCTCTCGGGACCGAACCCGGGGCAGCATAGGAGTTGGTCAGATGGATCTGATCGCGGAACTGGAAGCCGAGCAAGTCGCCGCGCTTGGCAAGGATATTCCGGATTTCAAGGCGGGTGACACCATCCGTGTTGGCTATAAGGTGACGGAAGGCACGCGTACCCGCGTGCAGAACTACGAAGGCGTCTGCATCGCGCGCAAGAACGGCGATGGCATTGCCGGCAGCTTCACGGTTCGCAAAATTTCCTTCGGTGAGGGCGTGGAACGTGTGTTCCCCCTGCATTCGACCAATATCGACAGCATCACCGTTGTGCGTCGCGG
>JASJDQ010000130.1 GCA_030065075.1 Paracoccaceae bacterium | reverse complement strand
GCTTCGGGATTTCGCGCCGTTCACAAGCGTGAAACTGGTCCAGAACCTTTGGGCCGGTGTCGAAGATGTGGTGACCAATCCGACCCTGACCCAGCCTTTGGCGCGGATGGTCGATGCTGGCCTCACCGACGGGATGGTCGAGTGGTGCACGGGCCATGTACTGCGTCATCACCTGGGAATGGATGCGCACATCGGGCGGACGGATGGCGTCTGGGACCCGGTGGCGCCACCCTTGGCGCAGGACCGGATCGTGACCGTGCTGGGCCTTGGCGCGTTGGGGCAGGCGGTGTGCGAGGCGTTGGTTGCTCTTAAATTCGAGGTTCGCGGCTGGAGCCGGTCGCCGAGGGACGTGGATGGCGCTCAGTGCCATGCGGGCGAGGCGGGATTGGCGGCGGCGCTGGAGGGCACAGATATCTTGGTGCTCCTTCTGCCGCAGACGTCCGTGACTGAGAACCTGTTGAACAGGGATCGCATCGCGTTGTTGGCAAAAGACGGTGTTGTCATAAACCCCGGGCGCGGTCCCCTGATCGACGATGCGGCGCTGATTGCAGCGCTGGATGCCGGGCACTTGGCCCATGCAACGCTGGATGTTTTCCGCACGGAACCTCTGCCGCCGGACCATGCCTTTTGGGCGCATCCGAAGGTGACAGTGACACCGCACATCGCATCGGCCACACGGCCTTCGAGCGCGGCGCGGGTGATTGCCGAGAACGTTCGGCGGGGTGAGGTAGGCGAGCCATTCCTGCACCTTGTCGACCGTGCCCGAGGGTATTGAGGCGGCCATTATCTGACGCAAAAAAATGGATCGGAAAATGAAACATTTTCCGGCACAGAATTTCCCTCGAAATTCTGTCTACCGTAGGGTAGGTGGCTTCGCCGGGTCGCGTTTGAACGGGCCTTCGGGATCGGGCTGGGGGATATCGAACCGAAGGCCGTGCTTGGCCAATGCAGCGGCCAACGGATCGGCAGCGGAGAAAAAGGCCACGTCCAACTCGCCAGCTTCGACGCCGGAGAACACCAGCGCTTCCGAGATCGCTTGTGCCAGCGCCTTTTCCGCGCCTGGGCGCGCATCGATGAGCGCCAGAAGGTGCCCGGGCCGCCCGCCGGGGTAGGTCACCGACACCAGATAGGCCATCCGCGCCAAGCCCTCGGCGGTGGCGAGTTTTGCGTCGAGCCCGGTGATCAGTGCTTCGGGCAGGCTTTTGGGTGGCGCGATCGTCTCTGGTTGCGCGGTAGCGATTTCGGGCGTTTTGCCCAGCGTATCGTGAAGCCAGACGATCGCGCCAGCGGGCACAAGGAATGACGAGGGCGCGACGCTGAGGTTTAGCCCCAGACCGATGTCCTGACCGGCCAGTTCGGCGGCGATGCGACGGCCCGACAGCGCGGCATAGGGGGCCGGGCCTTCGGCAAAGGCTGCCAGGCGATCTTCGCGATCGAAGGCCAGCACGAAGCGTCCTTCGCTTGTATCAAAAAGCCGGGGCGTCAGCGCATCGCCTTCCTCGGTTTCCAGAAGCAGGAAAAGTTCTGCGTCGGCCAGGCGTTCGTAGAAGCGAAGGCGAGCATTGTCATCGGCTGGGGCCTTCTCCATCGCGGCATGGGCGGTATCCAGCGGCGTCATGCCAGCGCCTCGGCCACTCGGGCGCGCAAGACCGGCAGTAGTTCGTCTTCGAACCACGGGTTCTTCTTCAACCATCCCGTGTTGCGCCAGGACGGATGAGGCAAGGGCAGGGCGCCCGGCAGAAAGTCGTGCCAGCGTCGCACGGTTTCGGTCACTCCATTTGGCGCATCATCCAGGTGCCAGCTCTGGGCGTAGCCGCCGATCAGCAGTTTCAGGTCTATAATGCCCAACTGCTCCAGCACCGCATCGCGCCAGGTCGTGGCGCAAAGCTTGGGCGGCGGAAGGTCGGAGCCAGCAGCGTTGTAGCCTGGAAAGCAAAAGGCCATCGGCAGAATGGCAATCCGGCTAGTGTCATAGAACGTTTCGGCATCAACGCCCATCCACTCGCGCAGCCGGTCGCCCGAGCGGTCGGTGAAGGGTTTGCCGCTTTCATGCACGCGCAGACCCGGCGCTTGTCCCGCGATCAGGATGCGCGCTGTCCCGCCGAACCAGGCAACGGGACGCGGGGCATGGGCGGTTTCGGTCTGGCGGAACCGGTCCGCGCAAAGGCGGCAGGCCTTGATCCTGCGTCTGATGTCATCCGTTTGCATGGAGTGTTGGCTAGGCCGGAATGCGCAAGCTTGTCCAGTCGAAGACTTGCCTCTCGCCGACTTGGTTGGCACCCGGTTCCGGCCTAAATTCGGAACATGGGTCAGATTACGTCTCTTTTCGCTCGAAAGATGGTCGCGGCCGCAAAGGATGCGGTCGATGCACGCGAATTGCTGGGCTTTGCCGGACTTGACGCAGACGAGGCCTGGGATCCGAAAGTAATGATCTCGGACGAGGCGTATTATGCCATGCTCGAACGCATGGCGGCAGAGACAGATGTGACCGCCCTGCCAATCAAGGTCGGTGCTTCGATGCGTTGCGACGAGTACGGGGCCTTGGGCCTAGCGTGGAAAGCGGCGCCCAACTTGCTGGGCTCATTCTCCCGGGTCGAGCGTTATGCCCGCCTTTGGACCAGCGTCGTCGAATACGAGCTTCGCCCGCACCCGCGAGGCATGCTTTTCATCCTGCACCGCGCCGGGCCGCGCAGGCTTGGGTTGCGCTTGTCGAACGAGGCGACCTTGGCCAGCGCCGTGTCGCTTTCCCGGCAGGTCTCGCCCGTGCCCGTTGCTCCGGTCGAGGTCACGCTGAAACATCTCGCACCCAATTCCCTTGACGCACACGAGGTTTATTTTGGCTGCCCCGTCCGGTTCGAAGCCGAATTCGATGCGTTGCTTTTGTCGCACGAGACCCTTGATGCGCCCAATATCCTTGGCGACGAGGGCATTACGCAATTCATCGTTTCGCATCTCGATGCCGAATTGGCGGGGATGAAGGATGACACATCCCTGGAACGGAAGACAAAGGACGCGATCGCGCGGGCCCTTAGTGAGGGGTTGCCAAAGATGGCTGATATTGCACGCAGCCTGGGTCTGAGCGCCCGGTCCTTTCACCGGCGGCTTTCGGAACATGGCGTCACTTTTCAAACCCTGACCGATGAAACCAGGCGCGAGCTTGCCTTGGGCATGCTGCGCGACAACCGGTACTCGCTTTCGGAAATCGCCTTTTTGACGGGTTTTTCCGAGCAAAGCGCGTTTACCCGGGCCTTCAAGCGTTGGATGGGGCAAACCCCGGCGAACTACCGGAAAGAACACGCCTCGCCCTGATATTGGCAACGACGGTCAAAACGCTGGCAAGCGCGGTCAATACGGTCGGACCGCCGGCCATCTATTCCTTGGACATCGACGCAAACCAAGGAGTAAACACATGCAAACCCAACCTATTCTCGTTATCGGCGCGACCGGAAAGACAGGGTCGCGCGTCGTTGCACGCCTCGAGACCATGGGCTTCCCCGTATGCCACGGGACACGCCGCGCAGCCATCCCCTTCGATTGGGAAGTCCCCGAAACCTGGGCGCCCGCACTTGAAGGCGTATCGAAGGCCTATGTCACCTATTTCCCCGACCTCGCCTTTCCGGGCGCCGTCGAGAAGGTCGCCGCCTTTGGCGACACAGCAAAGACAGCAGGCCTCGATCACATCGTTCTTCTGTCAGGACGCGGCGAGCACCACGCAAGGCTCGGCGAAGAGGCAGTGCGCGCATCCGGTATCGACTACACACTCGTCCGGTCCGCGTGGTTTGCGCAGAACTTCAGTGAAGGTTATCTGCGTGATCCCATTCTGGCAGGCATACTTCCGATGCCCGGCGGCATGATCCAGGAACCGATCATCGACATTGAAGATATTGCGGATGTCGTTGTTTGCGCGTTGACCGAAGAGGGCCACAAGGGCGAGCTTTACGAAGTGACAGGCCCGCGCCTGATGAGTTTTGCAGACATGGCCGAGGTACTGTCGCAAGCGACCGGGCGCCCGATCCGGCACATACCGATCAGCTTCGAGGACTTCCACGCCAACATCGCCGCCGCAGGTGGGGATTTCGTGGCCGATGTCTTCACCGCGATCGCGCGTGAAACGCTGGATGGGCGCAATGCGCATGTCTGTGACGGTGTCGAGCGCGCGCTCGGACGCCAGCCGCGCGACTTCGCCGACTACGCGGCCGACGCCGCCCAATCGGGCGCATGGATCAACGCGGCCTGATCAGAGCGGCAGCGGGCACAAGTCCGCTGACCAAACCCCAAGAAAACTGGAGGAAAAAATGCCAACGACTTTCTTCTTTCTGATGCAACTTTCAATTCTCGCCTATGCGCTGGTCGCCGGCGTCTTCCTTGCCTTTTCGGACTTCATCATGCGGTCCCTTGCCATCACGGGCGGGGTCGGCGGTGTGGAGGCCATGCAAACCATCAATCGCGAGGTTTTTCGCTGGGTCTTCATGACGCTTTTCCTTGGCATGGCCGCGGTATCGCTTGGCATCGCGGTCTATGCCTGGCTTGCCCTCAATGGACCGGGCGCGACGCTGATCCTGATGGCCGCGCTTGTCTATCTTTTCGGATGCTTCGGTGTCACCGTCGTGTTCAACGTGCCGATGAACGAGGCACTGGCCGGAATGGAACTGACGGCCGACGCGACCCGGAACTATTGGCTTGAGACTTATGTGCCTCGCTGGACGTTCTGGAACTCGGTTCGGACGGTTGCCTCTGCCTTATCGGCGGCGCTGCTTCTATTTGGTCTGCTTTGGATGACCCAAAGCCAGGCGCAAGCTGTCTGACAGGCGCAAAAAAGGGGCGGAGCATAATGAATGCTCCGCCTTTCTGCCTTGTCACATCATGCCTTAGACGCCGATGCACTTGACTGACCGACCGTCAGTCAATAATATTGAAATCAACGGAGAATCGACGTGGCACGGATCGTCAAAGCCCCAGAGGAACGGCGCGCAGAGATTGTCGAAACAGCGGACCGCCTGTTTCGTGAAGTCGGCTATGCCAAATGCTCGGTCGAAATGATCATCCGCGAAATCGGCGTCGCGAAGGGCACGTTCTACTACTACTTCAAATCCAAGCCCGACATCCTCGAGGCGATCGTAGAGAAGACGCTTGGCCAGATCGTCGAGATGGCAAAGGATGTCGCGAACGATCCCGCACTGACCGCTATGCAAAAGATGGAAGCCCTTCTGGGCAGCAGCCACATCGGTGACGAAGATAGCCTGGAAGTCGCCGAGATGCTCCACCTGCCAGAGAACCGCGAACTGCACGAGTTGACGAACATCCAGACGGTTTTGCAGCTTTCGCCGATCTTGGCAGAGATTGTCGAACAAGGGATCGGCGAGGGTGTATTCGAAGTCGAGAAACCCCTTGAGACCATCCAGTTTCTGTTCACCGGCGCGCAATTTCTGACCGATGGCGACATGTTCGGCTTTTCAGAGGCCGAGCTTCGCGCGCGGCGTCTTGTGATGCAGGCAATCATAGAAAAGGCACTCGGTGCAGAACCGGGCAGCTTTCAGTTCATGAACCCCATCCGGGCTGTTCAGTAGAGGCGCGAGCAGAGACGTATAAAGATCGCCTGAGCCCCGTCGAGCAACGCGAATGGCGACAATCGCGCACGCCCGGGGCCTTAGTGGCTTCGATGCGCTCTTTTGAAACTCGAACCACGGGGGAGATTCCGATGGCAGATATCGTTGTTCCGGACCGACCGATTGACGTTCCGTCTCATGCCCTAATCGGCTTCTTTGTACTGACTTTCGCGATCACTTGGGGCGTTGTCGGTATGTATATCGTTGCGCCCGACTGGGCTTCGTCCCGTCTTGGTGAGATCAGCGGATCACATCCGCTCTTCTTCCTTGCGACCTGGGCGCCCGCAATCGCAGCATTTGCGCTGGTCGCCTTCTATGGTGGCGTTACTGGCTTCAAATCCTTTCTGGGTAGGCTCTTCATGTGGCGCGGGTCGCCGATGTGGGCGGTCTTCATTCTGATCGGGATACCGGTTGTCTTCATGATCGGATCCCTCATGAAGGGCGGACCTCTTGTGGCGCCGCTTCCGCCCGAAGGCGCGGGCGCAATGGTCGCAGTCCTTTTCCTGATGCTGTTTCTTGGGCCAATCGAGGAGTTCGGCTGGCGCGGCGTTGCACAGCCCATTCTGCAACGGCACGTTGCCCCTTTGTGGGCCGGCGCCGTCATTGGGGTGATTTGGGGCGTCTGGCATCTGCCTGCGTTCTTTCTATCGGGCACCGTTTTTGCCGGATGGAATTTCTTCCCGTTTCTCGTGGGCAACATCACGCTCGCGATCCTCGTGACCCCGATATTCAACGCAGGTCGCGGTGGCCTGCTTTGGCCCTTGTTGTTTCACTGGCAATTGATCAACCCGTTCTGGGCGGATGCCCAGCCCTATGACACGTGGCTCCTGGTGGTCGTCGCTTGTGTGGTCGTTTGGTGGAACCGTGAGACCATGCTGCACCGCGCTGACGCGGTCACCGAGGTCATTCCAGGCGAAGGGGGCGCGAAAAGTGACACGCACAATTAAAGCAGTTGCGGTCGTGGTGAGCCTTGCCGGGCTGTTTGCTCAGCCATCGAGCGCGGAAGAGTCTCAATTGAGCTCAGAGGTCGAAACCTTGCTTGACGCATTTCGCGACACCTACGGGTTTCCCGGTGCGACCGCGGCTTATGTCTTGCCGGACGGGTCCGGCGAGACGGTCGCCGTCGGTTTGGCAGATGTCGAGGCAGGCATCCAAATGGCTCCGGATAGCCGAATGCTGGCTGCAAGCATCGGCAAGTCTTTCTGGGGAGCGTTGGTGCTATCCCTTGAAAGTGAACACGCCCTGAGCCGAAGCGATCTCGTTTCGAGGCATCTGGCCGACCTTTCCTGGTTCGCGCGAGTTCCAAACGCGGACAACATGACCGCGGGTCAGCTTCTCAATCACAGTTCGGGTGTCCCGGATCACGTCCACATGGAGGGTGTTGCGGAAGCATTGATCGAACTTGGAAACGAGGACACCTTCGACCCTTCGGACGCAATTGCATTCATCCTGGATGAGCCGCCGCTTTTCGAGGCCGGGACAGCTTGGGCGTACAGCGACACCGGTTACCTGTTGCTGGGGATGGTCATAGAAGCGGTGACCGGCCAAGATGCCTTCGATCTTGCCATCGAACGGTTCCTGGTTCCGCTCGGTCTGACAGACACCAGTCCATCAAATGGACCCGCAATCGAGGGTATCGCCGTCGGCTACGCGGTCGAGGACAATCCATTTGGGCTTGCCTCTCGCACGATGGATCAGGGTGGTAGTTTGACATGGAATCCGGCTGTTGAATGGACAGGTGGAGGAATTGCCTCCACCTCGATGGACCTTGCCTTTTGGGGGCATGCGCTGTTCACGGGTGCTGCGATGGGGTCGGACTATCTGGACAGCCTTCTTGACGGTGTGCCAGTACACCCGGATGCATCGGGTGTCTTCTACGGCAACGGCGTCGCGATCTACCAGAGCACACCCCATGGCCCGGTTTACGGACACGGCGGCTGGATACCCGGTTATGTGTCCAGCCTCAGACACTACGCGGATCACACGCTGACCATCGCCTTTCAGATCAACACCGATATCGGCGTGGTTAACGATGACACTGACCTGGTTACGGCACTTGAAGCCGCCTTGGCGGATCTGCTTATCGCCGCAATGGACAGTGAATGAGGAGGGCGTAGGCCTTCTTTTGGGCGCGCGTCTCGCGTTCGGTGAGCTGTCTGGCTGAAGTTGCCGACATCTCTGGCAGTTGAAACGATCTGCGTCGTCTGCACAAAGTGCTGCCCCGCGAACTTTGCACGAGGTGCAGCCAGGTTTCCAGCGATCTGCCGTGAAGAAAATGTTTGGCTGTGCACGCGGTCTTAAGCGAGCCAGTCTCGTTATCAAATTCCCTGTTGTCAGGTTAAAAATTGAGTTTGATGATTTCGATCCTCTGACCCATACCAGTTCAATTCGGGTCAGTCAGGAAACCGCAAGGGCCATAAGTGTCTAGTTGTTCCGGAACTGACCAAAGGGACCTTTCAAGAGAAAGTGGCGTTCCGGGGCGTGCCGATTGAGGATGTCGAGAACGACACCTGCCTGCTGGGCGCACAACTCGAGGGCTCGTAGTGAAGGTCGGATCTGGGTTCAATCAGTCTGACATAACCTCTGGGCTTGCCGTCGCCCTGTCGCGATTGGTCGCCCCGGGAAGCCGTTTTCAAACAGCCGTTGCAACACCAAAAAATCGCTCCCGCCCTTTGTTTGACAAGTCGTGCAGCCGCGGCCCCGAGGCTTTTTTCTGTCGGCAACTGAAGTAGAAACAGTATCGGTAAAAATTCAGGTGAACTTGCGAAAGAGCTTGGTATTGTCAAAGATATCTTCAAGCTCCTCCATGCGGTCTTTGGTTTTCTCCCAGTTCAGGATCTGAACCGCTGAAATCATGCTTTCGACCAACAGCATTGTCGTGGCGGCAGAATCCCATGCCGAGGGCACGATGATCCGGCTGGAAAGGCTGATGTCAGCGAGCCGATGCACCGGTGATCGCCACTGGTCAGTGAAGAGTACGATCGTGGCACCGCGCGCACGCGCCATTTCTGCCAGCTTCAGTGTGTTGTTCTCGTAGCGCCTGACGTCGAAAACGACGAACACATCACCGTCCTGGGCATTGAGCAGATAGTGTGGCCAGGTATTCGACGTGGATTGCACATGGGTCAGGTTTGGGCGGATGACCTGCATGTGCAGAAACAGGTATTCCGCCAACGTGTGGGTGATCCGGCCGCCGACGATATAGAGATGGCGATTCTGGTCGGCCACGAGATCGCAGGCTTTGTCGAAGGCGTCGGGCTCGATATGCGCCAACGTGCTGCGGATATTCTCGATCACGGCCTCTGTGAAGCGGTTCAGGATGTGTTCCGAAGGCGCGGCTTCTGCCCAGGTTTCGTGCTTCGCAATTGGTCCTTTGGCGATTGCGCCAAGCTCGTCTCTCAGGTTGGCCTGGAATTCTGGGTAGCCTTTGTATCCAAGTTTCTGCACCATGCGCGCCACTGTGGGAACGGAGACATTGGCGCCCTTTGCCAATGCTGCTAGCGGACCCAGCCCGGAGGCCGGATAGTTCTCAAGGATCGACAAGGCCAACTGACGCTCGGCACGGGTCATGTCGTCCAGCTTTTCCTGGATACGGTCCGATATGGTCTGGTCAGCATCCATCATGGGTTTCACCTTGTGCCTGAAAAAAATACTAGCGTATCTCCGGCTGTGATAAATTTTTCACAATTGTGTTGACAGGATGCCCACTTGGCAAGAGTTTTCAGGAGTGGGAGCTGCAATGAATCACTCGGTCCCGACGTTGGATTACACCCTAGTTGAGGTTCGAAACGCGGATGTGGCGTCCCCTTTGGTCGTGATTTGCGAGCATGCCAGCCCCTTCATCCCGCCTGAATTTGATCACCTGGGCTTGGCGGCCTCGGATCGGGAAAGCCACGTCGTTTGGGATCCAGGTGCAAACGCGCTTGCGACGCGTTTGGCCTCGCGACTGGACGCGACGCTTATCAACTCCAAGATTTCCCGTCTGGTCTACGACTGCAATCGTCCGCCGGATGCGCACGACGCAATCCCGGCGCGCAGTGAAACTGTGGACGTTCCCGGAAATGCCGATTTGACAGCCGAGGAGAGAGCGGACCGTGTGGAGCGCTTCTATCGTCCGTTTCGCGAAACGGTCGCAAGCGTTCTGAATCGCAAGACCGACCCAATTCTTGTGACCGTTCATAGCTTCACCCCAATCTATTATGGCGAACGCCGCGAGGTTGAAGTCGGCGTCCTTCACGATAACGATGCGCGCCTCGCGGACGTGCTTTTGTCCGATTTCGCCGGTTTGGCTTCGATGATCGTGCGCCGGAACGAACCCTACGGGCCTGCCGACGGAGTGACCCATACGCTGAAGGAGCATGCACTTCCCGGCGGGCATCTGAATGTCATGCTTGAAGTGCGCAACGATCTGCTCGCGGACGAGGTGGCACAGTCTGCCATGGCGGTCATGCTTTCGGACTGGCTGGCCCAGGCATTGGCGAAGGTGGAGGCACGTGCATGCAAGGTTTGATGCGGCGCTATATCCGTTTTGTGGATGCCATGAATTACCGCATCGGGCGCATCGTGATGTACGGCATCTTTGTGATGATGGGCATCCTGCTTTGGTCGTCGATCTCCAAGACCCTCTTTCTGCCATCCCTCTGGACGCTGGAAATGGCGCAGTTTGCACTGGTTGCCTACTACATGCTGGGCGGGCCGTATTCAATCCAGATGGGATCGAATGTGCGCATGGACCTGCTGTACGGCGAGTGGAGCGATACGCGCAAAGCGCAGGTCGATGCGATGACCGTGCTGTTCCTGATCGTCTATCTGATTTTTCTCCTCTGGGGCGGGTGGGAAAGCTTCCAATACTCGATCAGCTATGGGGGGGAGCGCAGTCCCTCGGTCTGGCGACCCTACCTCTGGCCGATCAAGGTGATCATGCTGGTCGGCATTTTCCTGATGCTGCTCCAGGCAATCTCCGAACTGTTTAAGGACATTCTGCGCGTAAGAGGTCACGACATGGGGAAGAAGCTCTGATGTCCTACGAGGTCATCGCCATCCTCATGTTCTCGTCCATGATGCTGATGTTGCTGACAGGCCAGCGTGTGTTTGGAGCAATCGGGTTCGTTGCGGTGGTCGCCGCGTTTTTCCTTTGGGGCGACCGGGGCGGGTACGATCTGGGCTTCGCCGCCGCAATCAAGCTGATGAAATGGTATCCGCTTCTGACGCTGCCGATGTTCATCTTCATGGGCTACATCCTTTCGGAATCGCGGATCGCCGATGACCTTTACCGGATGTTCCATGTCTGGATGGGCGGCCTGTCGGGGGGGCTCGCAGTCGGCACCATCGGGTTGATGGTGCTGATCTCCGCGATGAATGGACTGTCTGTCGCTGGCATGGCGATCGGGGCCACGATTGCTTTGCCCGAACTATTGCGACGCGGATACGATAAACGCATGGTCACAGGCGTGATACAGGCCGGGTCGTCTCTCGGCATTCTCGTCCCGCCTTCCGTCGTCCTCGTGCTTTACGCGATGATTGCCCGCCAGCCTGTCGGCCAGTTGTGGCTGGCGGGAGTTTTGCCGGGACTGATGATGGCCGCGATGTTCATCGTCTATATCGTGATCCGCTGCCGGATC
>JASJDQ010000129.1 GCA_030065075.1 Paracoccaceae bacterium | reverse complement strand
ATCAAGCTGATCGAAGGCGCCCGCCCGCGCCAGCATCTCCAACGGGCGCTTGCCGATACGCTTCAGATCGACACGACGGGCGAAATCGAAAAGCGTGGCAAAAGGTTTCTCCTCCCGCGCCTCGACGATCAGCTTCATCGCTTCAACGCCTACGTTCTTCAGCGCACCAAGCGCGTAGACCAACTTACCATCGGTAACCGTGAAGGTCGCCTCGGAGCGGTTGACGCAAGGCGGCACGATCTCCAGCTCAAGCCCACGCCGCACCTCTTCGGAATAAACGCTAAGCTTTTCAGTTAGATGCAGGTCGCAATTCATAACGCCCGCCATGAACTCAACGGGGTAATTCGCCTTGAGCCAGGCCGTCTGATAGCTGACTACCGCATAAGCCGCGGCGTGGGACTTGTTGAAGCCGTAGTTGGCGAACTTGTCCAAGAGGTTCCAGACCTCCAGCGCCTTGGCCTTGTCGACGCCGTTCTTGGCGGCCCCGTCCAGGAACTTCGGGCGCTCCGCGTCCATCGCCTCCTGAATTTTCTTGCCCATGGCGCGGCGCAGCAGGTCGGCGCCTCCAAGCGAGTAGCCCGCCATCTCCTGCGCGATCTGCATCACCTGTTCCTGATAGACGATGATGCCCTGCGTCTCGTCGAGGATATGATCGATCAGCGGGTGCAGTTCTTCGCGTTCAGCCCGACCGTTCTTGACGTCGCAATACTGCGGAATGTTCTCCATCGGGCCGGGTCGATAGAGCGCGACCAGCGCCACGATGTCTTCGATGCAGTTGGGTTTCATGCGCCTGAGCGCGTCCATCATGCCCGAGCTTTCCACCTGGAACACCGCGACGGTACGTGCCTGAGCGTACAACTCATAGGTCTTCTCGTCGTCCAGCGGAATAGAACCGATGTCGATCTCGACGCCGCGTTCTTTCAGCAAATTCAGAGCGTTCTGAATGACTGTTAACGTTTTGAGCCCCAGAAAGTCGAACTTCACAAGCCCCGCCTGCTCGACCCATTTCATGTTGAACTGCGTTGCCGGCATGTCCGAGCGCGGGTCCCGATAGATCGGCACCAGTTCGTCCAACGCGCGGTCCGCGATCACCACGCCGGCCGCGTGGGTCGAGGCATTGCGCAGAAGGCCCTCCAATTGCTGCCCATAGGTCAAAAGCCGGTCCACGACCTCTTCCGCCTTGGCCTCCTCTCGCAAGCGCGGCTCCTCGGCCAGCGCCTTTTCGATGCTGACCGGCTTCACGCCTTCCACAGGAATTAGCTTCGACAAGCGGTCGACCTGCCCGTAAGGCATCTGCAAAACGCGTCCCACGTCGCGCACGGCGGCTTTCGACAGCAATGCGCCGAAGGTGATGATCTGTCCCACACGGTCTGCGCCGTATTTCTCCTGCACATAGCGGATCACCTCTTCGCGACGATCCATGCAGAAGTCGATGTCGAAGTCGGGCATCGAGACCCGCTCGGGGTTGAGGAAGCGTTCGAACAGCAGCGAGTAGCGGAGCGGATCGAGGTCTGTGATCGTCAGGGCATAGGCCACCAAGCTGCCCGCACCCGACCCTCGACCAGGCCCCACGGGAATGTCATGATCCTTGGCCCATTTGATGAAATCGGCGACGATCAGGAAATAACCGGGAAAGCCCATGCCTTCGATAATGCCAAGCTCGAACTCCAGGCGCTTGTCGTATTCCTCACGTGGCGCAGCGGGTTCGATCACGGCCAGGCGTTCTTCCAGCCCCTCTTTCGCCTGCCGCCGCAACTCCTCGACCTCGTCATCGGCAAAGCGCGGCAGGATGGGCTCGTGGCGTTCGGCGGCAAAGGCACAACGCTGAGCGATCTCGACTGTGTTTTCAATGGCTTCCGGCAGGTCCTTGAACAGCAGCTCCATCTCGGCCTGCGATTTGAAATAGTGCTGCTGGGTCAGTCGCCGCCGGTCAGCCTGCTGGTCGACATAGGCCCCTTCGGCGATACAGACGAGCGCGTCGTGCGCTTCATAAAGGCTGGGCTCGGCGAAGTAGACGTCGTTGGTCGCCACAAGTGGCAGGTCCATCGCATAGGCCATCTCGACGAAGGGGCGCTCGGTCGCCTGCTCTGCTCCGGGCAGCGCGCCGCCTTCGCCCGGATGGCGCTGCAATTCGACGTAAAGCCGGTACGGGAAGATCTCGGCCAAGCGCGTCAGCAAGGCTTCGGCTTTGGGCCGCGCGTTGGCTTGCAGCAGTCGGCCAATCGGGCCATCGGCCCCACCTGTCAGGCAGATGATGTCTTCGGCGTGCTCGGCCAACTCGCCGACCGTTACATGCGGCCAATCGGCCTCGCGCATGTAAAGCAAGGTGTTGAGCTTCATCAGCCCTTCATACCCCCGCCGCGTCTGCGCCAGCAGCACGACAGGGGCCGGACGCGGCGCCGTCTCGCCCAAGGCACCCGCTTCGTATTGCACGTCAACCTGGCAGCCGAGGATCGGTTGGATGCCCGCGCCCTGCGCCGATACCGAAAACTCGAGCGCACTGAACATGTTGTTCGTGTCCGTGACCGCGACGGCGGGCATGCCTGCCTCTGCGCAAAGCCCCGGCAATTTCTTCAGGCGCACGGCCCCTTCCAGCAGGGAATACTCGGTATGAAGGCGAAGATGGACGAAGGACGGTCTGCTCATGACTGCACCATATGAAGGGTTGCGCTCCGGCGAAAGCGCAAACTGTGCCCGTTTTTGACGAACCTGCGGGTGCGACCGTCCGGCACCCTGTACGCGCACGGAAAACGGCATAGGTTCGCCCCATGCTGTTGTCGGTCAAGGACATCGTTAAGCGGTTCACCGCAGACGCGACCCCCATTCTGGAGGGCGTTTCGCTTGAGGTTGACACGGGCGAAGTCGTGGCTTTGACGGGCGAAAGCGGGTCGGGAAAGTCGACGCTGTTGCACATAATCGCTGGTCTAGAGACCTCTGAGTCCGGGTCGGTCGTCATCGACGGGGCCGACCTGGCGTCGCTGGACGATCGGGGCCGCGCCGCCCTCCGCCGGACCTCGATTGGCATCGTCTTTCAGCAGTTCAACCTGATCCCTTCGCTCAACGCACGTCAGAATCTGAGCTTTCAGGCCCGGATGGCGGGACAATCTCCAAGTGCAGCCGAGTTAGAATCGCTGGCCAAAGCGCTTGGCATTGCCGAGCACCTCACGAAGTACCCCGAGGAGCTCTCCGGTGGACAGCAGCAGCGCGTCGCCATCGGGCGCGCCCTGATGCCACGCCCCCGGCTTCTCCTGGCGGACGAACCCACGGGCAATCTGGACGAAGCCACATCCGACGCGGTTTTCGACCTGTTGATCGCCCAAGCGCGTGAAGCAGGCGCGGGTCTATTGGTGGTCACCCATTCGCAGGCCCTGGCGGCGCGCGCGGATCGTCAATTGCACCTCTCACGCGGAAGGCTGGCGGAGTGACCCGGGCCGTCATTGCCGCGCTCTTGTCGTATTGGAGGCGTCGGCCCGGTCAGTTGGCAACGCTGATCCTGGGCCTTGCGTTGGCGACCGCGCTCTGGTCGGGCGTGCAGGCGATCAACGCCGAGGCGCGGAAAACTTATGACGAGGCCGCGAACGTTCTGGCAGGCGGCGGCTTGCCCAGTCTGCTCTCTCCCTCGGGCACTATCTCGAAAGAGACATTCATACGCCTCCGCCGCGCGGGTTGGCAGGTTAGCCCCGTTATCGACGGCTGGATCGCGACGCCGGAAGGACGGGTGAGACTTCTGGGCATCGACCCCTTCACCGCCCCGCGGGACGGCGCCTTCGGTACGGCGACCGAGGCCGGTGCAATCGACGATGTTCTGGGCCCGGACGGCATCCTGATCGCAAGCCCAGCCACCGCCGACCGCCTGCGCCCGGCCTACAATGTGCGCGAGGACCCGGCCATTGCGCCCGGACTGGCGGTCGCCGATCTGACTGTGGCGGCGCGGCTTCTGGAGCAACCCGGATACTCCCGCCTCATGGTATTGGAAGATCAACCGCTGATCCGCCCACCATTGGAGGAAATCGCGCCGAAACTGATCCTTGAAGCCCCTGAAACCGCCGAGGATTTGGGCCGGCTGACCGACAGTTTCCATCTGAACCTGACCGCCTTCGGCCTTCTGTCCTTCGCCGTGGGGCTATTCATCGTAAACGGCGCGGTCGGCTTGGCCTTCGAGCAGCGCCGTCAGACGTTCCGAACGCTCCGCGCCCTTGGCGCAACGGCTCGCACGCTGGTGATCGTTCTGATCGGAGAACTCCTTCTCTTTGCCATCATCGCGGGGCTCGCGGGCATCGTGCTGGGATATCTGATCGCCGGGTATCTGCTGCCGGATGTGGCGGCGACTCTCAGGGGCCTCTATGGCGCAACCATGGAAGGCTCGCTTACACTTTCGCCCGTGTGGTGGCTAAGCGGCGTCGCAATCGCCATCCTCGGCACCGCGCTGGCCGCCGCCTTCGGTCTAGTGCAGGTCGCCCGCATGCCGCCCCTTGCGCCCGCCAAACCGCGCGCGTGGGCCATGGTCAGCCAAGGCACCGCGCGTTGGCAACTCTTGGCCGCCCTCGCCTTTCTGGCCGCCGCCCTTGCCGCGCTGGCCTTTGGCAGCGGCCTGATCGCGGGCTTCATCCTGCTGGGCGGCTTCCTGATGGCGGCGGCCCTTGCCCTGCCAAGCGCGTTGGCCCTTTGTTTGCGGCTCGCGGCCCGAACCTCCAGGGACGTGATGGCCGAATGGTTCTGGGCGGACACGCGCCAGCAATTGCCCGGGCTTTCGCTGGCGCTGATGGCGCTTCTGCTGGCGCTGTCGGCCAACATCGGTGTCGGCACCATGGTGGCGAGCTTTCGCACGACCTTTACCGGCTGGTTGGATCAGCGCCTGGTCAGCGATCTGTACGTGACGGTCGAAGACAAAGCCCAGGAAGACGCCTTACGCGCCTTTTTGACCGCCGAAGGGGCCGAGATCCTGCCGATCTGGCACACCGACGGCGACATTCTGGGCGCGCCTGCCGAGATTTACGGCGTGGTCGACCACCCGGTTTACACCGAGAACTGGCCACTTCTCTCCAGCATGCCAGACGCCTGGGACCAGATCGCCCGGGGCGAAGGCGCGCTGGTCAACGAGCAACTCGCGCGGCGCGAGGGGCTCACACCGGGCACCGCGCTGACCATGCCGGGTGGCTGGGAAACACCGATCGTCGGCGTCTACAGCGATTACGGCAACCCGCTGGGCCAGGTCGTTATCCCCTGGGCCGTGCTGGTGGAGCGTTATCCCGAGGCCGACAAGAGCGATTTCGGCGTGCTGACCGACGACCCGCAGGCACTGAGGGCCGGGCTAATCGGTGAGCTTGGCCTGTCGGAGGACCAGATGATTGATCAAGGTGCGTTGAAGGCGTTTTCGCTTGATGTGTTCGAACGCACCTTCGCGGTGACGGCCGCGCTGAACGTGCTGACGCTGTCGGTCGCGGGGCTGGCCATTCTGACCTCGCTTCTGACGCTCTCGACCATCCGGCTGCCACAGCTCGCCCCCCTCTGGTCGCTTGGCACCACGCGGCGGCAACTGGCGATGATCGAGCTTTTGCGTGCGGTTACCCTTGCAATAGTGACGTTTTTGCTGGCGATCCCGGTGGGGCTTGGGCTGGCCTGGGTGCTGTTGTCTGTCATCAATGTCGAAGCCTTCGGGTGGAAGCTGCCCATGACCGTTTTCCCTGCTGACTGGCTCTGGCTCTTCCTCGCGGCGCTTGCCGCAGCGCTCTTGTCGAGCCTCTGGCCCGCCCTTCAACTGGCGCGCCGTCCGCCTGCCGACCTGATCCGGGTGTTCACCCATGAGCGTTAGAGCTGTCTTTGCCGCCTTGGCCATCTGGCTTACCGCCACACAGGCGGTCGCGCAGGGCTTCGCTGGATTGGGCCAGACTACCGAGGGCTATGCGCTCCCCGATCCGGCAACGCGCTTTACCTACCCGGCCGACCATGGGTCCCACCCCGAGTTTCGCATCGAATGGTGGTATGTCACCGCCAACCTGCAGGACGCGGATGGCACGCCCTACGGCATCCAATGGACGCTTTTCCGGAACGCCATAAGGCCGGGCGGCGCCGAGGCCGATCAGGGGTGGATGGCCCATGCCGCACTCTCGTCGCCCGGCGGGCACTACTACGCCGAACGCTTCGCGCGCGGTGCCAGCGGCCAGGCTGGCGTGATGGCAGAGCCGTTCGAGGCCTTCATCGACGAATGGCAGATGGCCGGGCCTGACCTGAAGACCATCCGGCTGACCGCACAGGGCACAGAGTTCCACTATGACCTGCAACTCAATGCCGACCGGCCCTTCGTGCCACAGGGAGAGGGCGGCTTTTCCGTCAAATCCGAGGCGGGACAGGCCAGCCACTACTACTCGCAGCCATTCTATAGGGTCACGGGCACACTGACGCTGCCGGATGGCGCGGTGGAGGTGACCGGCCAAGCGTGGCTGGACCGTGAATGGTCCTCGCAGCCGCTGACCGAAACGCAGACGGGCTGGGACTGGATCTCGCTCCACCTGAACGGCGGCGACAAGCTCATGGGCTACCGCCTGCGCGACCGGGACGGCAGCGCCTATACCGTGGGCACCTGGATCAACGCCGATGGCACGCCCGAGCCGCTGGCGCCCGGCCAACTGACAATGAACGCGACCGACTGGGCCGATGTAGCGGACCGGCAGGTGCCCGTTGGCTGGGATGTGACCTTGGCGGAACAGGCTTTGGAGATCAACGTCGACGCGGTCTATCCGCAAAGCTGGATGGGCACGCTGATCCCCTATTGGGAGGGGCCGGTGCGCGTCACCGGCTCTCACGAAGGTGTGGGGTATCTTGAGATGAGCGGCTACTGATCCTCCTTGCGGGCGCGTTTCGCTTGGCCCAAAAGCGAACGGAATGGACCAGACCCTGCCCCTGACGCGCCAGATCGTTCTGATCGGCGGCGGACACACACACGCGCTGCTGCTGCGTGCTTGGGGTATGAACCCGTTGCCCGGCGCGCACCTGACCGTCATCAACCCCGGCCCCACCGCGCCTTACACCGGCATGTTGCCCGGGTTCGTGGCGGGGCATTACACGCGCGAGGAATTGGATATCGACCTTGTGCGGCTGTCGCGCTTTGCCGGTGCACGGCTGATCCTGGGTCATGCCACGGGCATCGACCGCGACGCCCGTTTGATCGAAGTCGAAGGGCGTCCCCCCGTTTCTTACGACTATGCGTCCTTCGATATCGGCATCACGTCGGACATGCCCGAGATCGAGGGCTTTCAGGACCACGGCGTCTCGGCAAAGCCGCTTGGCCCTTTCGCGGACCGTTGGAAGGCGCATCTGGACGGTGGTGCCGGGTCCGTTGCCGTCATCGGCGGCGGCATCGCTGGCGTGGAACTGGCGCTTGCCATGCGGCATGCCATGGGCGCGGACCTGCCAGTTGCGGTGATTGACCGAAGCGAGGCATTGACGGGCGTCTCCGACGCTTCCGCCTCGAAACTCCGCGTGGCGCTGGCAGGGGCGGACATCGAACTGATAGAACACTCCTCCGTCGCCCGGGTGACAGCGACAGAAGTGCATCTGGTGGACGGCCGGAGCTTGCCCTCCACCCTGACTGTCGGCGCAGCGGGGGCACGACCCTATCCTTGGCTGGGCAACACGGGCCTGACGTTGGAAGACGGCTATATCGCCGTAGACCCGACCCTTCGGTCGCCCAACGACGAGCGCATCTTTGCGACCGGCGATTGCGCGCATCTGACGGCGACGCCCCGTCCGAAGGCCGGGGTTTTTGCCGTACGCGCGGCACCGATCCTGACGCGAAACCTTCGCGCCGCTGCAGCAGGCACACCGCTCAAGCCCTTCAAACCGCAGGCGCATTACCTGAAGATCGTCTCGCTGGGCGCCAAGAACGCATTGGCTGACAAATGGGGCAAGGCGCTTCAAGGTCCCTGGGTTTGGACGTGGAAGGACCGGATCGACCAGCGGTTCATGGACCGGTTGAACGACCTGACACCAATGCAGGGACCAAAGCCTGCGGTATATGCGGAAGAGGCGCTAAGCGATGCCAAGCCGCTCTGTGGCGGTTGCGGCTCGAAGGTGGGCGCGGGCGTGCTGGACCGCGTGCTTGCGGCTCAGGCCGGACCTGTTCGCGAGGACGTGCTCGGCGGCGCGGGCGACGATGCGGCCATCCTGTCTGTCGGGGGCGCGCAACAAGTTCTGACGACCGACCACCTTCGGGCATTCTGGCCCGATCCGTACGTTTTTGCCCGCATCACGGCGCTTCACGCCATGGGCGACGTCTGGGCCATGGGAGCGACACCGCAGGCGGTGCTGACCCATGTGACACTCCCCCAGATGTCCCCCGATATGCAGGAGAGCTGGCTGAGCGAGATCATGGCGGCGGCGACAGAGGTCTTTCGCACCGAAGGGGCCGCCATCGTCGGCGGTCACACGACGATGGGCGCAGAACTGACCTTGGGTTTCACGATCACGGGCACCGCCGATGGCCGGTTGCTGACCATCAACGGCGCAACGCCCGGGGATGCGCTGGTGCTGACACGGCCCATCGGGTCGGGCACCCTTCTGGCGGCCGAGATGCAGTTGAAAACCCGCGGTGACGACATTTGCGCCGCACTGGACGTCATGAGCACGTCTCAGGGAGCGGTTGCGCGTGCCTTGACCCCCTTCGCGACGGCCATGACCGATGTGACCGGCTTCGGTCTTGCCGGGCACGCACAGCGCATGGCCGAGGCTTCAGACGTGACGCTGGTGCTTGAATTGGGACAGGTCCCTGTCCTGCCGGGGGCGCTCGATCTTGCGCGTGCGGGCGTACGCTCAACTATTTGGCCCGCGAACCGGGCACTCGTTACCACGCTTTTGCCCGACACCCCCGTCGCCGAGCTGCTCTTCGATCCTCAGACCGCGGGTGGCTTCCTGGCGACCATACCAACGGCGAGGCTCGACGAAGCATTGAAGGCCGTCGAAGCCTCAGGCGGAACGCCCTATGTAATCGGCAAGGCCGAGACCCCGTCAGAGACACCGCTCAAAGTGACCTGACCGCAACCGCGACCTGTTCCGCAAGCGCGTCGATCGAGGCCGGATCGAGGGCATCCGCCGTCACGGTGACACGCGCCTCCGAACGCCGGGTCCGGACCTTAGCATAGCGCGGATCGTAATGATGCTCGATCAACTCGCGCGCCAGGGCTTCGAATTCGCCTTCGCCCGCAAGCGCTACCCAATGGGCCACACGTTCGCGCCCCTGCAGGCCCGTCAGCCACTCAAGACGTTCCGTGATGGCGGCCAGATCATCGATTACATCGCCATAGGAGTGAACCAGAAACGCCGCGCGGGCGTCGACCGGCGCGGTGATCTGGATCATGGGCGCCTGCTTCATTGCCTCGAACAATCGCGCGGGCAAGTTCAGACGTCCGATGCGGCTGCTTTCGGCTTCCACCACCACAGGCCGCGCAGGATCAAGCGCCGCGACCTGCATCGCCAGCGCCGTCTCGAACGCCTTCTGGCTAGGCTGCGCGCCCTGCCCGCCAAGCGCCGACCCGCGGTGGTTGGCGAGACCTTCCAGATCGATGGATTGCACGCCAAGCGCCGGAAGACGCGCGATCACCTCGGTCTTTGCGGTACCGGTATTGCCGTCCAGAAGAACCACGGGGGCTGGAAACGCCCTTTCATAGAGACTGTTCACGACCAGGCGGCGGTGGGACTTATAGCCGCCCTCCAGCACCTCCGTCCGCCATCCGATCTGCGAAAGGATAGCGGCGAAAGACCCAGAACGCTGGCCGCCCCGCCAGCAATAGATGAGCGGTCGCCAGCCCCCGTCGCGATCCGCCAAAGGGCCCTGCAAATGCCGCGCGGCGTTCTGTGCCACCAGCGCCGCACCGATCTTGCGCGCCTTGAACGGGCTGTCCTGAACATAGATCGTGCCAACCTCGGCCCGTTCGGCGTCCGAAAGAACCGGCAAGTTTATGGCCCCCGGCACATGGTCTTCGGCGAACTCGGCAGGCGACCGCACGTCAATGATGTCGTCGAAATCCACCGTCGCCAGTTCGGCCAGAGAGGTCAGTTTGAGTGCCATCGGCGTTTACTATAGGCTCGGGCGGCAAGACCCAAGGGCCCTTGACGGCGCGGGCAGGCGCGCTTTCATTGGAACTCGCTTTCTCTGGGAGCATCGGCAACGCATGAAAGACGCCTTCAACGTGCGGCACCCGTTCTTTCGCCCGTTCTGGCGACGCGCCTTGCTCACAGGTGTATGCTTGGCTTGGGCGGTGTTCGAACTGTCGAATGCGCAGGTCATCTGGGCCTTGGTCTTCGCCTTGGCCGGCGGCTACCTGTTCTTCCAGTTCTTCGTGGCGTTCGATCCTAAGGACTACGAGGACCACGACACTGAGTCGCGTTAAACTTGTGTTAAGTTCTTGCCTAAGGGCGCAAAGTCGAGCATGACGTCAGAGCGTTGCAGCCTTTGGGATGGTTCCGATATCTCGGGATTGAGGCAGTTTCGCAAGAATTCCAATGCGATCGCCCGCGTCGCCTGAAACGCAACGTGAAGGCTTGTCTCATGGAACTGCCCGCCAATCCTCAATTCGTGCCCGCCAAAACCAATCGACCGCCCGGCGCCTTGTCTGAAGCTCAGTTTCTGGAGGCTTGCCCCGGATGCGGAGACTGCGTCGAGGTCTGCCCGGTGCAGATTGTCGAGTTCGATAGAAGGTGTTTGCCACATCTAACCGCGCCGAATTCCTGCACGGAATGCGGGCTTTGCATCGACGTTTGCATCTTCGGCGCGCTGCATCATACGCCCGAGACACAGGCTGGCCTTGACAACCTGCTGCAGCAGGAACGCCAAAACACCTGACATACCGGCATAAGTGCCTTCGACCACCAGTCGCTCTCGGCGCGTGTTCGACACGCCTGACGCCCAACATTTCGATCCACTGTGATCTAGTCTTTCAAAAGAAAGCCGGTGGTGCCCGAGGTGAGACTCGAACTCACACGCCCGTGAAGGCGGGGGATTTTGAATCCCCTGCGTCTACCATTCCGCCACTCGGGCGCACCACGGGTTGCAATAGTCAGACTGCGCCCGAGCGGCAAGGCAGAAATGCGTGAAAATTC
>JASJDQ010000128.1 GCA_030065075.1 Paracoccaceae bacterium | reverse complement strand
GCCGCCAACGCCAGCGCCATCGTGTCGGTGAGCATGTGGCCTGCGTCGGCGAGCAGCGCGAGGGAACCCGAGATGATACCGCCGACGCAGGCCACATGCTCACCGACACGATGGCGCTGGCGTTGGCGGCTATGGCGTTCCACGTCAGCAAGCGACCGCCGGACGGCAAACTGACCTACGGTTACCAGCGTTTTCAGATTCTCGCCGCCTTCGTCAACGGCCTCAGCCTGCTCGCCATCGTCGGATGGATCCTGTTCGAGGCTGTGAGCCGCTTCGTCACGCCGCGCGAAGTCCTCGGCGAAACAATGCTGGTCGTCGCCGGGGCAGGCCTGATCGTCAATGTCATCGCGTTCGCGGTTCTTCACACGGGCGACAAGGACAACCTGAATATCCGCGGCGCGGCGTTGCACGTCGCCGGCGACCTTCTGGGTTCCGTGGCCGCCATCGTCGCGGCGATAGTGATCATCTACACGGGCTGGATGCCGATCGATCCGCTGCTGTCGATCGCGGTCGCCGGCCTCATTCTGCGCAGCGCCTGGTCGCTCGTGAAGCGCAGCGCGCACATTTTGCTGGAAGGCGCGCCCGAGTGGCTGGACGTCGAATCCATGCAGGAGCGCATCGTGGCCAACGTGCCGGGCGTCGGTGGAATCCACCACGTTCATATCTGGGGCCTGACGCCGCAGCAGCTCATGCTGACGATGCACATGTCGCTGGGCGGTCCGGTGAACAGCCAGGCCGACATCGTTCGCCGCGTCAAGTCGTTTCTCAAGAAGGAGTACGGTATCGGGCACTCGACCATCGAGGTCGAGGTCGACGGCTGCTCCGACCACTAATCGTTTGGCGCCACGACGCCGATGTAGGGCAGGGTCCGGTTTTGCTCGGCATAGTCGAGTCCGTAGCCGACCACCCACTTGTCGGGGATGTCGAACCCCAGGTAGTCGACGTGGACGTCGACCTCGGCACGTTCCGCCTTGCGCACCAGCGCGCAGGTTTTGACGGATGCCGGGTTGTGTGACTCGAGCATGCCGATCAGGTACTTCAGCGTGTGGCCGGTGTCCACGATGTCCTCGACGACGAGCACGTCGCGACCCTCGATGGCGCCGCGCAGGTCCTTGAGGATGCGCACCTCGCGCGAGGATTGGGTGCTGTCGCCATAGGAGGAGGCTTCGAGAAAGTCGACCTCGATCGGCAGATCCAGCTCGCGCACCAGATCGGCGATGAAGACGAAGGAGCCGCGCAGCAGGCCCACAACCACGAGTTTGTCGGTGCCGGAAAATTCCGTGCGGATCTCGGCGCAGAGTTCCTCGATCCGGGCGGCGATGGATTTGGCCGAGATCAACTCGTCTATCTCGTAAGGCTGCGTCACGATTGCGCTCCCCCTTGACCCTTTGGCAACACCTCTACACGTAAGGGGCGCGAAAGGACCAGAACCAAAACTATGCCGACCCATTCCGAGACGCGCCATCTTCCGTATACGGCGCAGCAGATGTACGACCTTGTGGCCGATGTCGAACGCTATTCCGAGTTCCTGCCGTGGACGGCGGCGGCGCGCATTCGGAGCACCGTACAGGATGGCGACGCGACGGTGATGCTGGCGGATCTGGTGATATCCTTCAAAGTCTTTCGTGAACGTTTCGGCAGCCGGGTCACGCTTTGGCCCGAGGCGAAGAAGATCGATACCGAGTATCTGGACGGCCCATTCGAGAAGATGGTGTCGAACTGGGCGTTCGAAGAGGCCGAGGATGGTGGCTGCAACGTCAGTTTCTATGTGGATTTCGCGTTTCGAAACAAGCTTCTGCAGACGACGGCGACGATCTTCTTCAATGACGCGATGCAGCGTGTTGTACGCGCGTTCGAGCGGCGAGCGGCGGAGCTTTACGGGTAAAGCGCCAGAAGCGTGACAAGGTGCGCGTCGATGGCGTGCGCCTTGCCGATCAATATCGTGCCTTCCGGGAAGTCGCCAAGGGGGTCGCGCAGGGTGGCCCTGAACCGTCCGTTGCCCAGATCGGGGATAACTTCGACGGCCGCGAAACCAAAAAATGCCTGCACGTCGGGGTGCAGGGCTTTGAAAACACTTTCTTTTGCGGAAAACACGGCGCGCGCCTCCAAACCGTTCAAAGCGGTCTCTGCCGGGGTCAGAAGGATTTGTGAACGCAGTCTTTCCGGGAAAGGCGCGGCTTCCGCCAGGTCGAGGCCCAGGTGGGTAACGGCCGCCGTGTGCGCCACGGCAGCGATGGCGACCCCCGCGTCATGGCTGATGCTGCCCACGAGCCCGTCTGGCCAGACCGGCGCGCGGTTGTCGCCCCTGGGGATCGTCGCAGCGCCGTGCCCAAATGGTTCAAGGGCGCGTCGGGCGGCCCGGCGCCCGGCGGCGAATTCGGTCTTGCGCTTGTCGATGGCCTTGGCGATGGCAGGCGCTTCTTCTGCCATCACCGCGGCATTATCCGTTACCGGCTCGACCGCGACGTGGATACCGTCACCGGCAAGAGCCTGAAGACACGTCAGGAGCGTGTCGTCGCTCAATGGGTCTGCTCGCGCTGCTGGCGCATCGCGCGGCGACGGTTGATGTTGGCCTCGGCTGCCGGTGCGGGCGTTTCCTCGGCCTTCGGCGCGGCGTCCTTCGGTTTCATCAGCGCCTCTGCCCGGGCGGTGAAACCGCTGAGCGTCGGCGCGCGGAAGATGTCGGCGATGGAAAGCTGGGGCAGCCCCAGCTTGTCACGGACCGCGCGGTGCGCTTCCACCGCCAGCAGTGAGTGCCCGCCGAGGTCGAAGAAGTTGTCCGATGGCGCGATGCGTTCGACGTTGAGGATCTGGGACCAGACCTCGGCAATGGCGGTGCCAGCGTCGATGTCCTTGGCAGGGGTTGCGGCCGTTGGCGCGGCAGAGGCCGTGGGCTTGGGCGCGTCGGGTTTCTTCAACTTGCCCGGTTCGGGCAGGGCTTTGCGGTCGATTTTCTTGTTTGGCGTCAATGGGAAAGCGTCCAGCATGACGATCCGGTTCGGCACCATGAAGACTGGCAGACGTTCTGTCAGCGCGGCTTTGAGCGCCTGCTCGTCCGCGTCGCCGGTGATATAAGCTGTCAACTGGCCGACGCCCGAGGCGTCTTCGCGGACGATCACGACAGCTTGGTTGACGCCCGGTTGTGCTTCCAACACCGCTTCGATTTCGCCCAGTTCGATCCGGAAGCCGCGCACTTTCACTTGCGTGTCGATCCGGCCGAGGAATTCGAGCTGGCCATCGGCTCCCCACCGCGCCAGGTCGCCGGTGCGGAACATCCGGTTTCCGGGACGGAATGGATCGTCGAGGAACTTTTCAGCGTTCAGATCATCGCGACCATGGTAGCCGCGCGCCACGCCGTCGCCTGCGATGAACATTTCACCCGCGACACCGACCGGGCAGGGCTGCATGGCGTCGTCCAGTATGTAGATCTGGGTGTTGGCGATGGGCGTGCCGATGCGCACTGGCTGGCCCGCCTTGACGGTCGATGTGCTGGACCAGATGGTGGTCTCGGTGGGCCCGTACATATTCTCGATGCTGGCCTTGGTGGCCCTCGAGAGGTCCTTGACCAGACCGGGCGACAGCGGCTCGCCGCCTACCATCATATGCTTCAATTGGCCAAGGGCGGTGCGGCTGTCTTCGTTGGTGACCAACATGCGGGCCATATAGGGCGTGCATTGCAGGTGGGTGATGCCTTCGCGCTTGATCGAGGCGGCCATGGAGTAATCTTCGGTGTCTGCGCCTGCATTGGCTGTCTTGACCACCTCGGCCAGCGGGCGAAGACCGTCGAGCACGGTCCGGCGGTCGATGCCGTAGTCGATGAGGCAGGCGATTTCCGTGACACCGATAGCTTGGACCTGTTCGACGCGCGCCAAGGCGTCTTCATGGGTGCCGAAAAGACCGGATTGCTCGAAGTAGCGTTCGAAGGCGAAGTCGAGGATCGCTTCCAGTTCGTCCTTTTCGAGGCTGCCAAGGTCCAGCTGCTTCGAACTATCGACGCCTTCAGGCTTCTTGAAGGCCGGGAAGGCCCAGGCGTATTGCTTGATGAGATCGGCTGCCGAGCGCAGGTAATCCTTCATCGGCTCGCGCGCGACCTCGCGCGCCGTTTCGCGGTCGGCGGCGATGTATGTGTGCAGAAGCAGCGTCACCGCGAAATCTTTCGGGTCATGGCCCGCTTCGCGGAGCGCTGCGTGATAGATCTTGATCTTTTCGCCGACCTCCTCGATCGACTGGCCCAGAAGGTGGGTCAGCACGTGGCAGCCGGTTTCGCCTGCCTGCCGCCAGGTGTCCGGATTGCCTGCCGTCGTCACCCAGGCGTTCAGCTTCTTCGATACCGGCCGTGGTTGCGTCAGACGCGGGACTTTCGTGCCGTCGGCCTTTTCGTACTCGACTTCTTCCCCAGCCCAGAGCTTGCGCACGTCCTCCAGGGCGTCGAACATCGCGGGCTTGTTGTTGGGCGGCGAGTTTTGGGGCCGGAGCACGAAATCGTCCGGCTGCCAGCCGCTGGCAAAGGCGATGCCGGCGCGGCCATTGGTCAGGTTGTCGATGACGGCCCATTCCTCGGCAATGCGGGCCGGGTGATGAAGCGGTGCCACGCAGGAGCCGCCGCGGACGCCGATGTTTTCCGTCACCGCCGCGACTGCTGCACCGGTGACGGAAGGGTTCGGGTAAAGGCCACCGAAGGCGTGGAAATGACGCTCGGGCGTCCAGACGGCTGTAAAGCCGTGCTTGTCGGCGAACTTCGCACCTTCCAGGAGCATGGTGTACTTGTCGCGCCCGACACCGTCGTCGTTGCCCCAATAGTAAAGGCTGAAGTCCATGTTCGTGGCGGGGGCTTCGCTGGCGCCTGCCACCATCTTTTCCTCGTCGGAAAGGACAACCTTGAAGCCGCGCGCGAGTGTCCAGAAGAGTTCGAGGACGGAGATGTCGAACGAGAGCGACGTGACCGCCATGATGGCGCTGCCGTCCTCATGCGGGATGCGCGCGTCCATACCAGTGAAGAAATTCGACACGTTCCGGTGTTCCAGCATCACGCCTTTGGGGCGTCCGGTGGAGCCGGAAGTGTAGATCATATAGGCCATGTCGCCCGCGGTGACGGCGCTGTCGGGCTGCGTGTCGGGTGCAGCCGGGATGCGCGGGTCGGTGTCGATATTCAGAACTTGGGCCGTGGTTTCCATCGGCAAGGCGCTTTCGCCCACGATGACCTCTGTGCCGCTGTCTTCGATGTAAAGCGCGATGCGATCTGCCGGATAGGCGGGGTCGAGCGGAAGATAGGCGCCTCCCGCCTTGAGGATGCCGAGCGCGCCGATCAGAAGCTCGGTCGAGCGGCGGATATGAAGGCCTACGGGCCTGTTTGGGCCGACGCCCAGATCTGTCAGCACATTCGCCAATTGATTGGCACGGGCGTTCAGCTCGGCATAGGTCAGTTTTTCACCGCGATAGACCAGCGCGGTCGCATCCGGTGTCTTCGCTGCCTGCGCTTCGAAATAATGGTGAATGCAGGTGTCGCGGGCATAGACGGCTTCGGTCGCGTTCCATGTGGTCAGCACCATCTCGCGTTCGGTATCAGGCAAGAGCGGCTGCTCCGCGATGGAGGCGTCCGGCTTGGCGTTGGCGGCCAGGTGCGAGATGCGGGCGGCGATCAGTTCGGCCTCGGCCTTGGTGATCCGGCTGAGGTCGGCGTGAAGCTTGCCTTCGTCCAGCGAGAGCGTCAGCGCGGCCCCTGCGACGGGCCCCGTCCTGGAGACGGCGGCGTCGGGCATGGCGCGTTGGCCAAGGTCGGGCAAGCGCGCCAGCAGATCGGCGGCAAGTGGGTTCACGTCCGCAGCCAGATCGTTTTGCATCGCGTTTGCGGCGGCCCCAAAGGCTTGCGTGGCATCGAAACGGAGCGGTTGCCAGCTTAGGTGCGCGCCCGGGTGCGCGTCGGGACGGGCAAGGGCCAGATCGATGGGTTCGAATTCCGAGAGCGCCGAGACCACCGCACCGAAGGCCGGGACAAGGTGTTCGCCGGAAAGAGCGATCTCGGCCATGCCTGCGGCGCGTTGCGCTTCGCACCAGAGCGCCGGGCGATAGTCGGCCAAGCGCTTTTCCCATTTCAGTTCGCTGGCAACACTTGCCTTCAGGGCTGCGTCGATCGCGTCGACGTCGACCAGCGGAACAGTGGCACCCGGTGCGAGGCCCGCAGTGGTGGGCGCGCCCAGACCGTCGGTCAGGCCCGCGAGGCGGACCGCGCCATCGTCGGTGCAGACGGTCACGCTTTCGGTGTCGGCGGCCAGCACGGTGCCCGGCGCGCCGGAGCCCTCGGCGCGGGTGGCGTCATGGACCAGAACGACCTTGTCGCCGAGGACCAGTTTCGGAACAGAGAGCGGGTTGCGATAATCGCCGTGATCCAGCGCATAGGCCAGCCGCAGGATCTCGTCGGTTGTCATGTCGAAATCCAGGACGGCGCCCGCGAATGGGCGGTCCTTCAGGCCGAAGTAGCTGCGTGACGACAGGTCCTGCGCCGTTGCATTGGGCAGGCCCGCATCAAGAGCGCGCATGACTTCGTCAAAGCATTCTATGGCGGCCGAGAAGCATTTCGCGTTCAGCGTCAGCGCGGTGTCATCGGGAGCCACATCAAAGAGGCGTTGCGCGACGATGCGGCCTTCGTCGATGCCGCCTTCGATCACATGCCAGGTGATGCCGTGCTGGGGCTCGCTGTTCAGAAGCGCCCAGACGGGGGCATTCAGGCCGGCGTATCGGGGCAGGGGGCCGTCGTGGAAGTTGACCGCCCCCATATCGCCCTTGGCGAGAACGTCTTCGGGAATGACGTCGGTATTGGCAATGGAAAGAAGCCAGTCGAAGCTACTTTCAACAGTCGTTCCAATTTCATGGACCGGCAGCCCGGCGTCCTCGGCCCAGCTGCGCACGCGCGCATCGCGGGTGATAACCGCACCGATGGTGTGGCCTGCGTCCCGCAGCATGCCGCCGCACTGGATTGTGAGTGTGTCACTGCCCTGAAGTAGACAAGAGAACGCCATTACTCATACTCCTCATGACTTTCTGCCTCGGACCCAATTATACATTGCCGAGGACCAGCCGGGAAAGTGACCGAAGTTCTGCTGACCAACGGTCGTTGCGTTTGCGTCGCGATTCAAGGATGCAGCCGCCATTCAGATCAACAATCGGGCGGTTCGCGGCAGATCGTTACTCTGCCGCATCCAATAGTTTTTGGTCCATCGGCGGCATCTCGGTCTCGGCCTTTTCGATGACCTTGCGCATCTCTTGTGCCAGCACCCGGACACTGGGTTCCAGCACCATCGAGTCGTGGTCGCCCGGCACCTCGTAGACTTCGAGCTGTTCGGCATAGGGGCGCCAATAGTTCGCTTCATCCACCAACTCGCGTGCCGAATTCAGCCAGAGGCCCGGTGCCGTTTCCCAGCGAAGATCAAGCGGTGGTCGGAAAAGCGTGATGGGTCCCGACCAGGGTTTGACCTGATACTTGGCGATGGACTGATAGAAGGCGGCTTCGATGGCCTTGTTGTGGAATTCGGCCGTGCTGGTCTCAAACTCTACCGCCTTGCGCTTTTCGATCTCCCACCGAATGCGGCTCTCGGCCCAATCGGTGATATAGCGCACCCCGTCTTCCTTCAGACGGAGCCGGTGATAGTTGATCTTGTCGCTGCGCGTTAGCGGCTGGCGGCGTGGCAGGGGCGTGTCCAGCATCACGAGTGCCGCGATCTCTTCGCCATCGTCCGTCAGTTGCTGTGCGATCTCATAAGCCGTCAGTCCGCCGCCCGAGAAGCCGCCGATCATGTAAGGCCCTTTTGGCTGGACCTGACGGATCTCGGCGATGTAGTCGCGTGCGGCTTCCACCAGATCGGTGTGTGGCTCGTCGCCCAGAAGACCGCGGGCCTGAAGGCCATAGAAGGGCCGGTCGGCGCCGATCAAGTGAGCAAGGTGGCGGAGGTTCAGCACGTTGCCGAACATGCCAGCGACCAGGAAGAACGGTGTTTTCTTGCCGCCTTCGCCCGTGTGCATCGGCACGATGTGGGTGAAGCGCCGCTCGGGCTTCTTTATCGGCGCCGCACCTTCGGGGCGGTCTTCGCCTTCGGGCACCACGCCGCGCTCGGCAATCAGTTCTGCGCACTTCCGGATGGTCGGTGCTTCGAAAAGGATCGAGATGGGGAAGTCCACCGCAAAGACCGATTTGACCTGCGCAAAGAGCCGGACGGCGATCAGCGAGTGACCACCGAGGTCGAAGAAGTTGTCTTCGGCACCGACTTGCTCGACGCCCAGAAGCTCGGACCAGAAACCTGCCAGACGACGTTCGATTTCGCCTTCGGGTTCGACGAATTCGTTGTCGAGGTCGGGACGTTCGAACGTCTGGCCCGCACCGCCCTTCGGTTCGGCGTCGCGTTCGACTTGTGCGATCAAGCCGTCGAGGTCGAGCGACGAGATCAGGACCTGGCTGTCCTTCGATGCGAGCGCCGAAAGGAACGCGTCTGCACCATCGGCAGGCAGGATGCCCTGGCCGATGTTGTGATAGAGCCGCTCTTCGGCCGGCGACAAAGGCCGCGCAAGCGGCTTGGCGCTGACTGGTGGCGGAGCGGCGAAGCGAATGTCGCCTTCCAGCTTGTGGATCGTGAAGCCTTCAACTTCGGCCACGACCTGTCCGTCGGGAGCTGCCAAAGTGACATTGAAGCGCGCGGTGCCGTGAGCCGCTTCATCCGGGTCGGCGATCCGTGCCCAACTGACGATTTCCGTGGGCAGAGGTCCGTAGACGCGGGTCGTTTGGTAAGACACTGGTACCCAAAGGCTTTTCGACCCGTAGCCCGGGATCAGTTTCATGGCCCAGCCGGTCGCGATATCCAGCAGGCCGGGGTGCAGGTGAAAGCCCTTTTCGGCACGATCCACCGAGAGCCGCGCGATACCTTCGCCATCCCCGAAACGCATCGAGCGCAGGACCTGCCAGCGCGGGCCGAAGGCAAGATGCGCGTCCTGCGGCGAGGCGATGGCGGCACCGTCTGCACCGGCGATTTCGTCGCCGCAACGCGCGTCGATGCCCGCGATATCCAGCGGAGCTGCCGCTGCCATTTTGTCGGTCCCCAGTTCGGCAATCGCGTTCATCTCGTAGGACCGGCCATCGAGCGCGCTTTCGACCTTCATCGAATATCGGCCATCGGCATAGGGCAAAGAGATGCGCACGTCCGTCTTGCCCTCGTCCAGCGCGCGGAGCGGGCGGAGGAACGTCAGGTCGCTGACCTCGAACGGTGTGTCGTGGCCGTGTGCAGCCAGGGCCTGGGCGGCCAGTTCCAGATAGCCCGTCCCCGGCAGCAGCGCGTCGCCCGCGCGGGTTCGGTGTTCGTCCAGCACCCATTGCTCGGTGGCGCGCCAGGTCGACAGGAACTCTTTCGTCCCGTCCGATGCCTCGGACACAGCGTCGAGAAGCGGCTGTTCGACGGGCATGAGTTCCGGCTCGTCTGCGCGGGTGCGTTCCGCCATCGCATTGGCGGCCATGCCGACCTCGGCCCAGACGCCCCAGTCGATGGCAAGTGTGCGGGTCTTCTGACCGGCCCGCGCCTGTGCGACCGCGTTGAGGTACTCGTTGGCGGCGACATAGTCGACCTGACCGGCGGGCGCGGTGACCGTGGAGACCGAAGAAAAGAGCACCATCCAATCGAGCGCGCCGTCGGGGAAAAGATCGCTCAGGACCTGCGTGCCCTGCAGTTTGGCCGACAGAACCGTGTCGATGCTGTGGGCGTCCTTCGACAGGATCGGGCCATCGTCGATGGCACCGGCCGCGTGGATCACACCGTTCACGGTGCCCCAGTTGGCGGTGATCGCCTCGACAGCGTTCTTCATCTCGACCGGGTTCGAGACGTCGGCTTTCAGCGTCATGACCGCGCCGCCCGCCTCTTCGACGGCCATCAGGCCCTTCAGGCGGGTCGCCATGGCGCTTCCCGGCGCCGATTTCATTAGCGTTTCTTCCCAGCTAGAGCGGGGTGGCAGTTCGCTTCGGGCAACGAAAGCAATCTTTGCGTCATAGTCGCGCGCCAGCCGTTCGGCGAGTGTCAGGCCGATGCCGCCCAGACCGCCGGTCATCAGGATGACCGCGCCTTTGGCGATGTCCACCTGCTCGGGCGCGGCCAGATGGGCCGGTTGCCATGTCTGAGCATAGCGTTTGGCACCGCGGAGCGCGGCGACAGTGTTTTCGGGCGACGCGAAGATCTCTTCCAGCAGCGCGTCGGTCAGATTCGCTGGGCGTTCCTTGGGCGCGTTCTGGATGTCGAGGACCGAGCAGGTGATCTCGGGGAACTCGCGCGGGATCACGCGGGCCGGGCCAAAGAGAAGCGACTTGGCCGGGTATTTCAGTTCTTCATCCGCAACGCGCTGCGCGTCCGAGGTGACGACGCTGATGTGAAGCGGCCCGCCGTCGACCGAGGTCCAGGCGCGCGACAAGTAGAAAAGCGACCAGAAGCCTTGCTCGATCAGCCGGTGGAAGAAGGACGAGCCGGGGCGCGCCTTTTCCTTGGCGGTCACCATCCAGAGATGGACGACCCGTGTCGGCAGGACGCTTCGCGCCGAGAGGTCGGCCATCAGGCTGTCATAGGTTTCGCCCGCCAGTTCGGGCGCGACGATATAAGCGTCTTCGCCTGTGCGCGCAAAGGTATCGCCTGGGGCCACCGTCGTGACGTGGTGCCCGGCGCTACGAAGACGTTCGACAAGGTCCTTGCCGACGCCGGTATCGTCGAGGAAGACCAGCCAGCTTTCCGGCTCGGTGTCTTCCAGCCCGCGCTGCACATCGACCGAACAATCGGCATAGGTCGGCTTCCAGAAGGGCTTCCAACCCCATTTGGAGCGATCTTCGATCCGCATCAGCCATTGCCGCGCGGAATCGCTCTGCGCGGATTTGGTGCCCGGTTCGATGAAGTATTGCTTCCGTTGGAAGGCGTAGGTCGGCAGCGCCACGCGCTTGCGGCGCGCGCCTTCCCAAAGCTGCGACCAGTCGAATGTGCCGCCCATTGCCCAGAAACGGCCAAGGGCGCTAACAAAGTATTTGTCGTCGGCGATTTCGTCGGACGGATCGCGCAGCGTCCCCATGACCTGGTTGCGGTTCACACGCTCGTTCTGTGCGGCCAGCGCCACCATGGCCCGGCCCGGGCCGACCTCGATGAAGATGCGGTCGGTGTCCTCGGCCAGCGTGCTGATACCGTCGGAGAAGCGGACCATGTTCCGCAGGTGGTTGACCCAATAATCAGGCGACATGGCTTCTTCGTCGGTGATCCAGGTGCCGGTGTAGTTCGACACGAAGGGGATCTGCGGCGCGTTCAACGTGATCGAGCGCAGATAGTCGCCGAAGTCCTTCAGAATCGGTTCGAGCATCCGCGAATGCGCCGCGATATTGATCGCGATGCGGTTGCAGTCGATGTCCTTGCGCTTGAGTTTTTGTTCAAGCCGGTTCAGCGCCTCGTCCGGGCCAGTGGCGACTGTCAGCGAGGGCGAGTTGACCGAGGCGATGTCGAGATCGTCGGTCAGATGCTCTTTCAGTTCCTCGAG
>JASJDQ010000127.1 GCA_030065075.1 Paracoccaceae bacterium | reverse complement strand
GCATCAAGCTCCTGGACCATTTCGCCGAGTGAGGAGTTCTTGCCTCCTACCAGCGCCACATCGCTGCGGCGCAGCTTCTCGAAAAAAATCACCTCACTGGGTTTTGCCATGTCAAGATCCGCCAAATTACAGTGTCAAACACCCTGCAAAGTAGTGAACTGCGCCGTTGACACGTTGATTTCGATCAAGGAAGCCAGAGGAGGCATCAATAGGATGATCTTGACCTTGAACCGTAGGGCGTCGTGAACATGAATGAACCACTTGCAGGACTCGCGCACGAAATTGAATCCGCATTCGAACTGTCGGACAGTTTGGCGGAGCGGGCGCGCGACGCCGTGGCGGGCAAGGTGTCCGCGCCGCCCGAGGCGGCGGATTTCGAGTCCACGGACAAGATTCTGCGGCTGGTGCAGGAGTGTCTGCCCGGCTGGTCGATCCACATCAGGGGGACCGCGACGAACCCGAACGGTCACTGGCACTGCAGTCTTAGGAAATCGGAGGTCCGGGACAATGACGCGTTTGTCGGAATCGGGCGCGGCCCGTCTCTGCCGCACGCGCTTCTGGCCGCGCTTCTGGGCGCCTTGGCGCAGTCAGGGTGATCACGTCGTCCACTCAATAACAGGGAGCAATCGCGCATGTCTTCGGCACACCTGGACGCCATGATGGAACTCTCTCAGGCAAGGGCGGAGGCTTATCTGCATATTGCCAAGAGCATGGTCATGAACGAATTCGGCCCCGCAACCGAGCATACGCACACCGAGGTCGCGGTGGCTCTTGCGACCGCGATGATGCAGCACGAAGGCGCTCAGATCATTGCGGACGCATTTCGGGTATCAGAGGGCTGAGACAACTCGGCAGGCCGTGAGCTTCCGAATTTCGCAATGCGTCCGGTTCAGCGGATGACGTGCACCGCGCATTTGGCATGACGCACCACTCTGTCCGCGGTGGAGCCGAGGAAGATGTTCTCGAAACCCGGCACATGAGACGCGATCACGATGCAATCCACGCCGTTCTCGCTTGCATAGTCGACGATTGCGCGACCGGCATGGCCTGAGATCAGGGCTGTCGACGCGCCCGGCAGAGCCTGGGCCGACTGTTTCAGGTTCCTCTCGATCTGATCCCGGGACTGGGCCAGGACGTCGGCCGGGATTTGAGAGGCGGCATAGGCCGGTATCGCTTCCATCACGTTCAGGACAGTGAACTTCGCCCCTTCATCCGCCAGTGCACGTGCAGCCAGATACGACGCCTGCGTATCGTGTCTTTCATCAAAAAGGACAGGTATCAGTATGTGTTTGTACATTGGCGGGTTCCTTCTGCTGTGGCACCAAGCGATGAGACGACCTTGCCAGCCCGGGGCCCGCCCGGCATTGAGCATGGTCAAGACGTGCGATTTCTACAGTAAAACGAGACGCTTACCCGGAAGTGTGAAACCTTTTTTGCAGGCGTTCCGCCTTGTTCGGCAGGTCACCCACTTGGCAAACGCGCCCCGTGATGCGCGGCCGAGAGGCCTTGCTTAACTCAATGGAACGTCTGCCGCATCGAAAGCCGCTGTCGGCGCTCTTGAGCTGTCGGCCAGCACCGCAAGTCCGCTCGCGAATGACGGGATCTAGCCGAAGACCAGAGGAGCGAGGACATACCCGGTTCCGACGGCAACCACCAAGCCAATCACATCGAGCGGTGCGCCGGCCCGCAGCATCTTGCTCCGCGTCACGGCCGGGTCGGCGAAGACGATCGCGTTGGGCGGCGTTGCGACGGGCAGCATGAAGCCGATCGACGCGGCAAGCGCGATCGGAAACAGAAATGCCACAGGATCGGTGTTCAACGTGACCGCGGCGGCACCTGCAATCGGCAGGAAGATGGCGGCCATGGCAGTATTGCTCGCCAGTTCTCCGACGTAGACTATAAGCGCGGCGAACCCCAACAGGACAAGGAATTCGGGCCAATGCGCGAAACTGGCCGCGAGCCTGCCGATGGACGCCGCAATGCCCGTATCCTGGAGTATGCCGGCAAGCGCCAGCCCGCCGCCAAACAGGATGAGAACGTCCCAGCGCAGTTTCATCGCGGTCTTCAGATCGAGGAGCCGCCCGTTGCCACCGTCAGGCAGAATGAAAAGCATCAACGCCGCAACCATCGCAATGCCCGCATCCGATACCGGAAGCGCCGGGAACAGCCATTCAAGCAGCGGACGTGAAATCCAGCCAAGCGCCGTCAGCCCCGCGACAAGCGCCACCCGCAGTTCTTGAGATCCCATGGCGCCCAGGTCCGCGACCTCGTCCAGTTCAAGCGGCCGGCTTCCCACGCCGGGTGAGACGGTCGCCAGGAACCCCCAGGCAACCACCAGCAACAGGGACGCCACCGGAACGCCAACCAACGCCCATTCGGCGAATCCCACATTGGCGCCGTAGGTCTCGCGCACATGAGCCGCGAAAATCGCGTTGGGCGGTGTTCCGATGAGCGATCCCATACCGCCTATCGTGGCCGCGAAGGCCACGCCAAGCATCAGCGCCGTGCCGAAGCCGCGATGGTTCGGATGCGCCGCGGCGATTGCCGAAGCAATGGGGGCGAGGACCATGGCAGACGCCGTATTGCTGATCCACAGGCTCAGAAAGGCGGTCGCCGCCATCACGGCGGCGAGAAGCCGGCGAGGCGCGTTGCCGGCCACTCCAATCAGTCTGACCGCAATCCGTCTGTGGAGGCCGGATTTGACGATTGCGCGGGCCAGAAGGAACCCTCCCAGGAACAGCACGATCAGCGGGTCCACATAGGCGGTGGCCACCTGGCTCAGCCCGGAGATGCCGAAAAGCGGGGCAATGAAGAGGGGCAGGAGCGCCGTCGCCGCGAGAGGTATGGCCTCGGTCAGCCACCAGAGCGCCATCGTGACGGCAAGTCCGGTCGCATGCCACGCGGCATCGGACATCCCCTCTGGAGGGGAAACGACCAATGGCGCCAGCATCAGCAAGACGCCCAAAATCCTGAAAACCCAATCGAACTGCACGGCGACATCTTAGTTCAGACAGCGCGGCAGACGAAAGCTGCAAGCTCTGTCGGAAAGCAGACGCTGTGGGAAAACCGAGAAAGACCGCCTTGCGGTCCGGACAGTTCAAATGCACCGCAAGGTTCGCAAGATGACATCGTGCTATTGTTCGATCTGTCATGGCCCCGGTGCCCTTTGGAGAGGCTTGAGCTGGGATGGAGACCCGCATCTCCTCACGTCACCGGTGCCAACTAGGACACCTCACAAGTTCAGGCGATCCCGGCGACGCCAGCCACGAACTCCCAATGGAGCGAAAATGAAGCGACCCCCGAACCCCATGCGCGACGATGTCAGAGCCTTGCTCGATGCCGAAGGCCTGATGGATCGCTACGAAGAACGCCCCTGGTATCAACGCAACGATTACCTCGGCTGGATCGAGCGATCGAAGCGCGCGGACACCCGGGAAAAACGGCTTCGACAAATGCTGGACGAACTCCGGGCAGGCGACGTCTACATGAAGATGGTCTGGCGCCCGCGACGAGGATCAAAAGCCCGGAAATAGGCGCGCCGTCCGTTCCGCGGACGAGGCAATCGTTCGGATGCTCCATCGAAACCACCGATTTCGATCATGCGCCGCCTGCGCGTTGAAGGGCAGTTCACTTCACTTTCCCGCGCGTTGCAGCCGGCCTGGAGCCGTCTCAGGCAACACCTTCTTTACCGGTAGGCGCTAACCAGTGCGAAGCTCAGTGTTTGGATCAATTGCCATGAAGTTTCTCAACTCGGTTTCAATCGGCAAGAAGCTCGCAGTTATCGCCTCGGGTCTGATAATTGCGACAATTGTCTCGATCACGTTCATGAACTACGCCAACATCCGTCAGGCGATCGTCGAAAAGACGGAAGACAAGCTGGACGGCATCACCCAGCTGCAATCCGAACGGGTCGAGGATTTTTTCGCCGCACTCGATCAGGACCTCACGCTCCGCTCACAAAGCCATGTGGTCGCCGACGCCATCAAGGCCTTTGCGGGGGCATACGCGTCCTTCGACAATCCGACCGAGGTGCTTCAGCGCACATATATTCATGAAAACCCAAATCCGCAGGGTGAAAAGGACGGTCTGACAACCGCCGGTACAAACCATGTCTACGATTGGACCCACACGAAATATCATCCGTATTTCAATGCGCTACAAGACGCGATGGGTTACTATGACGTGTTTCTCTTCGATACCGCGGGCAATCTTGTCTACAGTGTCTTCAAGGAGCTCGACTACGCCACCAACATGGAAACCGGAGAGTGGCGCGATACCGGGCTTGCCTCAGTCTTTCGCCGGGCGAATGCGGCCGACGCCGAAGCACCGACGGTTTTTGAAGATTTCGCACCCTACGGTCCCAGCTACGGGGCGCCCGCAGCCTTCTTCGCGCGGCCGGTATTCGACTCGAACGGCATGCGTGTCGGGGTGCTTGCGTTTCAGGCGCCGATCGACGCGATCAACGCAATGATGAGCAGCCTCGATGCGCTCGGTGATGCGGGCGACGCCGTGCTTGTGGGAGAGGATGGCCTGCTCCGGAACGACACGCCTCTCACGGACGAAGACGATGTTCTGAAAGCGCGGATCGATGAACAGTTCGTAAAGGATGGTTTGGCGGGCAACTCAGGGTTTCTGCAGTTCGTCGATCAGACGGGCGAAGCGTTTCTCGTGTCCTACCGGCCGATAGATCTGTTTGGGGAACGTTGGGTGGTGGTCGCGAAGCAGGACACCACGGAACTTAAAGCGAAACTGAATGAGGCACTGACGAATGCAATCGTGATCGCGGGCGTCGCCACGGCCGTTGCACTTGCCATCATGCTGGCCTTCTCCCGGAGCATCAGCGGGCCACTCACAAAGCTGACATCGACGGTGGAGGCGATCGCCGAAAAGAAGTTCGACGTCGTGGTTCCGGCGACGGATCGCAGCGACGAGATCGGGCATATCGCGGCGGCGGTGGAGACGTTCCGCACAAAACTGAAAACGGCGGAAGAGAACCTGTACGAGATCGCATTCAAAAGCGCCGCCTTCCAGGTTTCAGGCGCGCCGATGCTGATGACCGACATGGACTTCAACATCCGGATCGTGAATGGCGCACTCCTGAAGATGATGCGCGAGCGGGCGCATGACTTCCGTTCCGTGATCAAGGACTTCGACCCTGACGATCTTTTGGGTCAGAATATGGACATCTTCCATGTTGCACCGGGCAAGGCACGGTCACGCCTCTCGAATCCCAACAACCTTCCTGTCAAGACAAAGATCGCTGTGGGCAACGCGTATATCGGCCTGCTTGTCGATGCTGTTCTGGACGTTGAGGGAAATCAGATCGGCTATGTCCTGGACTGGAAAGACCAGACAATGCAGATGGAAAACCAGGTCATCATGGAGGCGATCGACAGCGGCCAGGGGCGTGTCGAGATCGGCTTGGACGGGCGCATCAGGAACACCAATGCATTGTTCGCAACAATGCTTGGCAGGACACCCGAGGACGTCATTGGCACGTCGATGAAAGACATTCTCGCGCGCGAAAACGATGATCCATCATTGCCGGACCTCTGGCAGGAAGCGGGCCAGGGGAACGGTGTTTTCGACAAGTTCCGGCTCAGGTTGGACGCGTCCGAGATCATCTTCGATGGCTGCATCGCCCCGATCCCGAACCACAAGGGAGAGACCAACGGCTACCTGCTTCTCGGCACCGACGTCACGGAAGATCGAAAGGCGGCAATCGCCGCCGCGGAACGTCAGCAGGAGATGGCGGCGGCCCAGGCCGCGGTGGTCGAGGCATTCGAAGCCAGTCTCACCAAGCTCTCCGAAGGGGACCTTACCGCCGAAATCGAGGTTACGTTCTCGGAGGAATACGAGACGCTTCGCGAGAAATACAACACGACCATCTCCAGCCTTCACGACGCCATCCTGGATGTGCTGGAAGCCTCGTCTGCGATACGAGGAGACTCAGATGGGGTCCGCGCGGCAACGAACAATCTCGCCAGGCGGACGGAAAGCCAGGCCGCGACACTGGAGGAGACGTCCGCTGCCCTGACGGAGCTGACGGAGTCCGTGCGCTCAGCCTCCGTCGGAGCCTCGGAAGCATCGAACGTCGTGAACGAGGCCCGCAGCAATGCCGAGTCCAGCGGAGAGGTCGTACGCGATGCCGTATCGGCCATGCAGGAAATTGCAAACTCCTCGGAGTCCATCTCGAAGATCATCGGTGTCATCGATGAAATCGCCTTCCAGACAAACCTGCTCGCTCTGAACGCAGGTGTGGAGGCCGCGCGAGCGGGTGACGCGGGACGTGGGTTTGCGGTGGTGGCCTCTGAAGTCCGCGCCTTGGCCCAACGGTCCTCGGAAGCTGCGAGCGAGATCACCAACCTGATCACGGATTCCGGCAAACACGTCCAGCGAGGTGTTTCGCTGGTCAACAAGGCGGGGTCCGCACTCAACGAGATCGTTTCGTCGGTCAAAGACATCTCGACCCACGTTTCCGCAATCGCAAACTCTGCCATCGAGCAATCATCGGGTCTGGGCGAGATCAATGCGGCCGTCGCCGAACTCGACGGAGCAACCCAGCAAAATAGCTCAATGGTCCAGGAAACCACTGCCACCAGCCAGAGTCTGAAAGCCCAGGCCGACCTGCTGGCCCAGACAACGTCCCGGTTCCACACAAGAATGTCCGAAGGACAGGTCGGGCAATCGGACCAACGCAATTGGCCGGCAACGGCATGACTGTGCGCTCCGCCACAGAAGCCGAGATGTGCGCCCGACATCCGGGCTCCCTTTGCCACCTTCCCGGACGGCCCCAAAGGCACCAAAACCCGGTTTGCGCATGGAGCCGTCCTGCGTAGCAGTCCTCACGAACGGCCACTCCGCGGACGAAGCGGTCAATCGCGCCGCAGCGGGAGATAGAGCGTCATTTGCCATGGGCGTGATGGCAATCAGCTTCGGGGCTTCACCTCTTGTCTGCTGCAGCCGCCCTCAGTAGCCCGCGTGCGAAGAACTCGGTCCGACGGAACCGCAGGACGCGCTGGCACACTGATGGATGCGGCGCTTCGGGAACGCTGGATTGCCACCGACACATGCCTGAAGCCAGACCGAAACGCTGGGACCTCACGACCACCGGTTCGGGATCGGTTTCGCGGGGCAGGGCACGGGCACGTCCGCGTTTGGCCCGGCCGGACGTGCCCTTCCCGATCAGGACAGGTGATGCACCTCCTGGAGACCGTAGACCGGCGTCGGTATACCTTCCATGCGCGCTTTGATCTGCAGGCTCAGGAACTGTGAGTAATGCCGCGACTGGTGCAGGTTTCCGCCGTGCATCCAAAGGTTCGGCACCTGTGTGGGTTTCCACATGTTGCGTTGCTCGCCCTCCCAGGGGCCCGGATCCTTGGTGGTGTCCGAGCCAAGGCCCCAGACCTTGCCCAGCTTGTCCGCCATCTCCTGGCCCATCAGGTCGGCCACCCAGCCGTTCATCGAGTTGTAGCCGGTGGCATAGACGATCAGGTCGGCGTCGAGGTGCTTGCCGTTGTCCAGGATCACCCCGGTCTCGTCGATCGCGACCACCTGACCGCGTTCGAGCTTTATCTCGTCATCGATGATCAGCTGGCTCGCGCCGATGTCGATGTAGTAGCCCGACCCGCGGCGCAGGTACTTCATGAAGAGCCCGCTGTCGTCGTCGCCCCAGTCGAGCCAGAACCCCGCCTTCTCCAAACCCTCGTAGAAATCCGCGTCACGCTTCTTCATCTCCGCATAAGCCGGAATCTGAAATTCGTGGAGAATTGCATAGGGTAACGAGGCAAAGATCAGGTCGGCTTTCTCAGTGGTCATGCCGTTGGCAACCGCTTCCTCCGAATAGAGCGCGCCCAGTCCGACATCCATGAGCGTGTCGGAGCGAACGATATGCGTGGACGAGCGCTGAACCATGGTCACGTCGACATCGCCCTCCCAAAGCGCGGCGCAAATGTCGTGAGCGGAGTTGTTGGACCCGATCACAACGGCCTTCTTGCCCTTGTAGGCATCCGGCCCCGGGTGTTTCGAGGAATGGTGCTGGTCGCCCTTGAACTTCTCCATGCCCGGGAGGTCAGGCATCCGCGGTTTGCCGGACATGCCGGTGGCCATCACAAGCTGCTTCGGCTTGAGCACAACCTCTTCGCCATCGCGATCCACGACCACGGTCCATTCTTCCGTCGCCTCGTCATAGCTCGCGGATTTGGCCGTTGAACGGGTCCAGTAGTTCAGCTCCATGACCTTGGTGTACATTTCCAGCCAGTCGCCGATCTTGTCCTTCGGGCTGAAGACCGGCCAGTTCTCGGGGAACTTGATATAGGGAAGGTGGTCGTACCAGACCGGGTCATGCAGGCAGAGCGACTTGTAGCGGTTGCGCCAGCTGTCGCCGGGACGGTCGTTCTTCTCAACGATGATCGTCGGCACACCCAACTGGCGGAGCCGCGCACCAAGGGCGATGCCGCCCTGACCGCCGCCGATGATCACGCAATAGGGCTGGGTCTTGTAGCCCAGCTCGGTCTCTTCAAGCTGGCGCTCTTCCAGCCATGTGGTGCGGTGCTTGCCTGCGCCGTGCTTGGCCCCAAGCGGGCGCGCAAAGCCCTTGGGCTCTTCATACCCCTTCAACTCCGCCATCGTGGTCAGAAGCGTCCAGATCTTGCCCTCTTTCAAGCGGATCAGCCCGTAACCCCGCGCCACCTCGGTTTCGAACTGGATCCAGGCCGTGGTGACGCCGTCGTCCTCGGTGGGAAGCTCGCCCTCCGCCAGCGCCCAGCTTGATGGCTTCGTGGTGGCAAGCTGGTGTTTCAACATGTCGGCGACTTGCGCCTTGCCCTCCACGGTCTTGATGTTCCAAGTGAACGTAACCAGGTCGCGCCAATAACAATCGTCCAGAAATATCTCCGTGGCGGCGTCGATGTCACCGGCCTCCAGAGCCTGGCCAAAATTGTTCAGAAACGCCTGGGTCTGGTCCGCCAATGTCGTGTCGAGCATAATGTCCTCCCAAGTATTGCTTTGTTACTGCAGTCTGAGGGAACCATGTGCCCGCAGGCAATACTTTCGTTTTCGCCAAAGCGCGTTCTCCCTACGCGCAAGCATCTCGAGCGGCGATGGTTTTCTGATCCCGTCAGGGACCGAGACGCCGAGGAAAGGAACGGAAGCCTCTGGTTGAGTCCGGATTGGTCTGAGAGCAGTCAATCGCTTCGCAAGACACCGGCGACTGCCACTCGGACGAAGCTGCCCTGGGCCCGAGTGCACCAACGACGCACAAGAGCCCTGACGCGCGAGTTAAGTTTGGGATGTCGGCCGGCAATCGCTTTTGGAGGCGGCCCTCATCTTGAGGGCCGCTTCAGAGCGCGCACCATTCATCTCCAATAAGCAGCAGCGCCGCTGTGAAGTGGAAGCCCGCTGGGGGGAAAACCGAGCTCGGCATGGTCGACTGCCTGGGTCACAAGCCGCCCGTGCTCCTCCGGAAACTCCGGTGCTGCAAACAGCAGGTAATCCGTATCAAGCGCGGCGAGTGCATGTACCGGTGTCGGACGGTAACCTTCGAACGGAGCCTCCGCCCGCGCCATCCGGCCCGCCTCATCCGCCGAAAGCACCGCGAGGAACAACTGTCCCGTGCCCATGAGAGATGCGATACGTTGCGGCCTTGGCCCCCGCGCCACCCGGGCCTGCGCCTCGGGCAACTCCGATGCCAACGCGGCCACCACATCCTGCGCCAGATCATAGGTGCGCAAATCGCCCCGATGCGAGCCGACCAAGAGATGCTTTTGCCGATAGACCACCCACTGGCCATACGGCGTGTGCGCATAGGCAGGTGCTGCAATCGCAGCCCCCGCCATTGCCAGGAAGCCTCGCCTATTCATCGACAAACACGTCCTTATTCAAGACGGCCGTGATGATGTAGTTCGGCACATCGACAACTTGTCCAACGCGCAGGTCGACCGCAACGGAAGCCAGTACATAAGCCTGTTCACGGGTGAGCCCGTAAGTCCGCGTGATGTGATCTATCATCTGCTTCAAGGCGTCTCGCGCCGCCATGGTCAGGTCTTCCGAAAGCTGTGGCAGACCTTCGATAACCTCACTTTCGAGATAGGTGTGGTACGTCGGAACGGTGCCCGCCTCCTTGAACGGATAGCCGATGGTCTGGTGGAAGGAGGACGGTTCAATGTCCTTGATTTGCTGACCGCCTTCGACCTGAGGACTGGTGATGAATTCGCCCTGACCCTTCCGGATTTCGGTGGTGACGGTCACCACTGCACCGGTTTCAATCGCAGTGCCCGACACTTCGCCGTCGCCTTGAGCGTAATGAACATCTCCAACAAACAAGTTACAGCCGTCGACAAAGCAAGGGATCAGAATTGTCGTCCCCACCTGCATCTGCTGCACATCCATGTTGCCGCCGTTTTCGCGCGGCGTAATTGTGCGCAAGCAACGATCCGCCTGAGAGCCGCCAGCGCCGCAGATTGCAGACGGAAGAGCGCCGGTTGGCTCGGGCGGCAATGCCACGCCACCGACCGCCGCGAGCTCGGTTTCGCGGGTAAGCCACGCATCGACCTCCGGCTCACCCGGCATTGTGCCAATGGAGCCGGTGAATGCCTCATAGGGGATCGCGATTCCCGGCATCGCATCCGAAACCGCATGTGTGCGCGTCTGCTTCCATCCGACAAAGAACGGTTCAGTGAATTCATCGCGAAGAAAGCCAAAGCCCGGTACGATAACTGTGTAACCAAACTCATCTGGAGCGATGTCCACGACCGTCACGGCCAGGACGTCGCCACGCTCGGCGCCTTCGATGGACACGGGGCCGGTCATGGGGTGCACGCCAGACAGGTCCAGTGCGGCAACGTCGTCGGCATTGGAGTCGAGCGTCAGGTCACTGTCGAGCGCATCGCGTGTCTCGAATATGATGAAATCGCCCGGCGCCGCGGTAGCGACCGCGGGGATATCCGGGTGGTAGCGATTAAAGCAATTCGGATCGTCAGAGCAGAACGCACCTTCCTTGGCAACGACGACCTCGGTCTTCCAGGTGACATCGGTGGTATCGGCCGCTGTCGGCGCAGCCAAAGCGGCGATGCAGCAGCTCGCCAGCCCCAAATACGTAACTCTCATCTCAATCTCCCTCGTTTGCCAGCAAATTCCGGTTGGGGCGGTTTGACGCTCCCTGAAGGCGATTATACCGCACGCGAAGCTTTTCCAGAAAACTGAATTGGGCGCAGGCAGGCTTGCCGCCGTTGGCGCTCAATCTTTGGTCATTAGAGCAAGATCGCAGGATTCTGGAAAAGCTTCGCGTGCGGTATAATCGCCTTCAGGGAGCGTCAAACCGCCCCAACCGGAATTTGCTGGCAAACGAGGGAGATTGAGATGAGAGTTACGTATTTGGGG
>JASJDQ010000126.1 GCA_030065075.1 Paracoccaceae bacterium | reverse complement strand
ATAGCAGGAATGCTGACCCGCGAAGCCCGGCGTTTGCCCGGTCATCTCGATGATCCAGACAACGGGCATCTTGGCGCGCCCGCCGGTCATGTGACGCAGCTTGCCTGCCACGTTTTGTATCACCTGGAAGGGCATCAGCGCGCCCTGATAGGGAATGTATGTCGCGGCGGGCGAACCGGCGAGGCTGGCCCCCAAACAACAAGACGCCATCCAGCTCTCGTCGATACCGGTATTCACCACGCGCTTACGGCCGAACTCGGTTTCCAGATTGATGACCGGCTTGCCGGGGTTCGATGCCACGGGCGGCGTCAATTCGAAGATCCAGATCATCCTGGGGTCGTTCTGCATCTCCCACTGAACGGCCTCGAGGACGGAATACATCCAACTTTTCTGTGCCATAGGTTTATCCTTTCATCAGACCTTGCCGCCTCAGCCGAACTGGCGGGCAGGCACGGCACCATCAGCGAAGACGTTTTTCAGACCGTCCTCGGGTTGGCAGAAGGGTTGCTGGGCGGCCCATGCAAAGGCGTCCGCGATCTCGGCCTTGACCTCGGTCTCGATGGACTCGGCTCCTGCCGCGTCCATAACGCCCCAATCGACCAGCGTCTTCCGAGCGATGTCGACCGGATCACGCTGCATCCAGGCGCGCACCTCACGCTCGGGCCGGAACGAGGTAATCGCCAACGGGTCGTAACCGAAGGCCCCAAGCTCGCCCGCCGTCGCGCCGGGGGCGCCCCAGTGGTTGTAGTAGCGATAGGTCTTGGCCTCGATGAAGCTCGGGCCGTCGCCGGCGCGGGCGCGATCCACCGCCTCCTTCGCCACGTTGTAGACCTGGAACACGTCCTGACCGTCCACCACGCGCGAGGGGATGCCATAGGCCGCTGCCGCGCTTGCGATGTCCTTGTGCGGGCACGAGTAGGAATAGTGCGCGTACTGGTGATAGAGGTTGTTCTCGAGCACGTAGATGAACGGCAGATCGAGCAGCTTCGCGTTGTTCAGAGCGGAATGGAAATGCGGCGTCGCATAGGTCCCGTCGCCGCCGAAGACCACGGCCACCTGATCCGAACCGCGGGCCCGGAATGCGAAAGCCGATCCGGTCGCGATCGGCATTGAGGGGCCGATCATGCCGTCGGCGCCGATGAAGCCGACATCCGGATCCGACAAGTGCATCTCAGCGGCATAGCCACCGTTCAGACCTGTCGCGCGGAAGTCGTTCTCGGCACACATCTTCGGGATGTCCACACCTTTTGCGATGGCGTGCCCGGACGGCCGGTGCGACGAATAGGCAAGGTCGATCTGTTCGAACGGCCCATCGTTCCTGAGGGCCGCGCAGACGCCAGTCGCAACCGCTTCCTGCCCGGCATAGAAATGGTTGTAGCCCCGGTACTCGGGGTTGGTGAGCATCTCGTCTGCCTGGGTCCGCTCATGCCAGCGGATCCTCAGGATCGTGCGGTACATGTCGACGAGCTTGTCGTCAGACAGTTCCTTGGCGTGATAGGCAATGTCGCCATTCGCGAAGGCGCGCGTGCGCGACATCGAGATGACTGCACCGGTCGCTGCCGCGAATTTCAGGAACCCGCGACGGGATTCCGAACGCGGCGCATCGTCCAAGTCGGGCGTATGCGCTGCGGGTCTTGTCGTCTTGTCCATAACAGTTCCTCCCAAGCTGGCCCACGAAGAGCACGCAGGCCCACACAAGTATTTTGCCAAAGCCGCGAGAGTGCATTTTGACGGATGTCATTCTGCGGACCTGTCCCGTCGAGTATGGCTTCGAGTCGAATGCATATGACGAGCCGACGCGGGATCAGCAGGCCAGATGGCGCTGGTGCATGCACGAATGGCAGCGCTGGCAGGCCTTGTTGCGCGCGGCAAAAAGCACTGTTCTGTCTGCTGGGTGTCGAAATGATTTACATTCGAAGATGCATAGCCGGAGTATTTTTGGTGCTGTCGATTGCTGTGGCGGCAAATTCATCCTCGGCAGCGGACAGCCCCTCGCTTGAAGACATTGTAGAGGCCTGGCTGGCCTCACCTCATGCCGACCGTTCTGCCGAGGCCTTCACGCATTGGGACGAAGATGGCGCCGTCAGGGAGGACTGCGCCACATGCCATTCCGGCCCCGGTCTTCTTGACTTCCTTGGCGGTGATGGAACGGCAGTGGGTGTCGTCGACCGGCCGGCGCCGACCGGCGCACCCATAGACTGCGTGGCCTGCCACAACCAAGCGGCAACTGCGTTAGAGACCGTAGAGTTTCCGTCCGGTGTCACCGTCTCTTCCCTGGGCCATTCGGCGGTGTGCAACGTCTGCCATCAGGGCCGCGCATCAACCGACAGCGTGGATCGTGCCGTCGCCGATCTTGAGGATGACACGGTGTATCCGGACCTCAGATTTCTGAATGTCCACTATGCCGCCGCGGCGGCCACCCGCCTTGGCGCGATGTCCAGAGGCGGGTTCCAGTATGAAGGGCGATCCTATGCCAGACGATTTTCGCACGTCAGGGTTTTCGACAACTGCGCGGAGTGTCACGACCCGCATTCCACTGTAGTCGAACTTGACACTTGCAGCCGTTGTCACGGTGGCAAACGGGCGTCGGACTTCCGGACTTCAGGCCCCGACTACGATGGCGACGGAAACCGAAGGGAAGGAATCCACGGAGAAGTGGTGACGCTTCATGAAGAACTGGACGTCGCCATTCGCACCTATGCGCAGGCGGTCGCCCTGCAGCCGATCGTCTATGAGGCGGACACCTACCCTTACTTCTTCCATGATTCCGACGGCGACGGGATCGCGTCGGAAAGCGAGGCGGTGTTCCCGAATCGCTATCAGAGCTGGACGCCGAGGTTGCTCAAGGCCGCCTACAACTATCAGTTCGTCGCCAAGGACCCGGGCGGCTACGCGCATAACCCGCACTACGTTCTGCAATTGCTCTTCGACAGTCTGGAAAGCCTCTCCATCCAGACCGGCACGGACATGAGTGCCTTCAGACGACCCTGACGCGCTCAGCTTGTTTGACTTTCCCCAGCGGCCTTGGCGTGCGCGAGATAGGTCTTCGTCTTTTCCGGCCAGACTTCCGGTGTCCTAGGATGCGCATCCAGCAAGTGGTCAATACAGAGCCGCGCCCGGATCAGGCAACGGACCATCCGAAATGTCGACAAAAGGCCCGGGGACGGCGGTGGGAAGCCGGCTGTGACGAGGCGGTCCCTCAACCGTTGGCCGATATCCCGATTGCCCAGGATTTCGGCCTCAAGCCCGAGATAACCGATCTCGTCATGAACATCGATCAGCCGATGCCTGGCCGAAAACTCCATTCGGTCGAAGATGACCGGCGGATCGAGGCACACATGTTCCGGACGCAGATCGCCATGTCCATCGACCACTTGACCCTCCTCCCCCCTTTGAAGGATTTCGCCTGAGAACGCGTCAAGCCGTGCCAGTGCCTTTTGACAAAGGGTCCCCACGTCGCTGCCAAGCGTGTCCTTCCAACGGGTCAGGTGATCGAAGTTCAAACGCGTTTCATCGCGAAGTGTCTCAAGATACGTGATCTGTGCAACCTCGCCCACGCACGCGCCCCGGTAAAACTGAATCAATTGCTCCATGACGGCGTCCACAGCCTCCCACGGGACCGGCGCGCCCGACGCGATGACGTGGTCAAGCAGTGCCTCGTCGGGCAGTCTTTTCATGACGATCAGCCAGTCGACCGGCTCGCCTTCGCCTCGCAGCGCGAGTCCGTGATTCAGGGTGCGTGTGACGGGCCAGACACCGATGTAGACGTCGGGCGCAAGCGCTTTGTTGATGGCGACTTCAGCCAAGCAGGTCTTGTGGCGGGCTTCGCATGTCCGATGGTCGAAATGCCGATTGACGCTGGATTTCTTCAGCTTGTAGGCGCGCGTCTTGGTAAGGAAAACGAGCGCAGCATGAGTTTCGACAACACGCTCCGGCGTGAGAAGTTCGCGCAGAGCCGCCTCGAGTGGCTCCATTCGTTCCTTGTCATCGGCTTCGGCTCTTGCCATGCCCGCCTCGATCTTGGCCATCCGCGTCTGCCTGTCAAATTGGGATCAGCGGCGAGACACATTGGATGGGCGCCGCTCCTACATAGCGGTGCTTCCGCATGCGGTGGATGACTGTCGTCAATCAGCTTCTTGACGCCCATCAATGTGCGGCTCCGCCCAAGATGCTCTTTCACACGCATGAGGTTCTTTGCGGTGAACGGATGTGAGGACTTGGCACAGGGCATTGCCGAGGCTAGTGGCTTTGCAGTCGACCCAAGTGAATTTCGCGATTTCGAGGACGGCGAACACAAGGGGCGGCCTCTGATCTCCGTCCGGAACGAAGACGTGGTCGTCCTGTCCTACCTGCACGGGGATGGGGCACTTTCGGTCAACGACCGGCTCTGCCGCCTGCTCTTCTTCCTCGCGGCCTGCCGCGAAAACGGGGCGGCACGGATCACGGTTTTGGTGCCCTACCTGATTTACACACGCAAGGATCGCCAGACCAAACCTTGGGATCCGGTAACCAGCAAGTACCTCGCAAGTTTGTTCGAAGCGGTGGGGACGGATCGGATCGTGACGATCGCCGTGCACAACCTGTCCGCGTTCCAGAACGCGTTTCGCTGCCCGACCCTTCACATCGACACAGCCGAGCTTTTCGCCAGTGCGATACTCCCGGCCTCCCCAGGCGGGCAACTCGCTGTGGTGTCCCCCGATGCCGGCGGAGTGAAACGCGCGCAACTCCTACGGGAAGCACTCGTCGCGCAAAGCGGCGGTAATGTCACCTTTGGTTTCATGGAAAAGCGCCGCAGCGCCGGCGTCGTGTCCGGCGATCTGTTCGCGGGCGATGTGGCGGGCCGGGACGTCTGGATCATCGACGACATGATCGTGTCGGGCGGAACGATGCTTCGCGCTGCGCAGGCTTGCCGGGAGTTGAACGCGCGAAGCGTCAACCTCGCCGCCGCGCACGCCTTGTTCGATGCGAGCGCGAGCAACAGGTTCCGTAGCGGGCCGGTCGACAGGATCGTCGTTTCCGACACTGTGCCGATTCCACAGGTCATCGCCGAGCCAATGGGCAAGAAGCTCGAGGTCGTGTCTTGTCTCCCGGCCTTGGCCGCCGCCATCGCACGCTTGCGCGGTTGAATGCCCGCTAGCCTGTAGACGTGAATGCGATCGAAACGAAGCGGCTTCAGGCTCACATACGAGACCAATGGATCCAGCATCCAAGGGCCAAGAGAGTGGATTTGTCATCAGCACTAACGGTCTTGGCGAGGACCTAAAGTCACCCGCCATTTTGCGTTGGCCAGAGCGCGTACCGAGACCTGAAGAGTATTGGGGACCAGCTTCCGGCAGTTTTGCGGCCAGACCCGTGAACGAAATCATAAACGAGCCGGATTTGTTCTGGTAGAACCAAAAAGCACTTTGCGCAATTCGAAAAAACCGCGAAAGCCGGCTCTGTTCCGCAACTCTTCCGTTAATGCCTTCTGCAGCGATAGGCCGCTTCGAGCCCATAGCGGACGTTCCGTCGGACGATCGCCCGGGCATAGTCGAGCGCACCTTGACCAAACGGATGGTCACATACGAAGCTAGTGAAGAACGTGGCGCAGTTACGCTAGCGCGCGAACCCGAGAGGCAGCGTGGCCGACAAGGCCCAGAACGCAGTTCGCAGGCAACCTGAACGTAGCGAGTGCGGGAGCACTCAATGTGAACGCAGGGAGGGCGCAAAGTGAGAGCCATTGGAGTTATTGGACCATCGCAATCCGGCAAATCGACGTTGGTTGAGGGTTTAGCGGGGATTGAGGGCGCGCGCGCAACTTCGTTGAAACTGCACGGCGAGACGACAATTACGCCGTTCGAATTCATGGGCGACCCTTGGGCGGCGCTGGAAGTGCCTGGCGGTCACGATTCGCAGTCACAGATTGGTCCGGTCCTCGCCGCTTGCGATGCGGCGGTCCTATGTGTGCCCGCCCAGGCAGACGCAGCCGTTCTGGCTGCTCCTTACCTGCGATTTCTCGACGCAGCGTCAATGCCCACCTTCCTGTTCGTCAACAAGATCGAAGCTGCTTCAGAGCGCGTCGCCGACATCGTGGCATCGCTCCAGCACTATTGCCGCCACGGCATCGTGCTCCGCCAGATTCCCATTCGCGACGGAAATGAAATCACGGGCGTCATCGACCTGATCTCCGAACGCGCCTGGACTTACCGTGAAGGCCGCCGGTCATCGCTCGTCGAGTTGCCCGAGACCATGCTTCTCCGCGAGCAAGAAGCCAGGTCTGAACTCCTCGAAGCTTTCGCTGATTTCGATGACGGTCTCCTTGAACAGATTATCGAGGACAAGATCCCGATGGCGGAGGATCTCTATCCGGTGTCGACCCATGTCTTGCAACACCATGACCTCGTGCCTGCCTTCCTTGGCGCTGCGGTTCACGGCAACGGTCTCATGCGCTTAATGAAATCGCTTCGCCACGAGGTGCCGGAGATCGGTGCGCTTCGTGACCGATTGAGCCTTGGAGCCAACGTGCTCGCCGCTGCTTGTCTCGCAGACCAGATAAAGCATATGGGCAAAATAAGCCTTGTCCGCGCATTGGGCGACGGAGTTGGTCAAAGGAGCCGTCTGGCAGGTGATTATCTTGGAAGCCTTAATGCCCTGGACGGAAAGACACCAATTTCATCCCCGCTGTCGGCAGGCGAGTTCGCCGTCGCAATCAAGAGCGATCATGTCTCGCCCGGGTGGTTCCTGACTGAAGAAGGCACAGAGCAGATGCCCACTTGGGCTGAAGCGCATCCGCCAGTCCTGAAGCGGCGCGTACATCCCGCGCACGAGAAGGACGAAAGCAAGCTCTCGACAGCGCTTGCGCGTCTGGCGGAGATTGACCCGGGTCTTTCCGTTGAGCAGGACGACGCCACCGGATCGCCCGTCATTGGTGTTCAGGGACAGCAGCACTTGAATGTCATCGTGTCGAAACTGGCTGGCGCATTCGGCATTCAGGTGGATTGCAGCGAAATCTCGGCGGCCCTTCGCGAGACGATCCGCGGCAGTGCTACAATCCATCACCGGCACCGCAAGCAGTCAGGCGGCGCCGGGCAATTTGCCGATGTCGTGATCGACGTAACCCCTCGCAGTTCGGGAAGCGGTTTCTCGTTTACGGAGACGGTCAAAGGTGGCGCAGTTCCGCGAAACTATATTCCCTCGGTCGAGGCCGGCGCCAGGGAAGCCTTGACCAAGGGCCCTTCGGGCTTCCCGGTGGTCGATGTCGCCGTAGAGCTCAAGGATGGCAAATCCCATTCGGTCGACAGCTCGGATTTTGCGTTCCGCATCGCCGGGCAAAACGCGGTCAGGCAGGCGCTGGAACAAGTCGGCACGACAATCCTGCAGCCGATCCTTAGGGTATATTCATGTCCCGTCCGTATTCGACGGCAGCCTCGTCCAGCTTGTGAGCGGTCTGAAAGGACAGGTTCTGGGGTTCGAGACGAACCCGAATGCCAAAGGCTGGGATGTTTTCCAGGCTCTTCTGCCAATGGCTTCGGAGGAGGAACTGTCGCGTGCGCTCGGTAGCGCCACACGCGGAACGGCTTGGTATTACGCTGACCTGGACCACTACGAAGAACTGCGAGAACCGATAGCAGCCGCGCCCGCACACTAACTGGATCTGTCAGATTGGCCCATTGATGCAGGTGCTTCATCGTCGGAGGGTGATCGGACGCTCATTCTTCCTGTGAAATCGACTGACCGCAGCATTCTGAATTCATTTTGATGGTTGTCGTACAGCGAAAGCTGCTCTTCGTACGGTTACCTAAATGCATGTTTTCGCCCCGCTTCTCGGAGATGGCCGCCATCCGATTAGGTCTGCTGTCGGTGGACGCAGCCGTTCCAGCGAAAAGCGCGCATCGACGCCCCCCGAGTGACTGGCAAGCGGGACCTAGCTCCAATTAATGAACTCTTAGGTTTGCCTCAAAATCCTTAGTCCATCCGCGTGAGTTGCGCTCCGGCAGTAATGATAAATTAACTTGGCGACGTATACCTGCGGTGGGGCCCGAAAGAGAGTGGATGTGATGCTGACAAGATACGTTAGAACGCTGGTGCGATGCACCGCATGTGCCGTGGCGCTGTTGTCCATGCCAGCATTGGCCGCAGCCGACATGATCCGCATTGGTGGCACCGGGGCATCTTTGGGTCCAATGAAAATCCTTGCGGAAGCCTACGAAGAGGTGAACCCCGAACTGGTCATTGAAGTGCTGCCCAGCTTAGGGAGCGGTGGCGGAATTCGCGCACTGACTGAAGGCGCGCTGGATTTTTCGATGTCTGCACGCCCCTTGAAGGACAAGGAAAAGGCAGCAGTCGAGGGAATGAGAGCTATCCCCTACGGTCGCACACCGTTGGTTGTCATTGCCAATCCTACCGTACCGGTGGACGAGCTATCGCTGGATCAGCTGGTTGCGATCTACACAGGCGAGACAACTCAGTGGGAAGACGGATCTCCAATCCGCATCGTCACGCGCCCGCTTTCCGAAAGTGACGTCCAGATCCAGCGCGAGATATCGCCTGAAATGGCAAACGCAGTGGACGTTCTCATGGATCGTGACGGTTTGGTCATTGCGCGCAGTGATCAGTTGAACGCTGGGTTCGTCGAAGACACGCCAGGCTCTTTTGGTGTGGCGCCGCTCGCCCAGATCATCGCCGAAGATCGCCGCGTCAAGCTGATCGCGCTGGAGGGCGATGTTCCGACAGCAGACCTTGCAAGGGATCCGAGCAATGATTTCGCGAAGACGTTTCGAATTGTGGTCCGACCAGATATTTCTGAGGCCGCCCAAGGGTTTGTCGATTTCATCTTCTCTCCAGAAGGAATGGAGATCCTCGAGGCGAATGGATACTACATAGGCGTTGCACGGCCTGTAGACACCCAGTCCTGATCCGAGTGGACGGCGATGAGCGAAGACCGCAGCATAGCCAGGCTGACAACGATTGTCGCGGCTGCCTCAGCGACGCTCATCGCCTTCGGCGCGCCCTTGACGATGTATCAAATGGGCAAGCAATCCAGTATTGGCGCCATTGAAGCTGAAGCAAAGTTCTTTTCAAAAGAACTGTCGCAGATGATCGGCCTTAACCCGCTAATGTGGAGATTTGAGGAAGACCGGCATCTGCAACTCCTGAACGATCCGGGTCACAGCTATGAGCGGGACACAAAGGAGATCACTGACCTCGAAGGAAAGATGATCACGCGCTTGCTAAGCGTGCATGGTGAACCCACGCAACCTGTGATCAGTGTCAGTCAACCACTATTTGATTCAGGCAACGTTGTAGGGCACATCACCATCCATCGCTCTTTAACTCCCCTGGCCCGTAACTCTCTGATTCTTCTTCTATTTACGACGCCTCTGGGGATCGGCATCTTCATCGCCACACGGTCGATGCCGCTGCGGTTGATGAACAAGGCCATCGGCAGTGCCGCGTTTCTTGCAAGCCACGATCCTCTCACGAAACTGCCGAACCGCGGCTTGTTCAACGAGTGGCTGGACGATGCGGTCAATCAAACGGATGTTCGTTCTGCCTTGTTGCTTGTCGATCTGGACCGCTTCAAACAAGTGAACGATACCTTTGGTCACCCGGCAGGCGACGCCCTTCTCATTGAAGCTGCCGAACGTATGCAGAAACTGCTGTCGGGCAAAGACATTCTTGCCAGATTGGGTGGCGACGAGTTTGCTGTCCTGCTCATCGATGTCGCTTCTGAGGATACGGTCAGGTTCCTGGCCGACAAACTCATTTCCGACGTTTCGGAAACCTATGTTGTCAACGGCCACAGTCTGAACATCAGTGCGAGCATAGGTATCTCGTTTCCCCATCTGCCCGAACCTGCGGATGCTTCAACTGTCTTTCAGCGTGCGGACCTCGCCCTTTACCGCGCCAAGTCGCTTGGTCGCAGCACTTTTTCCTTCTTCAGCGAAGATCTTGCGCAGCAACTCAAGGAAAGAAAGGAATTGGAAGAAGATCTTGCACGCGCACTTGAGCGAGACGAAGTGCGTGTCTGTTACCAGCCACAGGTATCGCGAAGTTCATACCAGCTTGTTGGCGTCGAAGCTCTGGCGCGGTGGCGCCATCCCGAAAAAGGAGAGATCTCTCCAAGCCAGTTCATACCCATTGCGGAGGAATCCGGCTTGATAGTCGCGCTGGGAAAGTCGGTCATCAATCGCGCGTGTCAGGATGCGGCGCAGTGGCCCGGGCTGAAAGTTGCCGTTAACGTCTCTCCCGCCCAGTTCAAACAGTCCGAGTTAATTGAGATCGTTTCCAATGCTCTCGAAACTTCCGGTCTGCCGGCCGAACGGTTGGAACTTGAGATCACCGAGAATTTGCTTCTTGAGAATACGGACTCGGTCATCAAGACCCTTGAAATTCTGCGTGACATGGGCGTTAGCGTCGCCATGGACGACTTCGGGACCGGCTACTCTAGCCTCAGCTATCTGAGCCGGTTTCCTTTTGACAAGATCAAAATTGACCGATCTTTTATTTGCAATATCGGCATCGACGAAAAGACCAAGACCATCATCGATGCAATTGCCGTGATGGGAAAAGCACTTGGGATGCGATTGAACGCCGAAGGAGTTGAAAGGTCTTCCCAAGCAGTCTTGCTGGACCGAATTGGCTATGACGAGTTTCAGGGCTTTCTTTTCAGCGCTGCTGTTGAAAAGTCCAAGATTGATGAGTTTCTTGCCCAGCCAAAGTTACTGAATAAGGAAATCAAAAGTCTAACTGATCAGACTTTGCCTGGCGATGCGATCAAGCGCACCGGATAATTCGCGATGGCGGCTTCGAGTCCTGAAGTGGACATTGTCCTCCTAATCGCCTTCGGCCAGCATGAGGCCAAGCAGTCCTTCGGCAAGCCCTTCTGTCATCGGCTCCTTCATGACAAGCGTGCGCTGAAATACCGTTCCAACGATCACGTCCAATACGAACTGCGTGTCCGTTGATTTGACATCGCCACGCTCGATACCGCGCTCGATGGCCTGAGCGGCTGTCATTCGCCAAGGGTAAACATACTGGTCACGGAATGCCGCCGCCATACCGGGATCAGCCTCTACCGTGGTGATTGCCGCGAAAATGACGACCGATGCCAAAGGACGCAAAAATGTCTCGATCAACTGTTCGATGGCGATCCGAAGATCGATTTCGGTATTTCCTGTGTCCGGCACCGACCCTATGGCAATTTCGTCCGCGGCCGCCTCAAGAACAAGGAGCCCTTTCGTTGGCCACCACCTGTAGACGGTTGCCTTGCTGGCTCCCGATCGCCTGGCGACGCCCTCCATCGTGAGCCGCTGGTACCCTGTTTCGAGCAACAACTCGCGCGCCGCTTT